>NZ_JBEZKS010000005.1:0-181471 GCF_040651775.1 Streptomyces sp. NPDC048383
AACCTCACCCCGGTCGCTGATGACGACGAGGGCGTCGAAGGGCAGATGCGTGGGCGCCGGGACGTCCCGGCCGGCCCACCTGTAGGCAAAACGGGCATCAGCGCAGATCAGCCAGAGAGCCAGGCCCCACGGAGACCAGTACCTTCCGCTCGTCGTACTGCCGAGGCAACAGTGCGTAAGAACGCAGTGCCACCGTCGTCAAAAGATCACCTCGCGGGCGAAGGAATGCAACACCTTTACGATCACACGGGCGTTCCAGGCCTCAGCCTTCGGGGTCCGCACCGGCCGCCTCGGGGGGCTACCCAGGCCATCGGCGCACCCCAGGCGCTCCAGGTCGCCGACCGGTGGCACCTGTGGCACCTGTGGCACAACCTCAGCGAGGCCGCCGAGCGAAGCGTCTCCGAGCACCTCCGCTGCCTGCAGGTACTCGTTCCCGCTGCCCCACAGTCCGTCCGACACAGAGCCGGCCCCGGCAGCCGAGCCCGCGACCTCGCCGTGGGCGACCAGCAGCCGCTACGCGGATCGCACCAGAGCCCGGCACGCCACGATCCATGCCCTGCTCGGGGCCGGGCACAACCGGCGCTCGATCCAACGTCAGCTCGGCATGACCTACCGCACCGTCCAGCGTTTCGCCGACGCCGCACGACCGGAAAACCTCTTCACCGGCCAACGGCAGAACCGGTCCTCGGTCCTGGACGAGTACAAGCCTTACCTCGATGACCGCTGGAGCGAGTGCTGCACCAATGCCTGGAAGCTACGGGAGGAGATCGTCCCCCTCGGATACCAGGGAAGCCACGGACGCGTCCGTGCCTACATGCACCTCAAACAGACATCACCCCGTCCGGTGGCGGCCCGGCCCCCCTCGCTCCGCTCAGTCGCCGGATGGATCCTCCGTCGCCCCGAGACCCTCACCGAACCCGAGCGACTCCAGCTCAAGAACATCTCAGCCAACTGCCCCGAGATCGCCGCCCTCACCCGCCACGTCCGGTCGTTCGCGACCATGCTGACCGAGCGCCAGGGCGAACAGCTGCCCGCCTGGCTCGACGCCGTCCGACAGGACGACCTTCCCAGCCTCCACAACCTCGCCACAGGGTTGGAACGCGACCGCGCCGCCGTCATCGCCGGCCTGACCCTGCCCTGGAACTCAGGCGTCGTCGAAGGACATGTCAACAGGATCAAAATGCTCAAGCGCCAGATGTTCGGTCGCGCGCTTCGCCCTCCTGCGGAAACGGGTTCTCATGTACTGATCACCGAACACGCACGAGGAACTCGATGGCAGCACCGTCCGGAAATATGCGAGTCTCCTTCTCCCAGATGGCCGATCGAGAAGACTGTGATGACCCGCGACGACGCTCTCAAGCAACTCAGCCACATCGCGCGCGAGAGGGCATTCGGCAGGCACGTCGGGTCGGACCGGCTCGTCCAGGCTGGACTGGACGCGCTGATCGCCGGGGTCGAGAGTCCCTCCCTCGCCATGCTGGCCGGTCTCCTCCGGAGCGAAGAGCCCGAGGCTCCGGCACTCTTCGACCAAGTGCTGGAGGAGTTGGGACTGCTCTTCCACCCGCCCGCTGACCCTCAGGCCGCGAAGTGGGCCATGGCCTATTGGATCGCCGGTCAGATCGCCGACGGATCCCTGGATCCCGCAGTCGGCACCCACCTCATCTGGGCAGACATCGCCTATGACCTCGGCTACCCCGTAGAACTCGAACCCCTCGTCCACTGCGCGCATAACTTGGACGGCTGGGAGGAGAGCTGGGGAGTCTCCGTCGAGGAACTCACCGAGGAAGCGGTTGAGGCAGCGAAGCAGTTCCTTTGCAAGGGGTCGGCAGCCGCGGCTGGGGACTGACCAACGGTTCGCTCTCGCCACCGGGATTGGTCACCCGCGAGACGATCCGGTCACTAAACGTGGCTGCACCACAGAAGCGGTGCCTGAACCCCAGTCGGCTCTGGTCCACTTCTTGGGCTCTGTCGCTGATTTGGGGGTAGCGGCCTCTTGATCATGGTGAGAGCAGGATGCGGCGTCGTAGGAGATCGAAGTTGGCGGGGCCGTACATCTGTCTCTTCAGGAGCTTGATCCTGGTGACGTTGCCCTCGACTGCTCCGGACGTGTAGGTCGTGGTGAGGGCGGCCTGGATGGCTGCTCGGTCGCGTCGCATGCCGTTGGCCAGGGTGCGGAGTTCGCGAAGTCCGTCGAGGCGGACGTCAGCGATCCAGACGTCGAGAGCGAGGTGTTCGCTGCGGCGGTCGCGGATCATGAGTGCCAGGCGGCGTGCGTATTCGACGGTCGTGGCCAGCGTGAGGTTCCGCTTGCACAGTTCGTCGAGACCCTTTCGTTCAACGTCAGTGAGGTGGTCGGGTCGGCGCATGGTCCAGCCGGTGACCCTTCGGACGGTCAGGTGTGCAAGGGAGCGGTGACCGGGATCGCGCCGTTGCGGTAGGCGGGGTGCGGCCTTGGCCAGAGGGGCCGCGACGGAGGCCGCACACCCGGCGCCCCGCCGGAGAACATCGCGGCGTTTCCGTCGCATCCTTCCGGCCGGTCAGCGAAAGGGACTCCAGCGGCCGTAGCGGGCCAGCAGCTTGCGGGTGTCGGTGGGGTTGAGGCCGAGCGCGGCCGCGGCCTGGTCGGGCGGGGTGTCCTTGTGGGTGTCGTGGGCCGTCCAGTAGCCGACCGTGAACGCGTAGGCCGCGCTGGTGAGCGCCATCGAGCGCGGCTACGGCGAGGACATCTACGAGTACACAACGACCTCTACTGCCGAAACTGGCTGCACGAGGCGTGGATCCTGCTGGACGAACACATCGTCCAGTTCTGGACCCCGCAGATCAAAGCTCTGGACGACCGGTACAAAGCCGCGACCATCGACGACGACGGCCAAGCACTCGACCAATGCCGCAGGCTGCCCGGTCCCGACCTGTGGTGGTGGCGCCGGCACCCCCGCATCCTCACCGGCGACCTTGGACGTTCGCTTCACTCGTCCGGCGCCGTCGGCGCCGACCCGGACACCGCATGACCCTCAGCCTCGCGGGATCATGGGACAACCTTTGGCGGGCACCTTCACGTTGTGATGAGCATCATGATCAAGGCGAAGGTGAAGGCAAGGCCGAAGCACAAGCAGGCCAGGGAGAGGAGGACGTACACGACCGTCCGAAGCCCTGAGCGGTGGGTGACCACCCTCGCGGGGTCCTGAGGGTCATAGGCAACTTGGATGGTCTCGGCACCGGTTCTTCCAATAGCCATGGTCCGGCTTACGCCCGCAGTGTCCGTGTAGATGTACGTCCCCGACCTGCGGAGCTCGCCACTTGTCTCAGCGGCGTTCTCCGCCTCGACGGTGATGCCCTGCCGGGTCAGGTACCACCCCCTGCACGCCAACCACAACCCCGCAGCGCCGCCCGCGGTGGACGCTGCTGCGATCGCGCCGCCGAGCATGGTGACGACTGCCAGCATGAAACCCTCAATCCCGCCTTCGCGGATCCCGAAGGTCAAGGCCAGAGCGACGATCACCAGGGCAACGGCGAGCGCTCCTCGCCTGAAGACGCGCCGCCTCCGCTCCGCCTGGGACTCGGTCAGGAGGCGCTTGATGACCAGACCGGAGCCGTCGACCACCACGTCCTCTTCGGCACGCTCGGGCAGGGCGCGGTTCACGGCATCTGCGAAGGCCCTGGCGGCTGCCTCGCTCACACCGCCGACCCGGCGGACGGCCGGCGTCGCCCCGACCGCGGCGGTCAGCTCGACGGCGACGGACCGGCCCTCGGCGCGTACCCGTTCGATCGCCGCCAGAGGAATGCGCAGCTCCTCATGAGGGCGGCTCAGAAGCAGCGCCCCGTCGTCGGAACGGAGAACGGTCTTCTTGCTTCCCTGCAAGACGGGTATGGGCGATGTGATCGGCATGATCGTGATCGTAGGGCGCATCCCGCGGCTACGGTACCGCGTTCAGATCGACCTTGAACTTCGGCGGCACCTGGGCCCTTTCGTCGTGCAGAGCACAACTGTGGTAAATCGCCTGAAGCAGTGGCGCGGCGTTGCCCCCCTACGAAGAGACCGCGGTCGTGTACCGCCCGGGCTCCATGTAGCGACCATCTTCCTGCGGTCCGCGAGGTGAGCCACCGCGCTCCGACTGGGACGAGTGCCGTGACGGCGGGGGCGAGCGCGGGAGCCTTGTCAGCGGACGACGTCGAAGACGTTCAGCTGCAGGCCATTGGGGTATGCCTCGTGCTCGACGAGCTCCAGCTTCTGCGCGTCCTTGTCGGTGGCGCTGAAGAGGCGCTTGCCCGCACCGAGCAGCAGCGGGAAGACGAGCAGGTGGTACCGGTCGATCAGGCCGGCGTCGGAGAGCGCCCTGTTCAGGGTGGCGCTGCCGTGCATGATGATCGGGCCGCCCTCGGTCTCCTTCAGCGCGGCGACCTCGTCGAGCGATCGCAGGATCGTGGTGTCGCCCCAGTTCGACACCAGGTCGTCCTCGGCGAGCGTGGTGGACACCACGTACTTCGGCATCTCCTTGTAATCGGCGAAGTCCTCCATGCCGGGCCACACCGGGCTGAACGCCTCGTAGCTGGTCCGGCCGAGCAGGATCGCGGTGGCTTCCCTCTGCTCCCGGCCCTTGATCTCGAAGGCCTCGGGGAGGAACTCGACATTCTTGAAGGTCCAGCCGGAGTTCCGGTAGCCGGGCTCGCCGCCGGGGGCCTCCACGACGCCGTCGAGCGATACGAAGGCGGAGCTGATCAGGGTACGCATCTCGGTTCCTCGGTGTCTTGTGTCTGGAGCTCAACGGGTACGGCCGGTGCACGCTTCGACCACCCTCGTGTCTGCCGTGCACCAATCATGATCTATGACTGTGGATCATGGAGGACCTCATCGGTCGTCGCCGGCTCTTTCCGAAAACCTCGGCCATCGGGATCACCTCGGTGAGCCCCACACGTCCCGGGTCGTGCGACCTTGCCGCGATCGGTGACGCGGCACCTTGATGCCGTCGCACTCCGTGATCCAAACGAAACGGCCTAACCGTACGCCGGTAACGGGCGCAGCGGCGGGCAGGCCACGGTGTGCAGCGCGGGCTACTCGACCGATGCGCGGCTTCCCGGTCGAGGGCAGGTTGCCAGTCGGGCCGGCTGCTTCCCGCAGCAGTACGGCGCCTTCGCCTGCCTGGTAGGCCTGCGCTCGATGCCAGGAGGCGACGGCCTCCACCGCCTCCACGAGCGCGATCAGCACGGTGAGGACGACCGTGGCGCCGCCGCCGCGTGCGGCGCGTGGGGCCCGCTCCAGGGCCCGGGTCGAGGCGCGCCAGCCAGCCCGGGCGCGGCCTTCGATGGCGCCGGGGCGCGGGCGGCCTGCTCGGCCTCGCCGGTGACCGGCCGTCGGTGCGCGGTCCGCCCGAGCGGCGACATGGCGGTGAGGCCCCAACGGGCCTCGAACGCGCGGGCGGCGGTGTGCATCGCGGGGATGTCCCCGCGCAGGATCTTCAGCGGAAGCAGGTCAGCCAGGGGGCGGGTGCGCGTCGTCGGTCGGTTCCATCGTTCTGCTCCCGAGTGCCGACACGGGCGAGACATCACAGGGCTTTAGGAGAGCACTTACCCCGCCAATGATCCCAGCAGCCGCCGCCCCTCAGGCAGAACGCTGAAAACCCCGGCAGCAGTCTCGGCGGGACGACCATCGCGCGAGGTGCCCGGCCCATCCGTGCGGCCGGGCACCTCGCGCGCGTCGGATCACACCGCTGTCGCCCGATCCGGGTCGTCAAGGGGGGTGTTGACCCTCAGCCACCGGTAGCCGTACGGGTCCAGCGTGACATCGACGAGGCCGGCGGCCGCCGACTTGAGGGTGTCACCGTTGAAGACATCGGTGAGCAGCCGGCCGCCCCTCAGTCCCGGGACCTCGACGGAGGCGGTGACGGATCGCTCGGAGAAATTGTGCAGCACGAGCACCGCGCCGCCCTCCAGCGAACTGAGGTGGACCAGCACGCCCGGATCGTCCGCGTCGATGACCCGGTAGTCGCCCCAGGCCAGCTCGGGGGTCTCCCGGTAGCGTTCGATCAGCGTCCGCATCCGACCCAGCGGCGAAGCCGGGTCGTGCGCCTGGTCGTGCGCGTTGACCTTCGTCGGGCCGAACGCACCCGTCACGACGGGATTGGGCAGCTCCACTCCCTCCCCCGCGGTGAAACCGCCATGCTTGTCGGGCGTCCACTGCATCGGGGTGCGGACGGCCTGCCGGCCCTCGGCGGTGAGGTTCTCGCCCATGCCTATCTCCTCGCCGTAGAACAGCACCGGTGTGCCGGGCAGGGAGAAGAGCAGGCTGTAGGCCAGTTCCACGCGCCGCCGGTCGCCGTCGACCATCGGCGGCAGGCGACGGCGCAGGCCCCGGTCGTAGAGCTGCATGTCCTTGTCGGGGCCGAAGGCGGCGAACACCTCGGCTCGCTCGTCGTCGTCGAGTTTGTCGAGCGTGAGCTCGTCGTGGTTGCGGACGAACGTCGCCCAGTGCGCGTCGCGGGGCGCCGCGGGGCGCTCCCGGAGAGCCGCCGCCAGCGGGGCCGCCTCGCCCCGCGCCATCGACAGGTACATCTGCTGCATACCTATGAAGTCGAAGCACATGGTCAGCTCGTCACCGCGGGAGGACTCCGGGTCGCCGAAGAACTTCGCGGTGTCCGGGTAGGGCAGGTTCACCTCGCCCAGCAGCACCGCGTCACCGCTGCGACGTCCGAGGAAGGCCCGCAGGTCGGCGAGGTACTCGTGCGGGTCGGGCAGCTGGTCCGCGTCCTGCTGGCCGTCGGTCTCCAGTAGGAACGGCACCGCGTCGACCCGGAATCCCGACAGTCCGAGCTGCGTCCAGAAGCCCATGATGCGCGCTATCTCGTCACGGACCGCCGGGTTGGCGACGTTGAGGTCGGGCTGCTGCTTGTAGAACCGGTGCAGGTAGTACTGCTCGGTGGTCTCGTCGTGCTCCCACACGCTCTTCTCCACGTCGGGGAAGACCACACCCTCGGGGCCGTCCTCCGGCGGGCTGTCGCACCAGACGTACCAGTCGCGGTACTTCGACGTGCGGCTGGAGCGGGCGTCCTGGAACCACGGATGGTGGTCGGAGGTGTGGTTGACGACCAGGTCGGCGATGACCCGGATGCCCCGGTCGCGGGCGGTGCGCACGAACTCGGTGAAGTCGCCCAGCGTGCCGAGCCGGGGATCGACGGCGTAGAAGTCGGTGATGTCGTAGCCGTCGTCGCGCTCCCGCGTCGGGTAGAACGGCATCAGCCACACGCAGGTGACGCCGAGGCGCACCAAGTGGTCGATGCGCTGTGTCAGGCCCGCGAAGTCGCCGGTGCCGTCGCCGTCGGAGTCCTGGTACGTCTCCACGTCCAGGCAGTAGACGACCGCGTTCTTCCACCACAGGTCGGAGGTGCGGGTCAGCCTCATCGGACACCCTCCGCGACGGCGGCCGGGGGCCGGGTGACATCCAGCTGCGGCAGCACCTTCGCGCCGAACGCGTCGATGAAGGCGCTCTGCTCCTTGCCGACGTGATGCAGCATGACGGCGTCGAAGCCGAGGTCGGCGTACTCCTGGAGCCAGGCCGCGTGCCGACCGAGATCGTTGGAGATGTTGACGGACTCCGCGACCCTGTCCGGAGAGACGTGCTCGCTGACGTTGTCGAACAGCTCGGCAGAGTCGAGGTCCCAGCTCGCCGGCGGCCCGTGCACGTTGGTGCGCCACTGGTCGTGGGCGAGTTCCCGGGCGGTTTCCAGGTCGGGGGCCCAGCTGAGGTGCACCTGGAGGTGCAGCCGGCCGACGCCGCCCGCCGAACGGTAGGCGTCCACGATCCGGCGCAGTGTCTCGCGCGGCGCGTTCACCGTGATCAGGCCGTCCGCCCACTCCGCGCACCACCGCGCGGTCGCCTCACTGCAGGCGGCTCCCACCAACGGTGGCAGCGTCTCCGGACGGGTCCACAACCTGGCCCGGTCCACGGTCACCAGCGCGTCGTGGCTCACCTCCTCGCCGCGCAGCAGCGCCCGGATGATGTCGACGCACTCGCGCAGCCTCGCGTTCCGGACGTCCTTACGCGGCCAACGGTCGCCGGTTATGTGCTCGTTGGACGCCTCACCGCTTCCCAGTGCCGCCCAGAAGCGACCTGGGTACATCGCGGCGAGGCTGCCGATCGCCTGCGCGACGATCGCCGGATGGTAGCGCTGGCCCGGGGCGTTCACCACTCCGAAGGGGATCCTGTCGGTGGCCTGGAGCGCCGCGCCGAGCCAGGACCAGGCGAAGCCGGACTCACCCTGCCGGACGCTCCACGGTGAGAAGTGGTCCGAACACATCGCGGCGGTGAAGCCCGCGCCTTCCGCGCGCACGACGGCTGCCAGCAGGTCGGCGGGAGGTACCTGTTCATGGGAGGCGTGGAATCCATAGACGGTCATGAGATACGCGTACCCGGCACCGGAGGAATCATCGGTCGCCGTCCCCGCCCGCTCGGCTCAGTCATTGCGCCGGTGCACCCGCGCCTCCCACGGGGCAAGCACCAGTCGGCCGGGCCGCGGGGGGACCGACGGACCGTTGCCCAGGACGAGTTCGGCGCCGTCCCATCCGGCGGGCATCACGGCGGAGGCCGTGTCGCCGGTGAAGTTCCCGACGACCAAGAGCACCGTGCGGCCGTACCGGCGGGTGAACGCGTAGATCCGCTCGTCGTCCGGCAGCAGCATCGTGAAGTCGCCGTGCACGACGGCCGGTTCCTGGTGCCGGAGGGCGATCAGCCGACGGTAGTGGTGGTAGACGGAGTCGGAATCCGCGAGGGCCGCTTCGGCGTTGACCTCGGTGTGGTCCGGGTTGACGGGGATCCACGGGGTGCCTGTGGTGAACCCCGCATGCGGGGACGCGTCCCACTGCATGGGTGTACGGGCGTTGTCGCGGCCCATCGCCCGTAGTCCCGGGAGGACGTCTTCGGGTTCCGCCCCCGCGCGCAGCGCCTCCGTGTAGTGGTTCAGGGACTCGATGTCCCTGAAGTCCTCGATGGTGCGCAAGGGCGCGTTGGCCATGCCGAGTTCCTCGCCCTGGTAGACGTACGGCGTGCCCCGGTGCAGGTGGAGCACGGTCGCGAGCATCGTCGCGGACCGGGTCCGGTGGCTCGGTCCGTCGTCACCGAACCGAGAGACCACCCGGGGCTGGTCGTGGTTGTTCCAGTACAGGCTGTTCCACCCGACGTCGGCGAGGCCGGACTGCCAGCGGCCGAGCGAGGCCTTGAGGTCGGTGAGCCGCAGCGGGCGGGGATCGAACTTGCCCCGCCCGTGGTCGAGTCCTACGTGCTCGAACTGGAAGACCATGTCGAGCTCGGCACGCGCGGGGTCGGTGAACAGACGGGCCTGCTCGACCGTCACCCCGGGCATCTCCCCGACGGTCAGCAGCCGGCCCGGGTACCGGGCGATCACCTCGCGGTGCATCTCCTGAAGGTAGTCGTGTATGCGGGGTCCGCAGACGAAGTAGGGCGAGCCGTCGCCGTACGGCCCCTGTTCGTGCACCTCGCCGTCGGGGAGGGCGGGGTCCTTGGAGATGAGGTTGACGACGTCCATCCGGAAGCCGTCCACGCCCCGGTCCAGCCACCAGCGCATCATCGCGTACACGGCCCGACGCATCCGGGGGTTCTCCCAGTTGAGGTCGGGCTGCTTCGGCGAGAAGAGATGGAGGTAGTACGCGTCGCTCGCCGCGTCCAGCTCCCAGGCGGAACCGGAGAAGAAGGAGCCCCAGTTGTTGGGTTCGCGTCCCTCACGTGGCGGACGCCACCAGTACCAGTCGCGCTTCGGGCTCGCCGGGTCGCGTGACTCCTGGAACCACGGATGCTCGTCGGAGGTGTGGTTGACGACCAGGTCCATGACGAGTTTCATTCCGCGCTCGTGCACGGCGCCCAGCAGCCGGTCGAAGGCCGCCAGGTCACCGAAGACGGGGTCGATGTCCTGGTAATCGCTGATGTCGTACCCGTTGTCGGCCTGCGGGGACGGGTTGACGGGCGACAGCCAAAGCACGTCGACGCCGAGCCCGGACAGATGGTCCAGGCGTCCGGTGAGGCCGTCCAGGTCGCCGACGCCGTCACCGTCGGAGTCGGCAAAGCTGCGCGGATAGACCTGGTAGACCACCGCGGACCGCCACCACGCGTCCTCGGCGTGCCCCATGTCGTCGGCTGCCATTGGTGGACTCCTCTCGCTCGGGGTGGGCAACGTGAGTCTCCTTTCCCCGGAGGCTGAGGTCATGCCCTGTGGGGCCGGCTCCACGAGGAGATCCTGCACCGCTTGGACGACGCCGGCCTCCTCGACCTCTCCCGCGCCGTCCGCGACTCCGCCCACGTCCGGGCTAAGGCGTCATCTCATTTGGCCAGTCGGCGGTAGCAGATGAGGGTGCGGGCGAGGCTGGTGAAGGCGAGGAAGTGCTCGGCTTTGCGGTCGTAGCGGCGGTGGAGTCGTCGGCAGCCGGCGAGCCAGGACATGGTCCTTTCGACGACCCATCTGTGGCGGCCGAGCGTTGTGAGGACTCGATGCCTCTGCGGGCGATGCGGTGCTTGATGCCACGTCCGCGTAACCATCGTCGCAGGTGGGCGTAGTCGTAGCCGTTGTCCGCGTGGAGCTTGCCGGGCTTGAGTCGTCGGCGTCCGCGGCGTCCGCGGCGGGATCGGATGGGGGGTATGCCGCGGACGAGGGGCTCGAGGGCGTGGCTGTCGTGCAGGTTGGCGCCGGAGATTGCGACGGACAGGGGCAGACCGGTCCGCTCGGTGATCAAGTGGCTCTTCGAGCCGAACTTGTCCCGATCGACAGGGTTCGGACCTGTCAGATCCCCCTTTTCAAGGCCCTCATGTTCACCGAGTCGATCGCGCAGCGGGACCAGTCGAGCTGGCCGCGGGCGCCGAGTTCGTCGAGGACCAGTCGGTGGAGCTTGGCCCAGACCCGGGCCTTGCTCCACTCGGAGAACCGTCGGTGGGCTGTCGCCCCCGAGGGGCCGAACGACGCCGTGGGCAGCTGCTGCCAGGTACAACCCGACGTGGCCACGAACACGATCGCGGCCAGTACTTCACGGTCACCGTGCCGGCGCCGCCCACCGCCTTGGGGCCGCGACGGCGCCTCCGGCACCACCCGCTGGAACAGCACCCACAACTCGTCCGGCACCAGACGCTCAACGATCCCCACCATGACCAACAGCCTACCCGCGAAAGCCAAATGAGATGACTTCTTAGACCGCGCCATGTGGGGGTGGATTCGGAGGTGAGTATGCGGGTCATGAGGTTGATCATCGCGAGGTGGATCTGGCTTCGGAGCGGTGTGAATGGGCTTCGTAGTCGCGGGCCAGGCGGCGGGGATTCATGAGCCGGCCCCGGGTTCGTTCGACGGGTCACCGGCGGGGTAGGACGGTGGATCCTCTGGTGGTGGGGTCGCGGCGCATGATGTGCATGTCGATGTCCAGGGTGGCAGCGTGTTCACGAGGTGCTGGCGGTAGCCGCCGTCGAGACCACGCAGATCAGGGCTAAACACCCTCTGGTCGACAGCGTGGAGATCAAGGCCGCATCGTCTGGCAGACCCCCGTCCCACCCCTGGGCCTGCTCGGGGGTACCCGGTGCCAGCTCGCATGACTGGGTTGCGCGGCCCGGCGTCAACATGGGCTGGCGACCTGACCTTCGCAGCGGAGCCACGGCTCGTCGGCCACGGCGCGGGTACGACGTGGCCCCGGCAGGAAAGTGCCGGGGGCCACGGATGCCGAGGGTGAGGTCAGCGCTCCGGCGTATCGGTGCCGTAGGAACTGCGGGCGGCATCGGCGGCCTTGTCGGTCTGGGCGTCGTACTTGTCACCCGTACGCTCATCGACCAGCCGCTCGGCTTCCGCGACACCCTTGTCAGCCTGGTCCGGGTGGCCCTTGGCCATCTCCTTGGCCTTGTCGGCCATGTCTCCCAGCTTGCCCATCAGTACCTCCCACGAATAGCGCCTGCGTCGTACCCGATCGCAGGTACCCGCCAAAACCGCTCCTACGCCAACTCCGGCCCGTTCCGATGCCTGTCGGGCCGTGACCGACGCTCTGATGAATCGTTTATCCATATCGTCGCGTCAGTGCACGACCGCTCCCCCCTGCGGTGACCACGACGCCTTGGCCCTGGGACGCCCCCCCGTCCCGGGGCCCCGTCCTGCTCCCCCACCAACGCCTCAGGCGGGGCACCGGGCGGGGCCGGTGTCCATGTCCACGACGAGTGTCCCGGCGATGCCCGTCGGCAGCAGCTCTCTGAACCCGCGCACCGCGCGCGACCTTCTGCGCCTCTGCCTCATCGGTGACTCCGGAACCGGCAGGGAGCGCCGGGACCCGGCCGGTCCACCGACGGCAGAAGTCTCGGCTCAGCGTCGGAAGGAACGTACGGGACGGCTCCACCGGCGGCGCCACACGGGGCTGATGCCATCACCCCACACCAGCCACCTCTACAGATGTAGAGTGCAGCTCAGTCATCCTCTACATGCGTAGAGGATGATCCGACTCGTCCCCAAGGAGCCGCAATGAGCGCGACCGCCCCCTCAGCCATCAGACAGAAGCCCGAACCACGGCGCCCCTTCAGGGTGGGAGTCGGCGGCCTCTTGACTCTGGGTACGGGCCACCTCGCCCTTGCCGCTGCAGCGGCCTGGGGCAACCCGACCCCTCAGCAAGAAACCTCATCGGCAGCGATGCGGGCAACGACCATGACGCTGCTAGGCCTGGAACGCACCACCCTCGATGTCGTCCACGGCATGAGTGCCGCCATGGCCCTGTTCGTCATCTCCTGCGCCCTCCTCGCTCTGTTCGCCGCCCAGCACTCCCCGACCTTGATCGAACGACGCACCGCCTTCGGGTGGACACTCCTCGCCACCTCACTCGTTGGCCTGGCGATATCCGCCCTCTTCCTGCCACCGCCACCGATCATCGTCCTCACCGTCACCAGCTGCGCCTTCGCCCTGTCCCTGCGCCGGGCAGCGCCCTGACCTGTTTTTCGGCGGGCGTCGATGGCCCCGGCGGCACGACGGAGGAGTAGGGGAGGTTCGGAGTCCGCAGGCAGCGGCCGGGGTGCGGCCAAGTCGGTCCGCAGGCACGCGACAACCGACCGCATCCACCCCCGCCTGACCACTCGCTCCGCGCTAATCGACCACACCGGCGAACTCCCGGCCATCGAAGGCACGTTGATCCGCCTCCAGGTCGACCGCCTTCCCGGCGGAGACCCGTTGCCGCTCTGGCTGTGGTCGTCGGCCACCGGCCTGAGCGGCGAGGACGTCGACGTGCGCCGGCAGGCATGCCTGCGGCGCTTCGACCTGGAACACGCCTTCCGGCTGATGAAGCAGACCCTGGGCTGGACCCCCCGAAGCTCCGCACCCCCGATGTCGGAGACCGCTGGACGTGGTTCTTGATCGCCGCCCACACCCAGCTCCGGCTCACCCCGCGAAGCCGCGGCGGATCTCCGCCGCCCCTGGGAGAGGCCGGCCGAGCCCGCACGGTTCACCCCGGCCCGTGTCCACCGGGGGTTTCGGAACCTCCGCCGAATCTCACCTATCCGGCCCGTGCACCGAAACCCGGCAGGAGGTTTGGGGTGATCGACCTCCAGGACGCCGAGGGATGGGTCGTCACCGGGCACCCCAACGACGTCTTTACCTATGTCGGCCCTGATGAGCCTCAAGATCAGTCGGAGAGCGCTGTGGGGCTGTTCGGACGCTCCAAGCGCCATCGGGATGGCATAGAACTTCACGTCGTCCACGTTGAGGACAAGCGAGGCTCAGCCGACTCAGCGTGAGTGCTCACGTGTCACCGCTCGTGGTCACCGGGGGCGTATCGGCTCCAGGTGCCACCGGCCTCGGTGACGAGCCGGGTGGCGGTTTCGTCGTGATAGCCGAGGGCCTTGGCGATGACCGGCGCGGGGGGCCTGGAGGACGAGGTGCCGAATGGCGGAGGTCCGTGCTCGTTGGGCCGGGACACCGAGGTCACGGAGGGGGCCCAGCAAGCTGGTCGGGTTCGCTTGGCCGGTTCGGCAAGATCAACGGACGAAATTGCAGACCTTGTCGGCCGGGCACGGCTCGCCACCGCCGGGGCTGTTGGTGAGCGCAATCAGGAAGAACACCGCCATCAGCAGCAAAAAGCCGCCTATGACGACCCACAGCGCATTGCGGCCGTACCAAGCCGTCATCTTCTCGCGCCGGATGCGGCGAGCCGGGCCGGCCGCGTCGTGACGGTCACCCGTCATGATTCCCCCCAGGAATGCTCACTCTGCGGACATGAGTACCTGGGCTATTCCCACCTCTGCCCGACGGCATGCGGATCACCCGGGGGCGCTTGACTGGTAGGTCCGCAGGTTGAGGTGTCGCGTGTTCCAGCTCCGATGGCTCTCGTTGGTCACTCTGGGTGGCGACGCCGGTGTTCGTGGTGCGTCCTCGGACGGATAGGTTCACCGTGGTGTGTTCGAGCCACTTCTGGAGGGGTCACCGGTGGACATCGTCGCGATCATGGAGGCGCTGGCCGAACAGGGCATAACCGTGCTGTTCAAGGCTGATACTGAGCGGATGGCAGAGAGGCGGAAGCCCTGGACGTTCGTGGCCAGTGGCGCCCCGTTGCGTGACGACATCCTCGTGCGTACCGATGCTGCGTCGGTGGAGCAGTGCCTCGAAGCCTGCCTGCCCCGCCTGCGCGAACTGGGCTTCACGTTTCCCGAGTGACGAGGCATGCCAGCTGGAGCGGCGCGACAACGCACCGTGTGTGGTCACCGGGGGCGTATCGGCTCCAGGTTCCCCCGGCCCCAGTGACCAGACGGTGGCGGTCTTGTCGTGGTAGCCGAGTGCTTTCGCGATGACGCGGGCCGGGGCTTGGAGGACGAGCTGACGGATCGCGGAGGTTTTGCTGCGCTGCGGAGGGACGCCGATCTCGCGCAGCTGGGCTTGCAGGCTGACCGGGTTCATTGGCTGTCCAAGCTGACGGCCGGGTAAGAGCCACTGTGAACTCCTGCTGCTGGCGTAGGGCAGGTGCCGGCGAGACTGCATGTAGGCCCGCATCAGGTCGGCGACGGGCTTCGGCAGCGGGGACGGCGGTTCTCCCAGCCGGACGGTGACGACGGTCTCGTCGTCGATGACATCGTCGATGGTGAGGCGGACGATGCGGCTGACAGCTTGCGCTTAGAGGAGGACGAGGGCGCCGGCGACCCGCGCCCGCAGGGGCCCTGCCGCAGAGCGGCCTCGATGGTGGCGTCCAGGACGCGACGCAGGGAGCGGGTGCGGAAGTCGGAGGAGACGCAGGTGTAGATCGCGGTGGTGGAAGCGTGGTCGTGGCCGACCTGCTGCTGGACGAACAGAGCGGGTCGTGGCCGTCCTCGATCAGGTGCGTGATGTAGGACCTGCGCAGCGAGTGAAACTCCAGGGCGGGATCCAGGCCGATGGCGTCCCGGTAGGCGGCGAAGCGGGAGTCCAGCCGCTGGACCCCGACCCGCGGGCCGCGCTCGGACGGCCACAGGGCCCGGCTGGTCGAGTGCCGCATCCCGGGCCGGACCTCGCTGATCCACTCCTCGATCGTGACGGGCGTCCAGTGCCGGACGGTCAGAACGCTGCGGCGCTTGGGCGGAGACCCCGTCTCAGCACAGAGCGGGACAGGCGGTCGAGCCGGGTGGCCTTCAGGGTGTCGCTCTCGCGCAGCAGCTGCATCACGAGGTCGAGCTTCGGGCGGGATGCCTTCGCACCGCTCGCGGTGTCGACGTGGATGTTGTCGCGGTCGACGCCGGCCCGCATGTCGCTGACCTGAACGTGACGGCTACGACACCTCACCGCGAGCGGAAATAGGATCGCCACGAGTGGAGTTGGTGAGGGAAGTTTGCCGTTTCAGGAGGGGTCATGCGAGCGATTCAGGTTTCCGAAGTGGGCGGTCCCGAGGTGCTGCGATTGGTCGACATTGATCAACCGACGCCGGGCCCGGGCCAGGCGGTCGTGGAGGTCGCCGCGTCCGGCGTCAACTTCCTCGACGTATACCACCGCCAGGGCCGGTACACCCTCCCGCTGCCCTTCATCCCTGGCACTGAGGGCGCGGGCACGGTCCTCGAGGTTGGACCCGGCGTCACCCACGTCGCTGTGGGAGACCGGGTCGGCTGGGTGGATATTCCCGGCACCTATGCCGAGCAGGCCGTCGTGGACTCCTCCCGGCTCGTGCCCCTGCCCGACGGCGTCGACTTCGAGGCCGCCGCCGCCGTGCTGCTGCAGGGCATGACGGCGCACTACCTCGTGAAGGACGCCTACCCGGTCCAGCCGGGCGACACGGTGCTCGTGCACGCTGCTGCCGGCGGCATGGGGCTTGTGCTGACCCAGCTCATCACCCATCTCGGCGGCAGGGTGATCGGCACAACCTCGACACCGGAGAAGGCCCAGCTGGCGCGGCGCGCCGGGGCCGCCGAGGTGATCCTCTACTCGGCAGTGGACGATCTCGCGGCCGAGGTGAAGCGGCTCCATGGCGGCCAAGGCCTGCCTGTCGTCTTCGACGGCGTCGGCAGGGACACCTTCGATGCGAGCCTCGCCAGCCTGCGAACCCGCGGCCACCTGGTGCTCTTCGGCGCCGCGAGTGGTGCAGTGCCACCCTTCGACCCCATCCGGCTCGCCCAGGGCGGTTCGCTGACCCTGATCCGGCCAAGCCTCGGGCACTTCATCGCCGATCGGTCCGAGCTGCTCCGACGCGCCGCCGACGTGCTTGAACTGGTGCGCACCAAGGCGCTTGAGACCACCGTGACGGCCCGCTACCCGCTCGCCGAGGTCGCCCAAGCTCACCGCGATCTCGAGGCTCGGCGTACCACCGGCAAGCTACTCGTCATACCGTCGGCACGGGGTATGGAAAGCAGCCGGTAGCGGATTTCCCCAGGGAGACGCCTACCGCGGCATTGGGGGGGGACAGCGGTACAGCGGTTAACGCTAAGCCGGTGACCACGGGATCGGGGCAGGTCGTGGGCGGGCCTACCGCATCTCGGCGTTCGGGTGGTGCTGGGCCTGGAGCCGTTCGCGGAGGTCGATCTCCTTGGAGGTGAGCGGGTCCTCGGGCCGGCGGATGCGTACGGGCTTGGGCCGCAGGGGCAGGCCGTCATCCGCCGCGGCGGCCTCGGCTTCCGCGAGCGCCCGGTAGAGCGGGGCGACCGACGGGGACTTGCCCGCGTTCTTCCCGACCTTGATGGTCAGCTTCTTCGCGATTTCGGGGACGGCGACACCCTTGTCCTTGAGCGCGACGGCGAAGGTGAGCATATCGTCGTCGATGACCTTCGGGCGTCCCCCGTGGTTGCCCTTGGACACGGCGATCACCTGGCCTTCGACGGTCTTCTCCCGGATGTAGTTCCGCTCGATCTGCCCGGCGACGGCCAGGACGGCGAAGAACATGGCGCCCATGCCGTTGGGGTCGTAGATGCCGGTGAGCGGGCTGGTGAGGAGTTCGAGCTGGATGCCGCTGGCTTGGAGCTCGGCGGACAAGGTCATCAGCTCGGCTGCGTTCCTTGCAAGGCGCTTGAGCTCGTGCACCGTGAGGATGACAGGCGTCTCGGGGGCGGCCTCCTTGAACTGGTGGGCCAGGGTGAGCGCCTTCTCCAGCTCGGGCCGGATCTTTACGCGGGTGCTGATCTGCTCCTTGAAGACCTTGTGGCACTCCGCCCGGTAAAGGGCTTCGAGCTGGCTCGCCAGCTCCTGGTGCGGGCGGTCGACCTCCCCGAGTACCCGATCCGGACCGGCCGCTCGGTCCGGGGCGCGGGCACGACCGCGAGTACCGCACCCTGCTTCCATGCGCGGCCGGGGTGGCGGTCCGCGGGGACGAGGACGAAGCGGGGGGTGTGGTACTTCGCGGCGGTCTTCCCGCCGCGGGTGCGGCAGGCGGAGCCAGCGGGCGTGCGTCATAGTTCGGGCAGCCGTGACGTTCTACCGCCAATGCGGCCCGATCGGGCGTGAGATCCATGCGGGGCGTCTCTCAGAAGTGCGTGGCACAACACGTGGGTTTCGAGAGGACTTTCTTGAAGAAGCGTGCGTCAAACGCCCTTCAGAACACGATCAAGTGCCGCCCGGCCTGCAGGTCCCCAGTGCAGCTTGCCGCCGGGAAGGCCCCGATCTCCGTTCTGCCCCATGAGCATCAGGAACAGGCTCTTCATAGCAGCCAACCCGCGGGCGCGCCGGATCGACGCCTCGTCTGCATGCGCGTACACGTCGAAAAACCGTGAGGCCATGCCCACGGGCAGTAGCACCCATGCGGCGGCGAGGTCCCACGCTGGATCGCCGGCGAACATGTCGCCGAAGTCGACGATGCCGGAGAGCGTTCCGTCCGAGACAACGACGTTCGCGGGATGGAGGTCGCCGTGCACCCACACCCGCGGGCCTGCCCACGCTTGGGCCGCAACGGCGTCGTCCCAGACGGCCCGGACGTCGGCAGCGATGTCGCCCGGGGCAACGGCCTGGAAGAAGTTCTCGAAGCCCTCCGTGCAATTCCTGGGATGGCCGCCGCGGTCCGTAGCGATCGGTGCCTCGGGGGGCGCCTCCACATGGAGTGCCCGGAGGAAGCCCGCTAGCGTGTCGGCCGCGTGGGCGCCGCGGCTGATCGAGCCGTGGTCCAGCGGCTCGCCGGGAACCCACGTCATCACGGTCCAGTGCTTGGGGAAGCGCTCGGACGGTTCGCCGAACCGCACGGGGGTCGGCACCGGGAGCGGCAGGCGTGGGGCCAGCACGGGGAGCCACCGCCGTTCCTTGAGCTGGAGCTCCGGGGTGGGATCCATGCGCTGCATGCGCACGGCCAACTCGTTCCCGAGGCGCCACATTTGGTTGCCCCAGCCGCCCGCCACCTCGCGGATGGCCAGCCCGGCAAGGTCTGGATGTTGCTCCTGCAGCAGGTCACGGACCAGGCCTGGGGTGATCTCGATCTCGGTGTCGGTCATGCGAAGTCACAGTACTGAGGCGGCAGACGGAGCGGGCTCTCGCTCTCCGGAACATCTCGCTGCGACCCTCGGGCGTCACCAATTCGGTTTCAGAAGCTACGGATCAGAGGCTCGGGACAGACCGGCCCCAAGTTCAGAGAAGTCTGCGTCCGCTGCTCCCTCCTGTGCCCAGACCCCGCCCAGCGCGGCCGACTCGTGGAGATCCGTGACAACCTCCTGGACCGGATCACCGAAGCCGAGCACGAAGGATGGCTCGGCGAGATCGAGGGCCTCCGCGTCAGCCTCGCCGGGGCCGAAGCCAAGATCAGGCAGATCGACGGGGCGACGGCTGGCAGGCCCGTGCTGCTCGGCCTGCCGGTGCCACGCCCTGCGCCCCGGGGGTGATCCGGCACTGAAAGGAAGAGCGTGCGTCGGCCGGGTATGTCGCCGAGCCGTCCGCCGGTGATCAGTCCGACGCGACGGTCAGCGAGAACCCGGAGGTCAGTCACTGCGCCGCGGCCGGTCCGGCGCCGTCGATGACTGGATCGTGGGCAGGGCGGTCAGGACGACCGACTGGTCGAGGATGTCCATGAGCGCGGCAACCAGGAGAACCACGACGGCGATCCGGGCGGCGCGGTCATTTTCCACAGCCGGCCCGGCAGGCCGTGAGCCGGGGGCTGTGCGGCGTGATGCGGCTCGGTGCCGAGCGTGGAAGAAGGAGGCACGGCGGAACTCGTGATTGGAGGACAGGCGGGCCGGGGACGGCGGTGCCGGGTGCCGCCGCCCCTGGGATGTGGCTCAGTCGGTCGGGCTGTCTGCTCGCTTGGGCAGGCAGAACATCAGGGCCCACATCAGGGCGAGGAGGCCGCAGACCCACCACAGCACGGTGACGAACGCGTCGCGGTTGACCGCCCCGTCGGGCGACCCGCCGGTGATGGCGAAGAACACCACGGCGGTCAGCGCGGTGCCCAGCGCGATGCCCAGGTGAATGGCGGTGTTGAACAGGCCCGAGGCCGAGCCGGCGTCCTCGTGCGGGACCCTGGCCAGCGACAAATCGGCGAGCGGGCCGGAGACCATGCCCAGGCCGAAGCCGACCAGCACCACCGGAACGGTCATCGCCAGCAGGCTCAGGTCGGCCTGGTGGCTGCCGATCTGGAGCCCGTAGGCGATCATCGCAGCAGTCGCGATGAGGGCTCCGGCCTGCGG
Source organism: Streptomyces sp. NPDC048383 (assembly GCF_040651775.1). NCBI lineage: Bacteria > Bacillati > Actinomycetota > Actinomycetes > Kitasatosporales > Streptomycetaceae > Streptomyces > Streptomyces sp. NPDC048383. The sequence goes on from NZ_JBEZKS010000005.1 coordinate 20,054, forward strand.
CAGACGGCGGGCGAAACGTCCGCCGGTCCTCGCCGCGATGGTCGCGCCGCCCAGTTCTCCCACCGAGAGCAGTACGAAGGCCACTGCTGCCTCAAGCGGGCTCAAGCCGAGTCCGCGTTGCAGGTACAGCGTCCAGGTCATGAAGAACAGGCCGCACAGCAGCCCGTGCATCAGGTCCGCGGCCATGCCCCCGGAGAACTGCCTGACCCGGAAGAGGGACAGGGCCACCAGCGGGGCGTTGTCCTGCCTGCGCCACTGCTGGCGCAGGAAGACACCGAGGCCAAGGAGGCCGGCGGCGAGCATGGCGAAGCACCACAGCGGCCATCCGTGGGCGTGGCCCTCGGTGAGCGGGAAGAGGATCAGGACGATGGCCAGGCCGGACAGCAGCATGCCGCCCAGGTCGAGCCGGTCGGCCTTGCGGACGGTCGATTCGGGGATGAACTTGCGTCCCAGCAGGAGTACGGCCAGCCCGACGGGCACATTGATCAGGAAGATCGGCCGCCAGGACAGCCCGAACAGGTCGGCCTGGGTGAGCACGCCGCCCAGGACCGGGCCCAGGACGTTGGCGATGGCCAGGACGGCCCCGTACAGGCCGAACGCCTTGCTGCGGTTGTGGCCTTCGAAGGTGACGTGCATGGTCGCCAGGACCTGCGGAATCATCACGGCCACGCCGACGCCCTGGAGCAAGCGGGCGCCGATCAGCACGCCCGGGCCGGTGGCCAGACCGCACAGAAGCGATGCGGCGGTGAACACGACGGTGCCGATGAGGAGGATCCTGCGCCGGCCGTAGATGTCACCGAGCCGTCCGCCGGTGATCAGTCCGACGGCGACGGGCAGCGAATAGGCGGTGGTCAGCCACTGCACCGCGACCGGTCCGGCACCGGTCGACTCCTGGATCGCGGGCAGGGCGGTCAGGACGACCGACTGGTCGAGCATGTTCATCAGCTCGGCGGTCAGCAGCACCAGGAGGGCGATCCAGGCCCCCAAGGCCATCTTCGAGGGGCCAGGTGAGGGGTGGGCCGAGGTCTGGGTAGTGGTGGTGTGCTCTGGCTCGTTGTCGAGCGCGGAGGAAGACAAAACGGGAACTCCTGATCCAAAGGCACCGGAGAGCCCTGCCGACAGCCGCACCGCAGCCGAAAAGATCAGAGCCCGGAGCAGACGGCAGAGCTGCACCCGGGACAGAAAACTGCGGGGATGGGTGACGCAACTCAGGCCAGCGCGACGTCCGCCCCCGGACACGTGCGACAACACAGCACGCGGGGAACACGGACGACTACATGGCCTGGTTGATAGGACGTCACCTCAAGATCGACACAGATGGAACAAGAACTCCGGTCACCGCCACCGACACCTCGACGCAGGGGCCTGTTCACCATACGACATCCCCAGGCGCCGCCGCACAGCAGATAGCCGACCCCCGAAACGATGTTCGGCCCGCGCCCACCACACATCGGGAAGGTTCAGAGAAGTGACCAGGCCGAAGCTGATCGCCCCGGACCAGATGGGACGCACCGCACCTCCTGCGTTAGCCCCTCTTTCCAGCGTGGCACTACCCCAGCCACTCCGGCCCGCCGAACAGGTCCAGCCGGCGCACCACAGGACCGAGGTTGCTGCGGGTAGTCGTTCAGGCCTACGCCCGGCTCACGTCGCGGGGCCGCCGCCGCGCCACTCGAAAAGCCCTCCATCAAGATGGACGTCGTCGGGGTCGAGGCCGGCGCGACGCAGAAATTCGAGGAGGTCGCCGGGCCCGAAGGCGCGCCCGAGGATCGGGCCGTCGACCCGTACGCGTCGCCCGCCCTGGTCGTCGGGCGGAGTCGGTACCCCGGACAGAAGGCCTCGGAGGGCAGGCAAGCGCGCTCATACCAGCAGGACCGGATCGCGTCTCCCGTGCGGAAGGGCCGCAGCGCCAGGTACAAAAGTCCACTTCCGGGCCCCGACGCGGAAGCGATCGCCGAGATCAACGAGTCGGTGTTCCCGCCCTGGCGCGAAAGGCTCACGGGCGTCATCGCCCCGACCCCGGGCAGGCCGACGTCGGACGAGTCCTCGCCACCGGCGAGTCCTACGCCCGCCCCGCGCACCACAAGCAAGGAACCAAGCCCCGGCGCACTGGCGAGACGACCCGTTCCGACGCCTAATCCTGGGCGCGAAGCCGTCCCCGGATCTGGCATGCCGTCCCCGTGAACAACAAGATCAGAAAGGACGATGCCGCGTAGTCGGCCGTCCCAAGTCCGCGCCTCCGGACGTCACCCGAGGCGGCAGGCGCATGAAACACCAGCACCTGGGCTGCCGCGTGGCTCGGGCAAGCCTGCCGGAGCGGTTTCTCGCCTCGAGCACGATCGGCTCTGGCCTGGGGCGATAGCCCAGGCCTTGCAGCAGTGGTCGCGAACAGCCCACCGCCCCAGTGGTGCTCTCGCCGGCGGTTGCGGTTGCCCTTCGTGCAACCCCTTCTGCACAACCGACGAGCGGGGCGTTCTGGAAGCGGCCATGCACGCTCTTCCGCCACAGGCGGCGCGTGAACTGCGGCGTCTGGTGAAACCGCTCGACGACCTCTACATCGCCAAAACCTGGCCCGACCCCTTCACCTCGCCTGACGACAAATGGTGTGCCCAGAGGACGATTCCGGGCCGGGCAGCGGGGCCGAGGCGGTGGACACGCCGGAGATGTCTCCACCGCCCCCGGTTTAGTTGCTCGCTACGGGCTGCTTCTTCGACCAGTCGGCGCGGGGTCCCCTGCGGGTCGAGCGCCGGGTCATGAGTGTGACGAGTGCCCAGTTCAGGTGGGCTTCAGAGTTCCGCGGAAGCCGTTCATAGTCCCGGACGTTGCGGCGGGATTTCATGATCCAGCCGAGGGTTCGTTCGACTTTCCAGCGCCGGGGCAGAACGACGAAACCCTTCGCGCCGCGGGGGCGGGAGACGGTTCTGAGAGTCATCCTCAGGAAGTCTTGGGACCAACGCACGAGCCGGCCGGCGTAGGCGGAGTCGGCCCAGACCTGGGTGATCTGCGGCTGCATCACCCGCAGGCGCACCCGACCAGCCGGTCCGGCGGCGTCGCCCGGCCCGGCACCCGCCCGGGCGCCTGGCACTGCCGTCATGCCCTTCCTCGCCGCAGACCTCGCCGACGCGGGCGCCGACGAGCAGAGCGAGTACAGCGATACGTGCACAACCGACGGCGACGACCCCGAACAGGACATCGCATGAAAACCGCTGCCGTTCCCGAACCCCGCACCGCCGCTGCCATGGCCGCTCGCCGCCGCAGGACCGAGACCCGCCCTCCAACGGGTCCGGGAAGCCATCGCCCGACTCCGACGCGAGAAAGCCCAAGTCAGCGTCGCGGCAGTCGCCCGCCGCGCGGACGTCTCCCGAACCTTCCTCTACGACAATCCCGAGGCCAGAGCCGCCGCCGCCACCGCCATAACTGAGGGCGGCGAACGCCGGTCCCAGATCCTCACCGAGCAGGACAGCGAACGTGAGGCGACCTGGCGCGAACGTGCCCTGCACGCGGAGGAGGCCCTCAAGGCAGCCCACGGCGAGATCCTCGCCCAGCAGACCCGTATCGGCGAACTCCTCGGCCAAGTGCGGGACTTGCAGGCCGAGTGGACCGAGGAGGCAATCCAGCGGATCACCACCGAGAACACCACCCTCAAGCAGCGGATCCGCCAGCTCACCACCGACAACCGCACCCTCGACGAGCGCCTCAAGGGCCGCACGCTCCAACCTCCGCTTCCAAGACCGACGCGTCGCCGATCTCGAAGCCCGCCTCACCGATCCGGCTTCAACGATCGGACCCCGTCCGGCTACGACCCGCAGATGTCAGTGGCGCGGGACATACTCGTGCTGCGGCGCCGCCCGGGCACCGCAGCACGAGGGGAGTGACATGGCTGAGGTGCTGGTTTTCCACCACGGGCACGGGCTGACCGTCGGCGTCCGTCAGTTCGCCGAGCAGCTGCGACAGGCCGGACACACCGTCCACGTCCCGGACCTGTTCGAGGGGCAGGTATTCGACAGCCTCGCGGAGGGCATGGGTTACGCCGAGGACGCCGAATTCGGCTCAGTCATCGCGCGCGGAACCGCCGCCGCCGAGGGGCTGCCTGCGGAACTGGTCTACCTAGGGTTCTCGCTCGGCGTCCTGCCGGCGCAGAAGCTGGCCCAGACCCGCCCCGGCGCAAAGGGTGCGCTGCTGCTGGAGGCATGCGTTCCGGTCACGGAGTTCGGCGGCGCCTGGCCCGACGATGTCCCGGTCCAGGTCCACGGCATGGACGCGGATCCGTTCTTCGCCAGGGAGGGCGATGTGGACGCAGCCCGGGCGCTCGTCGCGACGGCGGCGGATGCCGAACTGTTCCTCTACCCCGGCGACAGGCACCTGTTCACCGACAGCAGCCTGCCTTCGCACGACGAACACGCCGCAACGCAGGCTACCGATCGAGTGCTGGACTTCCTCAACCGCATCAAATAGCCCGGCATTTCGGCCAGGACTACCAAAGCCAAAGGCAACCCGCTCCAACCTCCACTTCCAAGACCGGCGTGTCGAGGAGCGCGCCGCCCAGGCCCGCGTCGAGTTCGCCTCCCTCCTGGGCACCGCGCCCAGCGCGGAAGCGGAGGTGAAGGCCCGCGGCCTCCTGAAGCGCCTGGGCGCCAGCCAGGACGCGGCGGCCGCGTAGTGGCGGCCATCGCTCCAGCCGTCTTTGCGCACTTGCCCTGCACCCTGCCCAGGAGTCGCTTCCCCTGGCCGCTTTCCACGACCTCCCCGGTCAAGGTGGTGCCGGGGGGAGCTGCTCCAGGGTTGACCGTCAGCCGCCTGCCGGCACCGCTCAGGGCGTCGACGGCCGCCCCCGAGTCCGCGCACAGCCGGGCTGCCGCCTCGGTTCGCCTCTTCCACATCTCGAAGTCGTGGCTGTTGACGAGTTCAGGAAAGTCCCCTTCCCAATGGATGTCGCGGTCCCCCTCCACGGTGATGAGGTGCATCCGGCAGGTCTGGCGGAACCCTTCGTAGTCCTGAAACTTCCGATCCTCGACGAAGGTGACGACCTCGATGAAGACCGGACCGATGCGAACGTCACCCGGCCCGCCGCTGGCCTTCGCCGGCTCCCGCTCGACCAGTGGACCACACGCGGTGGAAGTAGTCCTGAGGCTTGCGCAGGTCCAGGGCGAGGACGTCGTCGAGGAGACCGAGGCCGGTAAGGGCCTTCTCCAGGCCGTCGATGGCGCGGGGCGGTGGGCTCGAAGTAGCGGTGGAGGTAGTCGGCGGTGGCGTCGTTCGGGCACCCCCGGCCAGCAGTCGCCACTGTTCGCGTTTGCGGCGCCAGTAAAAGGACGAACTTGTCGCAGTTGTGGCAGTCAAGGTTCCAGGGACAGGCGCCGCCGTCGACGACGGGCTGGAAGGAGCAGAACCCGCGCTCATGGGGTGTGCTGCGGCGGGCGAGGTCGATGGCAAGGGCCTGGGCCTGCTCGCGGGTCAGCGCAGTGGTCGGCCCGGTGAGGACTTCACCAGGCCTGGGGCTGCCGGGACCGGAGACCCAGACGTGCTGCAGGACGTCCTCCAGATCGGACGGAGTCAAGTGTGTGGTTCGCTCGTCCTCTCAGAAGAGCTGGTTCGCCAGTTTGTTTGAGGAGTCTGTCATCACTCCATCGACTCCAGAATGCGGTCGAGTGTCCGGCGCCCCATTCTGCTCATCGTCGGATTGCTCTCGACGTAGTACCAGACAACACCCATCGCCTGTTCGAACGCCCATGCCTTGCCCCGCTCCCACTCCGGATCGTCACAGACCAGTGTCCGCCGGAGCACTTCCCGCGGGCCTGTCTCCAACAGGTGCCAGGCACTGACCAGATCCAGCGCGGGGTCGGCCGGACCGAAGCCGCCGGTGTCGAGCACGCCGCTGAGCCGGTCTCCCGCGACCAGCACATTGCCGGGAATCAAGTCACCATGACTCATCACGTCGGCACCCGTGCGTGGCAATTCCCGAAAACGACTCCACACTTGGCGCAGCCGGGGCACATCGAGCAGCCCCTTACTCTCCTCGAAGCACTTCGCCATCCAGTCGTCGTGGTGAGCGAGAACTCCGCCACGATTTTCGCCGCTGAAAAGCCGCCCCCTCGTCTCGGCCTCTCGCAGGGCGGCGATGAAGGCCGCAAGGTCCTCGGCAAAAGTGTCCGACCCACTCGGGTCGGCATCAAAGGCGACCGTTCCCGGCAGCCATGTCTGGACCGACCACGGCATGGGGTAACCCGCTCCAGGCTTTCCCAAGGCGACGGGCTCCGGAGCGGGGAACCGAGACACCTGTGCCAGCTCCGCGCTCGCCTGGGCTTCCTGTTCCAGAACCGCCAGCGCCTCGGCAGCATCGGCCAGACGCAGTGGGAAACGCGCAGAGAGGTCGTTCCCGATGCGGAAGATGGCGTTGACCGTCCCGGTCGACGATACGAGTCGGATCGCCTTGCCGCTCCACTGAGGGAACTGTTCTCCGATCAAGGTCGCAACGATCTCGGCGGTCACGTCCACTTGGTCATCGTGCATGGTCAACCCTCGCAAGCTCTTCCACTGGTCCAACTCGAAACGCCGGAAGCAGACCAGATCAACTGAGACGACAGCCAGTATCCATAGGGCAGAGTCCAGACCAACTGAGATTTTCGACCACCCAGGTGCCTCAACCGTTCTGGTCGCCCCAGGCCACAGCGGCAACTTCGACCCCGATCACTTGAGACGGGACATCGGAGGCCAAGCCCCTGAGTCACCGGTCCAACTTCGTTGGCAAGCGGTCCAACTCCAAAGACAGAGGACAGCCACGCCGACAACCACAAGGGACATGACCGGGGATCGCCTCTACAGGGTGATGCGGACGCGGGCCGGGGTGAGTTCGATGTCGCTATACCGGGCGCCGTTGCGTTGGGTGACCCAGTAGCCGTCGCCGGCCTTGCGGCCGGTGAAAACCACTTCGTAGGTGCCCGGCCCGCCGGGGCTGGACCACTGGCAGTCGAACGAGGTTGGTCCGTCCGCGGCGATGTCCTTGCAGGGGTTGTCCTCGGATCCCGTCACGTAGACGCGCTGCTCGTGTCCTGCCTGGTGCCGTCGAAGGAGCTGTGGCGTAGGTGGTCGCCGTCGGGGGACGGGTGGACGGCGTGGAGTTTTCCGCCTAAGGAAGCCACCGCCACGCCGCGTCGGCTGGCGTGCGCCGGGGGTGAGAGGGCGGTGCGTGAGTGTTCGCGTGTTTCTGTCGTCGCCTGATGGTGTGGGTGGGGGCGGAATTCGCTGGTCCGCAGCCGGTGGTCTGTTGGGGTGGAGGGGTGAGTGAACGCAAACCGTACGCAAGCGAACCGCTTGCGGGGCTGCAGGGCGAGCATTGGCCCGAGGTGGTCCATGATGCGGTCCGCGGCCGACTTCGAGACCCCGAACAGCGGGGCAAGCCGGCCCATCGGCAAGTGCGTTCGCCAGTACGCCGCAACCAGTAGGGCCCGGTCCTTCAGGGGAAGGCTCCACGGCCGGCCCTTGCGGACCGCGTCCGCACCCTCGCGCCGCAACACGGTCACCAGCTTCCCGAAACAGCGCGGGCTCAGCCCGCTGAACGGGCTATCCAAGACGGCTCCGACGCCGTGATCACACCAGCCACACCGAGATCATCACACCCCGGTCAGGCGGAGGTCCCCAGCCCAGCTTTCACACCGGACCCGACCCGTGGGGAAGGAGATCTCCAGGGCCATGCGCCCGGTGTTCGGTTCGTGGTCCTCTCGCACCGCCAGAACGCTCTCCCCGAGGTGGTCTGCGAACGGCGTCTCCTCGCCGATCGCTCCCACTGTGATGAGTCCCGAGACGCCCATGTCGTAGCCGGCGTGCGGCTCCGACACCTCAACGATCAAACACCAATCCGACCCAGTCGTGATGTGAATACTGGCACCCCGATCATCGATCAGCCACACATCCAACGGGCCGACGGGGTCATCACTGCCGTACACGTGCCACGACCCGACGGCCTGTGCAAGCCGCCGCCCCACCAAGCTCTGCCCGCCCACCTCAGCGCCGTGAAGCAGGCACTCGTTCGACTTCTCAGAATCCATCGGCCGACAGTACCGCCGACGGACCTCCCAGCTCGCAGCCTTGAACGGGACAAGCCTTGGGGTGCGGCTGTACACCGCGCGGAGCTTCGCGGTGGCCCCGGCCGCCAGTGCAGCAGGACATCTGGGGCCTGCGGGTCGCCAGGTGCCGGAGGACTGACCGGCTTTCGGACGGCGGGATGTGACGTAGAGCGAGCGGCCGCCGCCAAGCCCCCGCCCCCGAGGCCGGGGGTTCGCGGCAGCGAAGAGCCGGCCGGCCTCGGGTGGCCTGGTCCTGTTCTCACGCCAGGAGTGCGGCTGCTTGGCGGCCCGCTTGCTCCAGCCAGGAGGCGCGCTCTCGCTCGGTCGAATCGCCAACGGTTCGAAACACCGTGCGTCGTACGTCGCCGACGCCGACGTACGGCAGGACACATGCCGACCAGATGTGTTGGAGCGGGTCTCCGAACTCGCTTTCCTCGCGTGCGGCGGGAGTGTCGGAGGTATTCAGCACGAGTGCCTTCCCCGCACGCAACAGCCCGGCGGGTTCGCCTTCCGCGACCCCGAGCTTGTAGGCCACACCCGGCACAAGCACCCGTTGCACCCAACCCGCGAGAACTGCGGGTGGCATCCCCCACCAGTTCGGATGGATGAACACCAGGGCGTCCAAGGTGGCCACCAAAGCGCGGTGGAGCTCCACCTGTTCCTCGTGAGTGTGCTCCGCCGACTCGACCGTGCCTGTTTCGGCCGCGGTCAGCAGCGGTGCGAAACCGTCGGCGTACAAGTCGTGCGCCGACACTACGGCTCCCCGTCCGCGCAGCTCCGCCACGACGGCATCGAATATCGCGTGGTTGAAGCTTCCCAACCGCGGATGGGCCACATACACCCCTACACGCACCTGTCCCCCAGTTGTTTCGAACCGATCCGTACGCTCCCTCATGGCCCGTGCCGCTCCTCCTCCGCCTTGATCTCGGCGTTCCCGTCTCAACGGACCTGCATCAGGCTCGCCGTCATCGGCGGGCCGGTAGGCCCATGCGAGGACACACTGCTCATGGCCGGTTCCTGAGTTCAGCGGGGGCCGACCCGTCACGGAGCCCCCCCGGTGGGCATAGGGGTGCTCAGAGCGGGTTGTTGACCCGCTGGTCGATGTCGAGGGTGAGCCGGAGGGTGTCCAGCACGCTGTCGGGCCCGATCTGGTTCTCGGCGTCGCCGCGCAGCACGGCCAGGACGTGGTCGATCATCGCGGTGTACTGGTCGGCCGGCGGCAGATCCAGCTCCCGCTGCCCTCGGCGGTGTAGGCGGTGACGGTGCCGGTCTGTTTGCCGTCGAAGCCCATCGTGGACGTGGCGTCCAGCACCCCGTGCTCGAACGTGGCGGTGTAGCCACCCCGCGCCCCCCATGCCGTGGGCATCAGGGAGGAGATCGAGCTGCGCGCCGCCGCACCGTCGAAGCCGAAGGCAGCGTCGATCGCGGCGGAGTCCTTGTCGCGTGCGACGGCGTTCACTGTGACGTCCTGGGGCAGGCCGAGGGTACGGGTGACGATGTCCATGTCGCTGTTGCATCGCCTCCAAGGGCAGGACCTTCAGCCCGAGGGACGCGCCCGGCCACAGGTGGGCGGTCCTGTTCCACAAGGTCAGCTGCTCAGCACCTCGCAAAGCCCTGGGGCTACTGGTGCGGTACGTGCCCGGTTCCGGTCGGCTCTGCAGTGTCCGCCTCGACTGCGGTGAAGACGAGCCGTCCCTCGACCCCTGCTTCGGCGACCTTGACCAGTAGTGTGCTCGCGTCGTCAAAGCGCAAGGTGAAGTACGGATCGAGCTGCATCAGGAAGTCGAAGCTCTCCCTGTCCTCCGCGGCCAGAAGAGATTCGAGGGTCGCCTCGGACGTCCGGTTGTCTCCGGTGGCACGGACCGCGACCTGCACACGGAGCCTGCCCAGACACGTCGAGCGATTGGCCCACCATTCAAGCGTCGCGGTGCCCTCGTAGCTATCCATGGTCCGAGTATCGCGAGCGAGCAGGCAGCCATGTGTCAGCTATGCAGAATCTGAGGTCACAAGATCGTGTTATGGGCTCTTAAGATGTCCCACTGCCGGTAACGGGTGGTAGGGCGCCTTCCATGTGTCGGCAGTCGCGTCCCGGACTCTTTGTTTCCCGTGCGGTGGCCCGCGGCATCCGGAAAAGTTGCTCTACGCCGCCCGATAACCAGTCACAACCAGCAGCACAGGGGAACATCATGCAGATCAAGGCGATCCTTCGGCTCGCGGTTGCAACACTCACGTTATGGGGCACGAGCGCACTCACACTGGCACCGGAGGCCTGGGCAGTCTCACCGGCTTTCGAGTACCTGGTGACACGGACAGCAACGGGGTACAAGGACATCCCCGGCACGAACGTGGTGTTTTCCGCTGCGGCGGGCGAGAAGTCGTACCTGTGGTCCCGCAACCTCACCATCGCCGGTGACGCCACTCTCGGGGCGGGAGACAACATCGGCTCCACCGCGGCTGTGCGCTGCCGGCAGTCCAATGGCCAGGAAGTGCCGGCAGACACCGAAGCCGGGGCGTACTGGGCAACGAACCAGGTACCGCCGAACGAGAAGTCAGTGGCCCCGTACCTGAGGTGGGTCTTCACCGCACCGACCGCAGGAACCTACGACTGCCGTCTGTCGGTGACGAGTTACTCCTCCGTCATCCATAGTGGGCGCAAGGTCACGATGACGGTTCCCGCCGGAGCGCAACTTGCCCGCCAGCCGTACACGACAGCCGCCCGCTGGACCCTACCCAAGGTCGGCGAAGCCAAAGGCACCGTCATCGCCCAGGGATCGACACACACCACCCTCGGCTACACCTACACCCCCGGCGAGGGCGACGACATCACCGTCGTCCAGGACGCCGCACTGACGACGTGCGTGGCCAACTCCCCCATCTGCGGCGGGGAAGGTTCCAGCACGTACACCGGCACCCAAACCGAATCCTGGGTCGAGGCCCAGCCACAGAACCCCGACGGCGCAAAGTGCGGCGGCCCAATCAAGGGCGGCATCGGCAAATGGAATATCTCCGACGCCAAGCACCACCAGAGCGCCACCAACGTCCTGCACCTGACAAAGGCACAGCTCGGAGGCTGCACCCGGATCCGTACCGTCCTCAAGATCCGTCACGTGGACGGCAATCCGGTCAACCTCCACTTCGGTTGGGCACCCGGCCGGATCGCCGCTACCCACGGACTCGCCTTCACCTACTGACCGGCAGACCTCGGGGCACGGGCCCCGGGAAGACCGATCTCCCAAGGCCACATCCCAGCCCGGTCACTGCTGAAGGCCTGCAACCACGACCCGCAACGACCCGGATCCCGGCCTTCCGCCCACTGGCAGGTACGCACACCACCCTTGGCACGCGAGCTGGAGGACTGGAAGGTCGGCACCCGGTGCCGGAGTGCCACAGGCAGCAGCAGGCCGGCTGACCGTCCGGGCCGGCGGGGGACGGTGCGAAGCCGCCCGGCCTGTACGGCCGGGCGGCTCACGTGCGTCGGGGTGTGTCTGGTCAGATGAGGTGGCTCATGCCGCCCCAGCCCTGGCCGATCTTGACGCCGGCCTTGAGGCTGTTGCTCATGCTGGCGTAGTGGTAAAGGTCGCCGGTGGAGGCCATGGTGGCGACCACGTCGGTGCGGCCGTCGCTGTTGATGTCTGCGAGGGTGATCTTGTCGATGCCGGACCAGTTCTGGCCGATCTGGATGGCGGGGGCGACGCCGGTGCTGGTGCCGACGTAGAGGTTCAGGTCGGCGGTGGAGTTGACCACGGCGACCAGGTCGGCGCGGCCGTCGCCGTTGAAGTCACCGGCGGCGAGCTTGGACATGCCGCCCCAGCCCTGCCCGATCTGCTTGGTGTAGGTCACGTCCGTACCCGTGCCCGAGTAAAGGCGCAGGGTGGCGTCGTCCTTGCGGACCGCCACGATGTCGGCCTTGCCGTCGCCCGTGAAGTCACCGGCCACGAAGTCGGACATGGCGTTCCAGCCGGTGCCGATCCTGGTGGTGGACTTGAAGCCGCCACCGCCGTTGCCCAGGTAGAGGTACAGGTCGCCGGTCGAGGCATCGCGGGCGACGAGGTCGCTGTCGCCGTCGTTGTTGAAGTCGGCCGCCTTGACCTTGTCCATGGCGCCCCAGCCGGCGCCGACCTCGTGGGAGGTGAACTGGCCCGCGCCGTTGCCGGCGTACATGCGCAGCTTGTCGTCGTTCGCGCTCACGCCCAGCAGGTCGTCATTGCCGTCGCTGGTGAAGTCGTGGTCGCGCTGAACAGCGGGCTGCGTCGGGTACGGATCCCGGCCGTCGGAGCCGAGACCGGCGGCAGGGCCGCAGGTGGGCCAGGCGCCTTCACCCTGACCGGCGAGGACCTTCTCGCCGATGAGTATCTGCTCCGTCTTGGAGGCTTGGTGGGGGTACGTGGCGTACGCGCCGCCGCCGTAGGCGTCCCAGGTGGACTTCGAGAACTGCAGTCCGCCGTAGTAGCCGTTGCCGGTGTTGATGGACCAGTTGCCGCCGCTCTCGCACTGGGCGACCTTGTCCCAGGTGGCGACGGACGCAGCGGAGGCGGGGGCCGCGGCGGCCAGGGGGATCAGGGCGCTGAGGGCGGAGGCGGCCAGGAGCGTCAGGGCGGAACGGCGCAGGGCGTAGTGGGACATGGCGAGGCGGACCTTCATCTCGTACGACGCGGCAGGGGGGGAAGGAGTGGAGTGAGGAGGGAGAAGCAGTGGTGGGGAAGGCGGGGGCGGGGCCCGTTCCGAAAGGACGGGCCCGGCCCCCGGCCGCATGCCGGTTAGATGAGGTGGCTCATGCCGCCCCAGCCCTGGCCGACCTTCACGCCCACCTTGAGGCTGTTGCTCTGGCTCTTGTAGAGGTACAGGTCGCCGGTGCTCGCGACCGTGCCGACCACGTCGGCGCGGCCGTCGCTGTCGATGTCCGCGAGGGTGATCTTGTCGATGCCGGACCAGTTCTGGCCGATCTGGATGGCGGGGGCGACGCCGGTGCTGGTGCCGACGTAGAGGTTCAGGTCGGCGGTGGAGTTGACCATGGCGACCAGGTCGGCGCGGCCGTCGCCGTTGAAGTCACCGGCGGCCAGCTTGGACATGCCGCCCCAGCCCTGCCCGATCTGCTTGGTGTAGGTCACGTCCGTGCCCGTGCCGGTGTAGAGCTGGAGGGTCGCATCGTCCTTGCGGACGCCGACGATGTCGGCCTTGCCGTCACCGGTGAAGTCACCGGCCACGAAGTCGGACATGCTGTTCCAGCCGTTGCCGATCTTCGTGGTGCTCTTGAAGCCGCCGTTGCCGTTGCCGAGGTAGAGGTACAGGTCGCCGGTCGAGGCGTTCCGGGCGACCAGGTCGCCGTCGCCGTCGTTGTTGAAGTCGGCCGCCCTGATCTTGTCCATGCCGCCCCAGCCGGCGCCGACCTCGTGCGAGGCGAATTCGCCGTCGCCGTTGCCGGCGTACATGCGCAGCTTGTCGTCGCTCGCGCTCACGCCCAGCAGGTCGTCGTTGAGGTCACCGGTGAAGTCGCGGTCGCCCTTGCTGTATGAGGTCGGGGTCGCGCCGAGCGGTGTGACGTAGGCGCTGATGCGCTGGCCGATGGAGCTGGGTGTGTCACCCACCTGCTTCTGCGAGGCGCTCACCGCGACGTCGGCGACTTTGTCGCTCCAGTTGCCGTGGGTGGTCATGATCGAGCCGTCCGAGTTGACGGCGGTGACCATGGCGACGTGCTGGGCCCAGCTGTTCGAGTACTCGAAGACCACGGCGTCTCCGACCTGGGGTTGGTACGAGGACGAGGTGTGCAGGGTGCCGTTCGACTGGCCGTAGGAGTAGAACGAAGCTGCCCGTGCGTCCGTCCCGTTGACGTTGAAGCCCGAGTTCTTCCAGACCCACTTCACGAAGTCCGCGCACCAGGGTTCCGCCTCGTGACCGGTGGAGGTGTTGCAGCTCGTCAGGAAGCCTCTGCCACCCAGGCTGTTGGTCGAGCAGGCGTTGTCGCCGACCTGTGCCCGGGCCAGGGAGGCGGCCTGTGTGGTGGTGTCGGCGAAGGCGGGGGCGGCGGCAATAGTGAGGGCGTAGCCCATGGCGGCGAGGGTGACACCGGCGGCGGAGAGGTTGCGGCGGGTACGAAGAGACAGGGACATGACAGATCCTAGGGTCGGTGCTGCTGGGGAGAAGTGCGTGGGGCCCGCGCAGTTCGTGTGACTGCTGCCCTGCGGGAGCAGCGGTCAGGGGTGAACCGGGGCGGAATAAGAGGTGGGGCCGAATGGAGCCGAGTCGGGCCGGGGACCCGGGAGGGGGCTTGCGGGGCCCGGGAAGGGCCCACGCCCGTGAGGGGCCTACTGGCAGATCATGTCGTCGGGGGTGGGGACGACCGACTTCTCGCCCATGGCGGCCGCAGTGAAGTTCACGGTGGCCGCGCCGGCGGCAGAGTCTGCGGCCATGGCGGCGGGGGCGATCAGAGCGAGAGAGGCGACCGCGCCGGCCAGGGCGAAACCTGTGCGGATCACGATAGGGGTCCTTTGCTGAGTCGGAGCGTTCGGGTGGCCCGAACCGGTCCGCATCCCACGGTGACGCGTTCTCGGCACTTGCCTGCCGTTCGGTGTTCCCTGCCGGCGATCACTACTTTCACCGATGGTCAGGGGCGTCGGAAGAGCTTCCGGGTGGACCGAATGGGCCTTGGACGTTTCCGTCCATCGCCCCCTGCGGCGGTCCGGAACCGGACAGCATCTGCTCGAAGACGGTTCCGGTAAGAGGTGTTGGAGCCGATTCTTTGGACATCACAGGGGACACCGCAGGGCCTGGGGCAGGGCGCCCATGAGCTTGCCCGACCGTGACTGAAGTTTTCAGGACAGGGTCGGTGGCTTGATGGCCAGACCGGTGGCCGCGAGGCAGCCGTCGATGAGGTGGGGGCGGAGTTGGATTCTGCGTATCTCGCGACGGAGTGTGCGGTCGTGGTCGTCAGGGGTGTCGAAAGCGGTGTTGGTCATCGCTCCGCGCGGGAGTGACCAGACGGCCTCAACGGGGTTGAGGTCAGGTGCGTATGCCGGGAGGGGGACGGTGGTGAGCCAGTCCTGCTCGGCCTCGTACCGCTTCAGCCCTCGGCCAACATTGAGACCGCTTCCATCCGGACCCGCTCGCGGAACGCTTGCCGTTCCGCGGTCAGACCCCCACCCTGCGGATACCTCATACACCCGGCATACCGCGACGGTCATCGGTCGTCATCCCCTGCGACAACCCGTCTTCGAAGTCAGTAACTGCTCAGGCCGCTGCGCCCGGGGTGCTCTGGGCACCCCGGGAGCAAATCGGAAGGGGGTTGGGCCGGGGTGATGTTCTCGGCCTGGGGGCCCTTCTGGCCCTGGGTGACGTCGAACGTGACGACCTGGCCCTCCTGGAGCTCACGGAACCCCGAGGAGTTGATCGCGGAGTAGTGGGCGAAGACGTCCGGGCCGCCACCGTCCAGGGCGATGAAGCCGAATCCCTTCTCCGCGTTGAACCACTTCACAGTTCCCGTAGCCATATCCATGCCTTCCAGCCGATGAACGCCTCCCACACCCTGCGGAAGGCGGAGGTGATCGCCCTGGTTCCTGCGGCACGCGCAGCACAGCAAAAAACCCACGTCAAAAGCGTGGGCAAAGGGAACTTCCGAATTACGACAGCTGACTCAAACGCTACATGCCCGCACACCCTGCCACCAAGGAAAACGACCCGAATGGCACACGCCAAGCGGGGTGCACGGGGAGCGGGGCAGCCAGTGCGGCGGATGGTCCAAGAAAGTCCCACAGGCCCGGCCGAAACCGCCGGGCCCTCGGATCCGCGTGGTGCAATGGGCCTGTCCGGCGCCGCCCTGGCGCGGACCTTCGCATATCGGGGCGAGATCTCCGGGTCGGCATCGAGCAGTAAGGGGTCGTTGTGAGCGCAGGAGAGCCGGACGATGGGGCCTCTCGCCCTCTCGCGGGCGGGAGCCGGCGAGAGAGCGCGATGACCTTGGCGGGAGCGTTGGAGGCGGCGGAGGCCGCTGCGCCCGTGGAGTCGCTCGACGTGGTCGCCCGGATGCTCAAGGACCACCTCCGGGCGGCGTCGGTGTCGTTCCTGATCACAGATTTCACCGGCAGCTCGGTCGTACGGCTGGGGGCCGCGGACAGCGTCGAGACCGGCGCGCCGGCCCGGCGCATCCCGCTGCGCGGCACCCTGTACGACGACGTGATCCGCAGTCAGCAACCGCAGGTGGAGCACCGGGGGGAGAGCCGGCTGGTGCGGGTCGTCGCACCGGTGACCAACCGCGGGGACGCGATCGGGCTCCTGGAGCTGTTCCTGCCTGAGGCGCCGGGCGCGGAGGTGATGCGGGAGATCGGCGAGACCGCGCACGCGCTGGCGTACATCGTGATCGCCAACCGATCCCACACCGACGTCTACCAGTGGGGCCGACGCACCAAGCCCCTGAGTCTGGCCGCCGAGATCCAGCACCGGCTACTCCCGGCGTCCCTGGCGTGCGAGGCGGCACAGTTCGCGGTCGCCGGAGCCCTGGAACCCGCCGACCACGTCGGGGGCGACACCTTCGACTATGTGATCGACCGGGACACCGTGCAGCTGTCGGTGACCGACGCCATGGGCCACGACGTCGACGCCGCCCTGCTCGCCACCCTCGTGGTGGGCGCCCTGCGACGGGCCCGGCGAGAGGGTGCCGACCTCGCCGAACAGGCCCGCCAGGCCGACCGGGCCATGCGTGACCACGGCCGCAGCGGCTACGTCACCGGCCAACTGCTGCGCATCAGTCTGATCGACGGCAGGACGGAATTCGTCAATGCCGGGCACCCCTGGCCCCTGCGCATGCGCGACGGAAAGGTCCAAGAGGTCGTTCCGAAAGTCGATCTCCCCTTCGGCCTCAACGCCCAGGCGGCGCAGGCCAACGCCTACCGGGTGCAGACGCTGAACCTGCGGCCGGGTGACCGGCTGGTGATGTTGACGGACGGCATGCTGGAACGCAACGCCGAGCACCTCGACCTGTCGGACCTGATCATCCACACCCGCGCCCTGCACCCCCGCGAAGCCGCCCGCAGCCTCATCAAAGCGATCGTCGACGCCGGCCACGGCCACCTCGACGACGACGCGACCGTCATGTGCCTGGACTGGCACGGCGTCCACAACTCCGAGCGCGACGCCGCGCACGGCGCCGACCTCACCGACGCCTCACAACCCGCAAGGACGGGACGACCCGCTTCCGAGCGATGACCACGGCGTGGGGCGCGCGGCAAAACAGTAGAACTGTCCTCATGCGCCTTGCGGGTACCGGCACCAACGGTCACCAGGCGGCGCATGCAGCGCCAGGTAACGCCCGCCTGGTCGGCCCGACGCCACTGTCCTGCGTCCAGGGCGCACAGGATCAGCAGGCCACCGACCGATCCCCGGCACCCGCCCGCAGCTCCACCCCCGGCGCTGCCACCCACCGGTTCGAACCTCACCAGGCGCTCTCCTGCGGGCAGACCTCGGCCAGGAGCTCCAGCAGATGGGCGGCGACCGGTTCGGGCTCACCGCGCCGCACCCAGCTGTAGACGGCAGCCCGGGCCGTCGCATCGACGTGCTGCAGCACATACCCGTCCACCAGCCCACGCCTACCGGGGCACTCCCTGACCCGCACCTGCCGGGGCCTTCCATCCTGCTCGGCCAGGACCTCGACGACCACGCGCTCCGGGCCGTCCCGAAACTGATACACCCAACATGCCCGCATATCAACCAATGTTTCCATTGCCGGGCGCCGCCGAACACGGACACGACCCACACACACCAGCCTGAACAGCACGGACCAAGCACCGGCACATCAGGAGGACAACATCTGCGGCCTCATGGACAACCAAGCGCGGCGTAGCACCGGAGCCTTGCCCTCCGCCCGTCTGGCTGCGTAGGTGAGAGCGGAGAGCGAATGTCGGTGAATCCCGGCATTGGTTCGCCCTCAAGACACCTCGGAATGTCGTCTCCCGGTCCGCGACGAACAGGATGCCGGCGAACCCGGTGTTCAGGACCGGTTCTTCGCCGACATCCTGCGCTACGGGCGCCGGCGCCCGAAGCAGGGTGGGCTAGCCGTTCCCACGGGCGGCTTGCCCAGACCCCCCTGAGGCTTGCCCCGGCTGTCAGGCCTGCCCGCTACTTCAGCAGGGTGCGGAACTCTTCCAAGTCGAGGACCCCGTCGTGGTTCACGTCGGCCACCATGGCCTTCTTGACCTCTTCAGAGAGGTGCCCCTGGGCTCCCTCGGCCTTGAACCTTTCCGCCAATTCGACGACGCTGATCCGCCCGTCACCGTCCGTGTCTATCTCGGCGAACAGCGTCCTGAGCTCGGCCTCGTTCATAACATACCCCTCTCACTTTCACAGGCCCCAAAGGGCCACATGCCTCACCACCCTGCCACATCATCAACAGCACGCCAGCGGCCAAGCCTTGGACGCACCGCCACGCTCCCGTTGAAGTGGACAACCCGCCCTCGCCGGTCGCTTGCCCAGGCACTCGAGCCGGCCCAATCGTCGACTCCGACAGGGGACTGGCACGCCCGGTCCCATCGCAGTGGAAGCATCGGCCGCCCCCCGACGCGCTCCGGGCGCCCATCGGGGCGCACCGTCAGCGGGTGGTGTGCCACAGGTCGATGGTGTAGTCGCTCAAGGACGGGGCATCCGTTCCCTGCCCGTCCGAGTTGGATCGGGTTCCAGTCCTCCCCAAGGAAGCGGTCCACGCACTCATCGACATAGTCGGAAGTGGCTTGTCGGTTGTGCCACGCGGCGTGACTCTCGTGTGCGCCTGGGCGAGGAAGAGCCATGGAGCCGGCCGATCCCCTGGTGAGCTCAATCCACGGAGATGAGCCCGGCCTGGCCTTCGCTCAGCGTCCTTCAGGGGACGACGGTGACGTGGAAGGTGTCACCGCAAAGTATGCGATCGGCGAAGTACAAGGCCTTGATCCGCTTACCAGCCGCATCCGCACGGATGGTCGAGTCCGGCCTGCCGCGCCCTGTGTTCCCCGGGATGGAGCTGCCCCAACGACGCAACTCCCCCCAATTACCAGCCAGTAGCTGACAACCTCCCATGAAATGATCTTCAGCTTGATTGGATGGGCCGTAAAGCGTTGACCTGGAGCTGCAGGGTGGGGGGCCCGTTCAAACGTCGCGGTGCCGCACGACGACCACAGCGAGTGCAATCGCGATCAGCGGCCAGAGTGCGTACACGGCCCATGAGCCGGGGATGGTGGCGCTGTAGGCGAGTGAGTGGGGATCCGGTGCCCAGTTCTGGGCCAGGCGCTTCCAAGCGGTGAACGGCATCGCATGGCTTATGGCGGCGGACCAGCGTGCGCTCTGCGAGAAGATCGGCGGCAACATCACCAGGGTGAAGGCGCTGGTGACCATGGTGGTGGCGCTGTGCCGGATCAGGGCCCCGAGGCCGATGCCGATCAGTGCGCAGACCGGCGCAAGAAGGGCGGATACCGCCAGCGCCCGGAGCACTCCGGGATGGGTGGGGGAAACCCCGGCCTGCTGCCCCTTCAGGATGGCTTGGGAGGCCAGGAAGCAGCCGGTGGAGATGACTGTGCCGACTGCGGTCCAGAGCGCGGTGGTAACGACCGCCTTCGCCAGCACCACCGCACCACGGGCGGGGACGGCCACGGTGGTGGTGCGGATCAGGCCGCAGCTGTATTCGCTTACGACGGTGAGGGCGCCGAAGCTGCCGGCGACGAGCATCAGCGCCATGAAGCCGGCCGCGGGGAAAGCGACGAACACGAGGAATCCCTGATCGGCCTTCGCGGCCGGGCTCATCGTCCGGAGGTTGTTGATTTCCGCCAGTGCCGATACAGCGGCGGACCCGATGACGAACAGGGCGGTGAGCGCGAGCGTCCACGGGGTGGAGCGCAGGGACCACGTCTTGATCCACTCGAAGGCGATCAGGTCGCGGAAGCGGGCAGTCGGTTCGACGAGGGACGCGGCCGACGTGGTCGCGAGGGCGGAGGCGCGTGTGGTCATCGGGGCTGTCCTGCCTGGTATTCGACACTGTCGGCGGTGAGTTCCATGAAGGCCTCCTCCAGCGAGGCGGTTCGGGTGGTCAGCTCGTTCAGCAGGATTCCGTTCTCAAAGGCGAGCGCGGCGATCCGGTCCGTCGGCAGTCCGGTCACGGCGAGCTTCTCGGCGCCCGCCGATCCCTCCGGCTCGACCGATGCGCCGGCGGCGGTCAGTACCGCCGTCAGCTCGGCTGCCTGCCGCGTGCCCACCACCACGCCGAGGCAGGTGCTGCGGGCCGCGAAGTCCCCTACCGACTCGGCGGCGATGAGCCGGCCCCGGCCGATGACGACGAGCTGGTCGGCGGTGTTCTCCATCTCCGACATGAGGTGGCTGGAGAGGAAGACGGTGCGGCCCTCGGCCGCGAGGCGCCGCAAGAGGCGGCGCATCCAGAGCACGCCTTCCGGGTCCATGCCGTTGACCGGCTCGTCGAACATGAGCACCGGCGGGTCGCCGAGCAGGGCCGTGGCGACGCCGAGGCGCTGCTTCATGCCGAGCGAGAACCCACCGATGCGACGGGTGGCCGCATCGGTCAATCCCACTTCGTGCAGGACCTCGTTCACCCGGCGCGGGGAGATCCCGTTGCTGCAAGCCAGGGCGGTCAGGTGGGCTGTGGCGGTGCGTCCGCCGTGGACCTGTCCTGCGTCGAGGAGGGCGCCGACGTGCCGGAGTCCCCGGGCGTGGCTGCGGAAGGGGACTCCGCTGACGGTGGCGGTGCCCGAGGTGGGGGCTTCCAGGCCGAGGATCATCCGCAGGGTGGTGGACTTGCCGGCTCCGTTGGGGCCGAGGAAGCCGGTGACCTGACCCGGCCGTACGGTGAAGGACAGTTGGTCGACGGCGGTCTTGCCGCCGTAGCGCTTGGTGAGTTCGTTGACTTCGATCACAGGGACAACCCTGCCGGGAGGGCCCCGTCCGGTCATGGAGCCGTGGGCGGCAATCACCTGCGGCCGCCTTCGCCCGTGGGCGTACGTCCACGGGCCGATGCCGCAGAGTCGGCGGCTGGATAGCCTCCCGGAATGAACGACATACCGACCACACCGTTGCCTGCGCGCGTCGCAGGGCACGATCTTCCTCTTGAGTGGGCACACCGCCTCGAGAGGGCACACCGCCGATGACGAAAGCCAAGGTCATGGCCTGGGTGGGGGGTGTTCTGTACGTCCTCGCGGTGGGTCTGCTCATAGGAGGCGCGCCGCGGGCTTCTGGCACGGTCCATGGCATCGGAGCACTGCTGGCGGCGAGCCTGCTCGTCGGTGTCCTACGACGCAGGCCGGTCCTGGCCCTGACCATGACGCTCCTCGGGTCCACGGCCGTGGTGGTGGGTCCCCCGAGCTCCGCCGGTGTGGACCTGTCGGCTTCGTACCAGGGCGAGTTCCTGTCGTATCTGGCGGTGGACCTCGTCCTGGGCTTCATCGTCGCCACCCGCGCGCGGCGGGTTTCGACCGTCGCCGCGGCCACCTCCCTCGCCGTCCAGCTCCTGCTCGTCGGCGGCTTCGCGCACGGCGACAGCCTGACCGTCAACCTCGTGATCGCCCTCCTGGCGATGGTCACGGCCTGCACGGCCGGTCTGCTGAGCCGCGAGCGCCGTGAGCACGCGGTGGCGCTGCGAGCACAGGAGGTGGGCGAGGCCGTCGTCGCCGAACGGTTGCGGATCGCACGGGAGTTGCACGACATGGTCGCGCACAGCATCGGCATCATCGCCATCCAGGCCGGGGTGGGAAGCCGGGTCATCGGGACCCAGCCCGAGGAGGCCCGCGAGGCTCTGCGAGCCATCGAAGCCACCAGCAGAGAGACCTTGTCGGGCCTTCGGCGCACGTTGGTGGCACTCCGTCAGGCAGACCCGGACGCGGAGGCTTCGGGGCGGGCACCGCTCTCGCCTTCGCCCGGTCTGGCGGACCTCGAACGGCTGGCGGATGCGACGGCGGACGCCGGCGTACGGGTCGACGTGCGCCGCGGCGGGGAACAGCGCCCGCTGCCGGCCGACATCGATCTGTCGGCCTACCGTATCGTCCAGGAGGCGCTGACCAATGTGGTCCGCCACGCGGGCACCGGACACTGCCGGGTGAGCATCGAGTACGGGGACGGGGAACTATCCGTGGAAATCGTCGACGACGGGCGCGGCGCCACCGAGGACGGCCCGGCCCACGGCTTCGGCATCGTGGGTATGCGCGAGCGGGTCGCTCTGCTGCACGGCCGCCTCATAGCCGGGCCGCGTCCCGAAGGCGGCTTCCGGGTTGCGGCGCGGCTGCCCCTGCCCGACCCCTCCGGAGTTCCGGTGGAGGCCCGATGACCGGCAGTCCCGTACGCGTCCTGCTCGTCGACGACCAACCGCTGGTGCGGTCCGGCCTGCGCGTGATCATGGCCGACCACCCCGACCTGGAGGTCGTCGGTGAGGCGTCCACCGGCGCCGAGGCGGTCCAACTGGCTGGGGACATATACCCCGACGTCGTGGTGATGGACATCCGAATGCCCGGCATGGACGGGATCGAGGCTACTCGACTGATCACCGCCGGTCCGGCGACCGCCCGCGTCCTCGTCCTGACCACCTTCGACGAGGACGACCACGTCTACGGTGCGCTCCGGGCCGGAGCGAGCGGCTTCATGGTGAAGGACATGGCGCTCGACGACATCCTCGCGGCGATCCGCGTGGTCGCCGCCGGCGACGCGCTGATCGCCCCGGGTGTCACGCGCCGTCTGATCGCGGAGTTCGCCAGGCGCCCCGAAGCCGCCCCGGCACGCTCCCCACGGCTGGTCGAGGGCATCACCGAGCGAGAACGGGAAGTCCTGACTCTCATCGGGCGCGGCCGGTCGAACACCGAGATCGCTGAGGACCTCTTCATCACGGTGGCCACCGCCAAGTCGCATGTCTCCCGCCTGCTCACCAAGTTGGGCGCCCGGGACCGGGTCCAGCTCGTGATCACCGCCTACGAGATGGGGCTCGTCACGCTGCCCGCTTGAGAGCCTCTGACACCGTTTCCTGGTCCGTTCGTCGCACAACCCTGCCGCCGCTCAGGACGGGATGTCGTCGCGGGGCTCCGGGCGGCCAAGTTCTTTGAGCCGCCAGGCGGCGACAGCACGGCCATACCCGGAACCCCTGGGCTTCCCCGATCCTACGAATGACCGGATTCGGCCCGCTTGTTTACAGGCTGGACAGGATCTGTCGGCTGTCGCCCCTCCTCTCGACCCTCGTGTCACTCCGTCCCCGAAGGGGCAGAGCCCCTTTCCATACCAGGTCGTCGGCCGAGCGACCCACCATGATCTGGTAGGCCCCGGGCTCCGTGATCCAAGCCCTCTCGGCTTCGGACCAGGTTCGCAGGGCGTGCGCCGGGACCTTCACAAGGGCGGTCACCGAAGCGCCGGGTTCCGCGTGTACCGCGGCGTAGCCGGCGAACCAGCGGACGGGACGCTCGATGGTGGATTGCGGACGGGCGAGGTATACCTGCACGACCTCCCGGCCTGGCCGGCTGCCCGTGTTGCGTACTTGTACGCGGACCGTGAATGGTGAGTCTTCCACTGCTTCGTCCGGGGCCTGCACCGCCCCGTACTCCCAGGTGGTGTAGCCCAGGCCGTGACCGAACCAGTAGGCGGGCTCCCTGCCGGTGAGCAGCCAAGCCCGGTGGCCGATGTGCACGCCTTCGCCGTATGCGAGAAGGCCGTCGACCGGATGGGCGTGGCTGACGGGTGCGTCGGCCAAGGCGGCTGCCCAGGTGGTGGGAAGACGGCCGCCGGGCTCGGCGTCTCCGAACAGGACGTCGGCGAGCCCGGCTCCGGCTTCCTGGCCGGGAAACCAGGTGAGCAACAGCGCGCCCACCTCGTCGTGCCAGGGCAGTTCGACGGGGCCGCCGCTGTTGACCACGGCGATGGTGCGCCGGTTGACGGCCGCCACGGCGCGGACCAGCGCGTCCTGGTGGCCGCCCAGGGAGAGGTCACTGCGGTCGTGGCCCTCGGTTTCGGTGTGCTCGGTGGTGCCGACGACCACGATCACGACGTCCGCGTCGCGTGCCGCCCGTACCGCCTCGGCAAGGGCGTCCGCTGGTTCGGGCTCCGGGGGTGCCGCCGCCACGATCGTGGCGCGCCCGGCTCCCGGGACCAGCTGACGCCGAGCCGTCAGGAGAACGGGTTCCGGCGTGTCCAGGGTCGCCCGCGCCGTGTGGCGGGGCGGGTTCACATGGACGATGGCCGGGTCGTCGGTGGTGCACGGGAACTCGCCGTCCAGTACGGTCCGATCGCCGAGAGTGAGGCTCATGCGGCCGAAGCCGGCGATGGCGAAGGTCCACTCCCCCGTCGTCGGAGGCCGGATGAGCGCGCTGATCTCCACGGTGCGTGCGGAGGGACCCACGGGCGGCTCCAGCTGCGTCCCCGACAGCCGGTGCTCCGCGTGGAGCTCTTGGCCCGCCTCGTCCAGCAGGCGCAGCAGCACACCTGGCTCCCCCGACCGCGGGTCGCTGCACCAGCGGGTGCCGAGAGGCATGGGGGGAACGCCCAGTCCCGGACCCGGTACATGCACGACCTGGGCCAGGCCGTCCAGCCGGGCGCGGATCCCGTCGAGGGGAGTGACCACGCGCGAGGGGAAGACCCCCGCACTGCCGCCGCCCTGCACCCTCGGGGAGGCGGCGTGCACGCCGATGACGGCGACCTTCGCCAACGACGCCGGGTCGAGCGGGAGCACCTCCCGGTTGGTCAGCAGGACGCATCCGGCGGCCACCGTACGGCGCAGCAGCGCCCGCGTGTCGTCCGGCCCGAACACCGCGGTGCGCGGGCGCCGGTCCGGTTCGAGCGCGCCCACGCGGCCGGCCAGCCGCAGCAGGCGCCGCACCTTCTCGTCGATGGCTTCGTCGGGGACGTGGCCGTCCTGCACGGCCCGGACGAGTGAGGCTTCCCAGGGGCCCTGCGGTCCCGGCATCGCCAGGTCGAGTGCGGCGAGCGCTGGTTCCCGGGTCGAGCGCAGGGCGCCCCAGTCGGAGACCACCACCCCGTCGAAGCCCCAGTCGCCCTTGAGGGGGTCGGCGAGCAACGGACTGGCGGTCATGGTCGCGCCGTTCACGCCGTTGTAGCCGGCCATGACGAGCCATACGCCCGCCTCGACGGCGGCCTTGAACGGAGCCAGATACACCTCGCGCAGCACTTGCTCGGAGACCCGTACGTCCACGTGCATGCGGCCGGTTTCGGAGTCGTTGGCCACATAGTGTTTGGCCGTGGCCGCGACCCCGGCCGCCTGGATGCCACGGATCAGGGCCGCGCCCGTACGACCCGTCAGTACGGGGTCCTCCGAGAAGCACTCGAAGTGCCGGCCGCCCAGGGGGGTGCGGTGCAGGTTGAGCGTCGGCGCGAGGACGACGTCCACGCCCTTGCGGACCGCCTCCGAGGCGAGCAGACCCCCCAGCTCCTCGATCAGGCCCTCGTCCCACAGCGCGCCGATCGCGGAAGCGGAAGGCAGCAGTGCGGAGGTGAGCCGCTCGTCCCAGGCCTCTCCCCGCACCCCGGCGGGGCCGTCGGAGGTCACCATCTCGCGCAGGCCGATGGTCGGTTCGCCAGCTGTCCGCCACGTCGTGGCCCCGGACAGCAGCCGCACCTTCTGCACCAGATCGAGCTCCTCCAGCAGTCGATCGATCATCTCCTCGCCCATCCCCACCCCATCCGACGTCATCCGCTCCTCACCTGTGGGAGAGCGCTCTCCCAAGCTTTGGTGTACCCGGTACCGGAGTCAAGCGTCCTTGGAGGGCGAATCTGCGACAAAAGAGAAGGCCCCGGCCCGCCCCGTCGTGAAGACGGGGCGGGCCGGGCCGGTACGGAGGGCCGACTGGGTCAGGGCAGTCGGTACTCCGCGTTCAGCGCGGCACCGCGTTCGGGGCGGTACAGGTCGAAGCCGCGCGGGTCGCACTGCAGGCCGCCGACGATGCAGTGGTCGACGAGGGCCTTGAGCGTGCGCTCCTCCCAGGCGTTGAAGAAGTCGTAGTGGAAGGAGTAGCCGCGGCCGCTGGCGAGGCGGACCTGGGACATGTCGCCGTTGACCGGCCACGCCATCTTGAACTCGATCATCGGCAGGGCGACCGGGTGGGAGGCCGGGCACATGTTGTCGTTGGTGCCGGGCTTGACGACCGTGTACGACATGTGGCTTTGGTGGTCAGGGGTGTCGAGGTACTTGCCGTCCCAGCAGCTGGGCGCCTGGAAGCGGAGGTTGAGCTGCACGTCGGGCCGGTTCGGACAGCTCGCCGGGATGTCGGTGTTGAAGAAGCTGTCGCCGCATTCCCAGCCCTCGACGAAGCCCTTGTGCGCGCGGAACTGCTGGGCGGTCTGCATCGGGTTGCCGACGACGAACCGCAGGCCTTTGGGGAAGGGGCGCACGCTGGTGTAGTCGGTGACGCCGGCCTTGTAGTAGATCACCTGCGGTCCGGTGGGCAGGATCTTCTGGTCGCCCTTGAACAGCGAGGGCATCCAGTACGCGGACGCGTCGGCGGGCGCCTTGCACGCGGTCGCACCGCCGTACAGCGAATCGGTGGTGCTGTTCGCGTTGGTGGAGGTGTTGCCCATGAACGTGTGGTCGTGGGACCTGCCGGCCTGGCCCGGGTAGACGATCGGGTCGTCCGGCGCGGTGTGCGTGACCGAGCAGCCGGCCTGGAACTCGTGGTGGTAGGCGGGCGGCGGCGTCCGGTCGGACGGGGTGACACCGGTGACCTGCGGGACCGCCGGGATGTAGCCGTCCCCGTCGGCGTCGTCACCCGACGCCTGGAGGGAGACGGCCATCGTGTGTCCGCTGTGTGAAGCGGCGGACGAGGAGGGGGCCGAGCCGGCGGGATCCGCTGCGTTGGCGATCGCGCCGACGCCCAGGAGGCCGGCGACGAGGGCGGTGCCGACGAGGAACGCGGAAAGCCGTTTGGGACGTGCTGTCATGAAAGTCTCCTGCCGTTCTTGTGACGGTGGGTGGGAGGGGCGACGCTCGTGGGCGGGTGGCGGGAAGCGGCTCGTTTCCCGCCACCCGCTCTCCGGCCGCCACCGGGAGGCCGGAGAGTCACGGGGCGCCAGCCCCTCAAGGACGGTCGGACCTGGCCAGGGTCGCGACGTCACCCGGTCGGCCGGTCAGCTGTAGATGCCGAACTCGTGCAGGGAGTAGCCCCAGCCGGTGCCGCGCGCGGTCAGGTGCAGCCGCACGTGGCGGGCGTTCGCCGACACGTTGATCGTGTCGATGTCACCGTTGGCGGTCGTGGTGGTGTGGACCGTGCGCCAGTTGGTGCCGTCGTCGGAGAGCTGCACTTCGTAGGACTTGGCGTAGGCGGGGTCCCAGACCAGCTGCAGGGTGCGGATCGCCCTGGAGGCTTGGAGGTCGACGCTGATCCACTGGGGGTCGCTCCAGTCGCTGGCCCAGCGGGTGGTGGTGTTGCCGTCGGTGGCGTTGCCGGCGGGGCAGGGACAGTCGCCGTAGGAGGCCTGCGAGGAGGAAGCGGTGGCGGGCTTGTTCAGGGCGATGTTGGTGCCGCTGACGGGCGGGGCGACGACCTTGACGGACTTGGTCTCGATGCCCGCGTTGCCGCGCCCGTCCTCGGCCTGGATGTACACCTTCCACACGCCGAGCTTCTCGGGAGCGGTGACCGCGAAGGTCCCGTTGCCCGTGGAGCGCCACTGGGCCTCGACCAGGCGCTTGTCGCCGTTCGCGTAGTTGCCGCTGAGGAAGACCTTGTACGTCAGGGGGTCGTTCTGCGGGTCACTGATGTTGGCGCGGACGGTGAACTCGCCGCCGGCCGGGGCGTTGGAGGCCTGGTCGACGACCATGTTGCTGATGACCGGAGGGGTGTTGTCGCCCGCGGTCGAGCCGGTGTACGCCTTCTTCACGGCGTAGTACGACAGCCGCTTGAGCCCGTCGGGCAGCAGGTTGAACCAGATGCCCCCGAAATCGTGCTCGACGCCGTAGTGGAACATCGTCGCGCCCAGGGCGACGCCCTGGTGCCCCGTGATGCAGTTCCAGGCGGTGGTGTAACCCTCCGCGGTCTGGACGTCGGTCTTCTGCTCGGGAACGCCGTTTCCGTCGTTCGGCACCTCCCATTCACCGGCCGGGCCCGTCTCGGTGATGATGTAGGGCTTGTCGTAGCCGCCGTCCACCCAGTCCTGCTTGACCCCGCAGATGTCGCCGTAGGCGTTCATCGAGTACAGGTCGAGGTCCGGGGCGTTGCGCTTGTAGTACGGCCACGCCCCCGTCCAGGCGTCGGTCGAGGTGACCGGGTGGTCCGGGTCGATCGTGTGGATCTTCTTGGCGACATCGTTCACGAACGTCGTGTAGGCGTTGCGCTGCGCCTCCAGCTCGGTGCCGCTGTAGCAGTTCTGCAGGCCGAGCACGGACTCGTTGCCCACGTTCCACATGAGCGTCGCCGGGTGCGACTTGTAGGTGTCCACCCACTTCGCGAACTCGGTCAGCATGTTGCTCTTGTACGCGGCGTCGGTCACGTAGTTGACGCAGCCGCCGGAGCCGGGACCGCCGCCCGGCTGCAGCCAGAAGCCGTTCATGACGCGGATGCCGTTCGCCGCGGCCGTGTCGAGCAGGGGCTTGCTCGACGCGTCGGTGCCCCAGGTGCGGATGGTGTTGACGCCCATCGACTTCACGTCGGGCATGTACTTCGAAGCCTCAGCGAAGGACGGACCCCACGTCAGGCCCTTGACGGTGTAGGGCTGTCCGCCGACGGTCAGCTGCCAGTTGCCCTGGGAGCCGGCCACGCGCACCGCGCCCTTGACGGGGGGTTCCTCCGAGGTGGTGCCGAAGACCTGGAACTCCCAGAGGGAGTAGCCGTAGCCACCGGAGCGGACCAGGCCGTTCATCCGTACGTAGCGGCCGCTGCCGGAGACGGCGATCTCGTCGGTGCCGCCGTCGCTGCCCGTGACGGACTTGGCGGTGCGCCAGTTCGTCCCGTCGTCCGAGACCTGGATGTCGTAGTTCTTGCCGAACGCGCCCTCCCAGGTGAGGACGACACGGCTCAGGTTGCGGCTCGCGCCGAGGTCGACCTGGATCCATTCGGCGTCGCGCCACTGGCTGGCCCAGCGGGTGCCGGTGAGGTTCCCGTCGAACGCGGCGGCCGCGGAATAGGCCTCGCCCTCGCTCGAAGAGGCGGTGGCCGTCTTCCCCTGGGAGAGCAGGGTTTCGGCGGCGACCGCGGTGGGGGCGGTGGCCAGGGCGAGTGACGACGCGAGGAGCGCGCCCAGGGTGACGAGGGCGGCCGCTCCGCGCGTGCGGCGGCGGGGTGGGGTGCCGGTGGAGGGGGGATGGGGGAACATTGCGGCTCCTGATGTCAATGGCGGTGGGGACTGACCAGCTCTCCCGTGGGGGCGCCTCGCCCGCGCGACGGCGCTCCCTGTGTCATCGGGCACGGCCCTGCCAGGTGCTCGCGCCTCGCCCCGGCCGGGAATGCCGGGCTGGTCGGTGTGGGCTCTGGGCCCCCTGGGCCGGGGCGGGGAGACCGGTTCGCCCGGCCCAGGGGGAGAGCTCGCCTCCGTCGGGTCAGCGGAGGCCGGTCGAGCGGTGGTACCCCCGGGCCTCGGCGGCAGGGCGCAAACCGGGCCCGGGGAGTGCGGCCCGGCTCCGGCGGGTCACCGGAGCCGGTGGGCAGGGACGGCGGCTCAGGGGTACGAGACGACCGTCGAGGGAACCGTCGAGGTGCCGGCCGGGACCGTGGACGCCCCGGTTTGGTTGATGACGTGCTCGTAGTGGCCGTTGCCGCCGAGCGACACGGTCAGGAGGCTGTGGAACTTGACCCCCGGCTTGACGGGAGCCTTGAACCCGTGGTCCTGGATGATCGTCGGATCGACGTTGTAGTTGCTGTAGGAGCCCAGGCCCCAGGCTTCGTGGGTATTGACGGAGTCGTCCACCCGGTAGGCGGCGTAGCCGCGGGTGCTGCCGTTCTGGATGGCGGCCTGGTTGGGGGCGTCGTACGCCTTCTCGTTCTGGTAGAAGACCGTCTTTCCGCGCTCGCCGAACCACTCCACGTCGTACTTGTTGAAGTGCTCGACGAACAGGCCCGTGGCCAGCACGTCGTCACCGTTCACCCGCACCCCGTAGTCGGCGCGGTTGGTCTCCCAGCCCACGCCCTCACCGTGGTCGGCACGCCACACCCAGGTGTGGTCGACGATGGTGTCGTCGCTGTTGACGACCACGCTGGTCGTCGCCTTGCCGGCGCCCGCCCCGCCGACGCGGATGTAGACGTCCTGCACGGTGGTGGGGTTGGCGGCGTGGTCGGCGGAGGAGTTCTGCGGTCCGAGCTCCAGCAGGGTCGGCGAGTTGACCGGCCCGGCATCGATCAGGAAGCCGGCGAGCCGGACGCCGTCCACGTCGGCGACCTTCATCGCGGTCACCCCGTTGTCCGGGATGATCGTGGCGAGGCCGAGGCCGAGCACGATGGTGTTCGCGCGGTTCACGTTGATGGTCCGGTCGACGTGGTAGACGCCGGGCGTGAACAGCAGGTTCAGGCCCTGGGTCAGCGCCTGGTTGATCGTGGCGGCGGTGGTGCCGGGCTTGACCACGTAGAACTTGCTCAGCGGGACGGACTCGCCCTGCGGCGTGCCGTTGGCCCAGCTGGTTCCGCGGGCATTCGTGCGCTTGGCCGGCGCGAACACTTTGTACTCGTCGCCGTCGAGGTAGAGGTAGGGCTTCTCGCGGGAGACGGGCGTGGTGTCGAGCGTGGTGTAACGGGGCTCGGGGAATCCGTTGGCCGGAGCGCCCTCTACGCCGGAGAAGGTCTGGTTCCACACGCTGTTGGACCAGCCGCCGATGGAGCTGTCCCGGGTGTACCACTGCTGCTGCGAGTAGTTGCCGACCTGGCCGTCGACCTTGGAGTCGGCGATGTAGCCGCCGCTGGCCCAGCCGTAGCCGTTCGGCGCCAGGTTGAGCGCGCCCTTGACGTGCATGCGGCGGAAGGAGGACGCCTGCGAGACCGCCCACCGGTTGGTGCCGCTGACCGGGTTCACGGTCAGACCCTCCGCACCGCGCCAGAAGTTCTGCGTCGCGTTGCCGTTGAACCAGCCCGCATCGACCGTCACGTCACCGTTGATGGTGGTGTCGCCCGGGCGCAGTCCAAGACCGGCGATCTGGGTGTAGAAACCGATCTGGGCGTTGAGGTTGTCGTACGTACCGGGCTTGAGGAGGAAGGCGTGCCGGCCACTGCCGAACTGCGCCGACTCCTGCTCCTGGAAGACCTGGTCCAGCTTGTCCTGGATGCCGGGGGTCGACGGATCCACGACGTGCACGTTCGCGCCGAGGTCGCCGCCGCCCGGCAGGGCCGGGCCAGTGCCTCCGCCACCGGTGCCGAACACCTGGAACTCCCAGAGCGAGTAGCCGTAGCCGGTTGCACGGGTGACGCCCTGCATACGGACGTAGCGGGCGGCCCCGGTGATGTTGACGGTTTCGGTGCCGCCGGGCCCGCTGGTCGTGGAGTAGGCCGTGGTCCAGTCGGTGCCGTTGGTCGACAGCTCGATCCGGTAGGCCTTGGCGTAGGCGGCCTCCCACTGCAGGACGACCTTGCTCAGCTCGGTCGCGGCGCCGAGGTCGACCTGCAGCCACTGGGCGTCGGAGGCGGCGCTGGACCAGCGCGAGCCGTTGTCGCCGTCTACGGCGTCGGCCGCCGGGGTGCCGTGGTGCTCCTGACTGGAAGCCGTCACCGGCTTCCCCTGCGAGAGCAGCGCCGGCTCGGCCGAGGCCGCAGGGGACGACGGTGCCAGCGCGAGCAGAGTGCCGAAGAGCGCGGTCGTGACCACCCCGGCGATCCCCCTCCGGGTGGACACGGGACGTCGTCTGCGTGGCGACGCGTCGACAGGTATGCCAGTAGGCATTGATGCTCCTTAACGAACCTGAAACGGGAGAGCGCTCTCCAGACCTTGCCCGTAACGCAATCGACCGGTCAAGGTGCTTGCCGCCTTTTCTTTAGTCTTTCATTAAGTTCCGAGGCCGGAGGGGGTGAGTACGTGGGGCGCAAGCGGCGGATCGTCCGAAGCTCGAGTGGTCAGCGCGCGCGATTCCCTCACAGCCCGTCATAATCCTTTGACGGTGCGCGAGTTCGGGGCTGAGGTGGGCTCTGCGGACGTATGCGCGTGATCCCGTACGGCGGGCTGCCGGACACCTGCTGCCGCCGGGGCGGGGTCGGGGTCGGCGTGCTTCGTGGGACCGGGCCGCCGCGAAGGGGCGGCGCGTTAGGGTTCTGGGTATGAGCAGATGGGGCCCAACGCTGGAGGACGTGGCGCGCACGGCGGGGGTGTCCCGGGCAACGGTGTCGCGGGTGGTCAACGGGACGCGCAACGTGGATCCCGACATCCAGGAACTCGTCCGTCGCGCTGTCGAGCAGACCGGGTACAGGCCCAACCGGGCAGCCCGGTCCCTGGTGACCCGGCGGACGGAGACGGTTGCGCTGATCATCTCCGGCGCCGGGGACACCTTCGCCTCGCGCGTCTTCGCCGACCCGTTCTTCGGACGGGTGGTCAGCGGGGCCATGGGGTACCTGCGGGCGCACGCGATGCACCCGGTCATCCTGGTCGCCGAGTCCGGGGCCGCCAGGGAACAGGCGGTGGAATACCT
This sequence comes from Streptomyces sp. NPDC048383, assembly GCF_040651775.1. Taxonomy (NCBI): domain Bacteria; kingdom Bacillati; phylum Actinomycetota; class Actinomycetes; order Kitasatosporales; family Streptomycetaceae; genus Streptomyces; species Streptomyces sp. NPDC048383. Next base: position 52,646 of record NZ_JBEZKS010000005.1, read on the forward strand.
GGGCCAGGGCGCTGCTGATGGCGCGCTGGTGGTGTCGATCCAGGCCGGCGATCCCCTGCCCGCGATGCTCGTCGCCGCACGGATCCCCGTGGTGCTCTTCGCCCGTCCTGACCCCGAGCAGGCAGTCAGCTACGTCGATCTCGCCCACGCTGACGGAGGTCGGCTGGCCGCCGAGCACCTCCTGGCCCGCGGCTGCCGGCGGATCGCGATGATCTCCGCTCCCCAGTCGATCCCGGCGGCCAAGGACCGGCTCGACGGGTTTTGTGGGGCTCTGGCCTCGGCCGGGATCACCGAGGTTCCGGTGGCCGAGGGAACCTTCACGGTGGATAGCGGCGCGGCGGCCATGGCCCAGCTGTTGATCCAGCATCCGGACGTGGACGCGGTGTTCGCCGCGAACGACCTCATGGCCCAGGGCGCTTGCCAGGTCCTGCGCGAACAGGGCAAGCGGGTACCAGAGGACGTCGCCGTCATCGGGTTCGACGACTCGAGCGTAGCTGCGACGTGCCGCCCCGCCCTGACCACGGTCCGCCAGCCCGTCGAGAGAATGGCCGCGGAGATGGCACGCCTCTTGGCGGAGCACATCCAGCGCCCACGCACGGAACCCGCCTCTATCGTCTTCGAGGCCGAACTGGTGATACGCGACTCGGCCTGAACCGTTTCGCTTGGCGAAGCAAGGTGCCTGCCCGGTACCGCACGCTTGGCGAAGCAAGGTCCCACTTGAATGGTGGACCTGCGGGAAGGCCTCCTCGGCGGGCAGGAGCCGCCGAGTACCACCGCTTCGAGCACCCGGACCACGGCGGCCACGAGTCGGCGCGCAACAACCCGAAGTGGCGCCCCTGAACAGGTCGACGGGGCCGCCCCGTGGTGCCCCGGGGAAAAGGCCGGACGCTCGGCCGGGTGTCCCGGCCGAGCGTTCCGCGTGGGTGAGGATCGCCGACCGCGCCTCGACGGCGAAAGCCGATCGGGACCGGCTCGGCGCCGGTTACGCGTGGAGTTCGCGGTGGCTGCGGAGGATGTCCGCGTAGCGACCGCCGCTGGTCTTCACGGTGCGCTGCTGGGTCGCGTAGTCGACGTGTACGAGGCCGAAGCGCTTGTCGTAGCCGTAGGCCCACTCGAAGTTGTCCAGCAGGGACCAGGCGTAATAACCGGCCAGCGGAGCGCCCTGGCGCACGGCGCGGGCACAGGCCGCAAGGTGCTGCTCGAGGTAGGCGGTGCGCTCGGGGTCGTCGACCGCCCCGTCGGGTCCGACGGTGTCGGGGAACGCGGAGCCGTTCTCGGTGACGTAGAGCTTGCGCACGCCATAGTCGTTGGTGAGGCGCAGCAGCAGGGACTCGATGCCGCCCGCGTCGATCTGCCAGTCCAGGCCCGTGCGCGGTACGTCCGGGAGGCGGACTTCGCGGGCGAAGGGGACCGGGCCGGTGGCGTCGTTGGCGACGGTGGCGGGGAAGTAGTAGTTGAGGCCGTGCCAGTCGAGGGGGGCGGCGATGGTGTCGAGGTCGCCGGGGCGCTCGGGCAGCTCCACGCCGTACAGGGCCCGCATGTCGGCGGGGAAGCCGCGACCGTATACGGGGTCGAGCCACCAGCGGTTGGTGTGTCCGTCCATGCGGGCCGCGGCGGCGACATCCTCGGGGTGGTTCGTGGCGGGCACCACCGTGGAGTGGTTGGTGACGAGGCCGATCTGCGCGCCGGGTGCTGCGGCACGGAGGGCCTGGGTGGCCAGGCCGTGGCCCAGCAGGAGGTGGTAGGAGGCGCGGACGGCGGCGGTCAGGTCGGTCAGGCCGGGAGCCATGCGTCCTTCGAGGTGGCCGATCCAGCCCGAGCAGAGCGGTTCGTTGAGGGTGGCCCACTGGGTGACGCGGTCGCCGAGCCGTTCCGCGACCGCGGTGGTGTAGGTGGCGAGGTGTTCGGCGGTCTCGCGGACGGTCCAGCCGCCGCGGTCCTGCAGGGCCTGGGGGAGGTCCCAGTGGTAGAGCGTCACCGAGGGGGTGATGCCGGCTTCCAGGAGCCCGTCGATCACCTTGTCGTAGAAGTCGAGGCCACGGGCGTTGACCGGCCCGGAGCCGTCGGGGACGATGCGGGGCCAGGCGATCGACATGCGGTAGGCGTCGGTGCCGAGCTCTTTCATGAGGGCGATGTCCTGCGGCCAGCGGTGGTAGTGGTCGCAGGCCTCGTCACCGGTGTCGTCGTTGTCGACCTTGCCGGGGGTGTGGGAGAACGTGTCCCAGATGGAGGGGCCGCGACCGTCCTCCTTGACGGCTCCCTCGATCTGGTAGGCGGAGGTGGCCGTGCCCCAGGCGAAGTCCTGGGGGAAGGCGCCGAGGTCTATGGAATCGGACACAGCGAACCTTTCGAAGATCAATGGAAGGTGGGGCTACTTGACGGCGCCGGCGGTCAGCCCGGTGACGAGGTAGCGCTGGAGGAGGAGGAAGCCGCCGACCACGGGCAGGCTCACGACGAGCGAGGCGGCCATGACCTGGTTCCAGTACACGTCGTTCTGGGTCGAGTAGCCCTGCAGGCCCACCGCGAGCGTGCGGGTGGCGTCGTTGGTCATGACCGAGGCGAACAGCACTTCACCCCAGGCCGTCATGAAGGCGTAGACGGCGACGGCGACGATGCCGGGTATCGCGGCGGGCACGATGACGCGGAAGAGCGCGCCGATCGGACCGCAGCCGTCGACCTTCGCGGCCTCGTCGAGGTCCCTGGGGACCGAGTCGAAGTACCCGATCAGCATCCAGATCGAGAACGGCAGCGAGAACGTCAGGTAGGTGAGGATCAGGCCGACGCGTGAGCCGAAGAGCGCGATCCCGGTGACGTTGCCGATGTTGACGTAGATGAGGAACAGCGGCAGCAGGAACAGGATGCCGGGGAACATCTGCGTCGACAGCACCGTGACGGTGAAGACGCGCTTGCCGCGGAAGGAGTAGCGGCTGACGGCGTAGGCCGCGAAGATCGCGATGACGACGGAGAAGACGGTCGCCGCCCCGGCCACGATCAGCGAGTTCATGAAGTAGTCCCCGAGGGGAACGGTCTTCCAGATGTCGAAGTACGGCTGGACGGTCAAGCCCGAGGGGATCCACTGGAACTTCCCCGACACGTCCTGCAGCGGCTTCAGCGAACTGGAGATCATGACGTACACCGGCAGGAGGACGAAACCGGTGAGGAGCGTCAGGAACACCAGCCGGCTCACGAGGAACGACTTGGGGGGCGCCATCGGCGACCGGGACTGCACCACCTGACTGTGCTCAGGCATCGGTGGCGCTCCTTCCTCGAGAGGTGAACAGGAGGTAGAGGCCGGTTACCACGAGCAGGAACAGCAGCAGCAGGACGGACATCGCGGAACCGGTACCGAAGTTCCAGGTCTGGAACGAGGACTGGTAGATGTGGATGGAGATGAGGTCGGCAGCCGCCGGCGCCGATTTTCCGAACAGGACGAACGGCGTGTTGAAGTCGTTGAACGTCCACAGGAACAGCACCAGGATCAGGACCTGGTTGACCGGGCGCAGCGAGGGGAGCGTGATGCGGCGGATCTGCTGCCAGACGCCCGCCCCGTCCAGGGCCGCGGCCTCGTAGATCTCGCGGGGGATGTTCTGCAGGCCGGCCATCATGATGAGGAAGGCGAAGGGCCAGCCCTTCCAGACCGAGACGACCAGCAGCGTGATGAAGGCGTTGTCTCCGATGAGCCAGAACGGCGGGCTGTCGGTGAGCCCTAGCTGGTCGTGGATGACGTGGTTCACCAGGCCGTTGTCGTGCTGGAACATGAAGGCCCAGGTGATGACGGCGGCGTAGACGGGCAGCGCGTACGGCACCAGGAAGACGGTGCGCAGGATGCCCCGGCCCTTGAACGTCTCCTGCATGAAGACCGCGGCCGCCGTGCCGATCAGCCAGCACAGGCCCACGGAGAAGACGGTGAACAGGCACGTGGTGAGGAAGGAGCTCAGCAGTGCCTCGCCGACAGGTGCGTCGAAGTCGACGGTCAGGGAGTAGTTGTCCAGGCCGGCCCAGGGCGCACTGCCCCAGTCGCGGAGGTAGAACTGGGTGAGCTCCTTGAAGCTGACCACGATGCCGATGAGCATCGGGATCAGGTGGACCAGGAGCTCCAGGACGAGCGCGGGGAGCAGGAGCAGGTACGGAAGGGAGATGCGGCGGAGCCGCCCGGAGCGGCGCGTGCGGGGCGCCGCTCCGGGGTGGTTCTTCCGTACCGTCCGCTTGCCCGAACGAGGGGGGGCGGTGGTGGTCATGAGGTATCCGTGCCTACTTCTTGGGCATCTGCTGCTGGGCCTTCTCGAGCTTGGCCTTCACCGACTCCGGCGTCACCGGCCGGCCGGCGGCCGCGTCGGCGAAGAGCTCCTTGACCGCGGTGCCCACGACCGTCTCGAACTGCGACTCCTCGGGGACCTGCGGGAGGGCGGCGGCGCTCTTGGACAGGGTGTCCCGCAGGACGGTGAGACCGGGGGTGTTGAACGCCGGGTCGGACTGGGCGGACTTCACCGGCGGGATGGAGCCGTAGGCCTTGTTGAGGATCTTCTGCTCCTCGTCACCGGTCATGAAGTTCACGAACTTCGTGGCGCCGTCGATGTTCTTGGTGTTCTTGAAGACGGCCATGTTGATGCCGGCGACCATGGAGTTGGTGGAGGTGCCCTGACCCGGCGTGCCGGACTGCACGGGCGCGGGGACCACGCCCCACTCGTCCTCCTTCATGCCCTGCGCGGCGAAGGTGGCCGACGCGGTCTGCCACAGCACCATGGCGGTCTTGCCCTTGGCGAAGTCGCTCAGCGACTGGTTCTGGGAGTACTCGGCGTTGCCCTTGGCGACGATCTGCGCGTCGGCCATCAGGTCGACGTACTGCTTCACGGCCTTGACCGCACCGTCCGAGGTGAAGTCGGCCTTGCCGTCCGCGGTGAAGAAGTCCGCGCCGTGCTGCTTGCCCAGGACGAAGACCTGGTGGATGTTGTTCGACAGGTTGGAGCCCTCGACACCGAAGCCGGCCTTGCCGTCCTTGGTCAGCTGCTTGCCGGTCGCGATCAGCTCGTCCCAGGTGGCCGGCGCCTTGGTGACGCCCGCGTCGGCGAACGCCTTCTTGTTGTAGTAGAGCGCGTACGACATGGAGTACAGCGGGACGGCCGCCGGATCCTGCCCCTGGACGCCGGTGGAGCCCAGCGCCGACTCCACGAAGCGGTCCTTGCCGCCGATCTTCTCGAAGTTCTTGCTGTCCCACGGGAGGAGCGCGCCACTGGCCTGCAGCGAAGCGCTCCAGGTGTTTCCGATGTTCAGGACGTCGGGGCCCTGTCCGGAGGTGGTCGCGGTCAGGATGCGGTTGAGGAGGTCGCCCCACGGCACGACTTCCAGCTTGACCTTGATGCCCGTCTGCTTCTCGAACTTGTCGAGCTCCGGCTGGAGGACCTGCTTGTCGACCTCCAGGCTCGATCCCTGGTTGGAGGCCCAATAGGTCAACGTCTTCGGCTGCGCGTTGGACCCGCTCCCGCTGGTGGAGTCGCCGCCACAGGCGGCCGCTCCGAGGACGAGGGAGAGGGTGACGGCGCCGACCGCTGCGACTCTGATTCTGCGCATGGCTCCATGGGCCTTTCAGGAAGGAACGGGGATGCCGGCTGTGGGGTGGGGAGCGGACGTTCCGCGGTTCGCCCTCAAAACCACATGGCTTAATTTAGGATGTGAGTTAAACCTCAAGCGAAGGGCTCGTCAAGAGCGTCAACGCAGGTATCTTGCAGTTATGGGTATCGACGACAGGGGACAGAGTGCGAGTACGTAGCGGCCGAACAGTGCGTGACCTGCGGCGGGAGAACCGAACCGCTGTCCTGCAACGGTTGTATTTCGACGGTCCTCTGAGTCGCTTCTCGCTGGGTCCCGCCACGGGACTGAGCTCCGGATCGATCAGCAACGTGGTCGCGGAACTGGTCGGCGAGGGCCTGGTGGAGGAAGCCGGGAGCGTGGAGTCGGCCGGCGGGCGACCCAGGACCCTGCTCCGGATCAACCCGACCAGCGGCTACATGATCGGCGTCGATGTCGGCGAAACCCGGATCCGCATCGAGCTCTTCGACCTGACCCTGACCGAGCTCGCACGCGTCGAGCGCCCCCTGGAGGCGGCCGGGCCCCGCCGCATCGACCGCTACGACGTCGCCGTCGTCGTACGGCACCTGCGCGAGAGCATCGCCGAGGTCCTGCACAGGACCGGCATCGCCCCCGAGCGGCTGCTCGGCGTCGGCATCGGTGTTCCCGGCATCGTCGCCAGAACCGCGGACGGCGCCGTCGTCCACGGCCAGACCATCGGCTGGGACGCCGTCCCCCTGGAGCAAATGCTGCGCGACTCGCACCTGTTGCCCGAGACCGTCCCGTACTACATCGACAACGGGGCCAAGACCCTCGGCCAGGCCGAAATGTGGTTCGGCGCCGGCCGCGGGGCGCGCAATGCGGTCGTCGTGCTCTTCGGCTCAGGTGTCGGAGCCTGCGTGGTCAGCGAGGACACGCGCACCGGCCGCGCCATCGAGTGGGGCCACCTGACCGTGCGCGTGCGCGGGCGCCGCTGCCGCTGCGGAGCGCAGGGCTGCCTGGAGGCATACGCGGGGGCCGAGGCGCTCCTGGAACGCTGGGCCGAGGAAGGCGGGCGCCCGCCGGCCGACACCGACGAGGAGACCGCCCTGACGGCGATGCTCGCCGCCGCCTACCCGACGCCAAACCCCGACGGCAACACCCCGGGCGCCGACACGACGGCACTGGCCGTCCTGGAGGAGACCGCCGAGTACCTCGGCGCGGGATTCTCCGACCTGATCAACCTCTTCCAGCCCGAACGCATCCTCGTCGGCGGCTGGGCCGGCCTGCAGCTCGGAACCCGCTTCCTGGACTCCGTACGGTCCTACGCCACCTCCTACGCCCTGTCCTACCCGGCCGCCAACGTCCGCATCGACCTCGGAACCTTCGGCCCCGACGCCGTCACCGTCGGCGCGGGAATCCTGCCCCTCGCCGACTTCTTCGCCCACGGCGGCCACCGCACGGAACCAGAACGCGAGGAGCTGCTCCCGGCCTGGCGAACCACCCTGCAGGAGCGCACGGCGCACTGAACCACCGGCCCACCCCGCAGCGCGCGAGGTGGGCCGACCAGCGCGAGCGAAACCACCTCTCCAAAGGTGTGAGCCCGTCCCCGGCCGGCGACACCCGACGCCCCGCCCGGTCGAAGACGTACAACTGCCCACCAGGGCCTGGTGCCCCTGGTACTCGACGTGCTCGACGATCGGTCACGAGTCCTCGATGGAGGAACCGCGCTGGGGACGGACCAGCGAGGGCCGGCCGATCGCGTGGGTGGGCAGCGCACCCGCTGACCGGTGACGCTGTGAGCCGGCAGGCAGGACCCCGAGGGCGCTGGAGCGTCTCTGGGCACCGGCCCGCGTCCTGAAACTCCCGCAGTGACGGCGGATGCGGCCGCCTCGGGCCCGTCCGCGGATCCGGGTCCCGGGAGCTGCGCGACCCCCGGCCCCCTTCTCCCGCCGATCTACGGGGTCCAGCCGCCCAGCCAGTGCGCGACCTCGTGGGATGCGGCCTGGGCGTCGGTCAGGTGGGGCCGCTCGGTGCCCTTCGGACCGGCGCCCGGGCCGGTGTTCATGTACTCGGCGAAGCGGTCGTCCTTCCAGGCGAAGCCGCCCATGTCGGTCCAGGGCGTGCCCTTGATCGCGGCGCTGAGGTGGGAGTTGCGGATGGTGGCCTGGGGGTCGGTCGCCTTGTCGCCACCGGGATGCCAGTTCCGGCCGAGGTGGAAGGAGGACGCGGCCACATCGCCGTTGACCGTGGAACGGTTGATGAGGATGCCGTTGCGGCCCGCCGGGGTGCTCGGGGCGGTGATGTAGCCGGCCGAGGTACCGTTCCAGCGCTTCTTGAGGGTGATGACCGACTGGTCGATCACCGCGGTGGCACGGCCGAAGATGAAGTCGACGTTGCCGACGACGTAGGAGTTGGTGACGTAGACGCGGCCGGGCTTGTCCGGCGCCGCGGTTTCCATCTCCAGGGTGTCCTGGTCGCCGGTGACGATGACGCCGTCCAGCACGATTCTGTCCGCAGCCGTGAGCAGGGCGACTGCCTGGTGGCCGTTCAGGGCCTGGTTCGCGGCCTCGTCGAAGTCGTTGGAGACGCTGAGGTTGCGGAGCTGGGAGTCGTCCGACCGGACGGCGACCGTGGCGCTACCCGGTGTGCCGTACGTGCCCGAACCGTCCGGCTTCCGCGTGCCGGCCGCGTTGCCGTACACGATCACCGTGTCCTTGCGGCTCGCGCCCGAGCCCTGGATGGTGATGTGCGGCTTGCTCGCCGGAACGTCCACCGTCTCGCGGTACGTACCCGGCTTGACCGAGATGACCACGCGGGAGGGATTGCCGACGGGTACGGCGTCCACCGCGGCCTGGACCGTCTTGTACGTGCCGGATCCGTCCTTGGCCACGGTCAGGGTTGTCGCGGCCGCGGCGGAGGGGGTGGCCGCCAACCTGCCGATGGCGGGGCGGGGGCCGGCGCCGGACTTCACCTTCGAGGGGACGTCAGCGGCCGCGTCGAGGGTGTAGCGGTAGTAGGTCGTGGGGTCGAAGGCCGTGCCGCCGCTCTCGTTGCGGCCGGTGGTGTCCACGAAGACATTGCCGCGCTGCACGAGAGCGGCCGTACCGTCCTTGATGACCGGGTTGTTCATCCCCTCGAAGTAGCTGTTCTCCAGCACCATCTTCGTCCCGCCGCGCGCGTAGTTGCCGTAGGAGGAGGTGATGGACGAGTCCGGGTCGTCCTGGAGGAAGTTGTTGTAGAGGTGGGCGTGTGCCACGTTGTCCGTCGACGGGTTGCGCTGCTCGGTCTCGTGGAACCAGTTGTGGTGGATCGTGATGTCGGCGGTGACGTGGTCGGTCCAGCCGATGCCGAAGGCCTTGTTCTCGTTCTTCAGCTGGTTCCAGGACACCGTCACGTATGTGGTGTCCTTGCGGCTGTCGATCAGTCCGTCGGCCATGTTCCGCAGGTTGTTGTGGTCGATCCACACGTGGTGGGCGCCGTCCATCTGGATGGCGTCCCAGTCGTGGTCCTTGTCGTTCCAGGTGTCGGCGTAGGAGTCACGGATCGTCAGGTTCCTGATGATCACGTTGTGGACGCCCTGGCCGAGGAAGAACCCTCCGCCGACGATGTGTCCCGAGGTGCCCGCGCCGACGATGGTCTTGTCCGAGGCGACCTTGATCTCCTTGCCCTTGGGGTTCATGGTGATCGTGCCCGCCACGACGATGACGTACGGCTGCGGGGCGGTCGCGTACTTCTCCAGGTCGGCCAGGGTCTTCACGGTGACGATCGCGCCGTCCCGGCCGCCGTAGGTGCCCTTCTGTCCCAGCGCGTTGACCGAGGCGAAGCCGTCCGCGACCTCACGGGCCCAGGCCGGGCCCGTTGTGGCGGCCGCGGCCTTCGGCCGGGCGTCCTCGCCGAACACTCCGAAGGCTCCGCCGTACGACATGCCCACTGCGGTGGCCGTGGCCAACGGGATGCCGACAGTCAGGCCGAGTCTGCGCCTGCGGTGCCGTGCCTTGGGCTGCGTGGTTTTCATCGTTCACTGTCCTTGGGAGGATGGTTGTGGGGCGTACACCTGCCAGTTGCCACCGCGGGCGGAAAGGTTGCCGCCCGATTCCGGGGCACGACGCCCGTTCCGCCCGCCCGGTGCCCGCACCAACAGCCGCTCCACGTTCCGGGTCCGCCGCTGGGCGGTCCCGTACTCTCCTTCCGATCCGCTGCCCTTGCAGAGAGCCGCGCCTGAAGGGCCTCTTCGCAGCCCGCCCCTGACCGCCCCATGGACCCTGTGCCCCACGACCACGCCCCGGACAAGGCCGGGGAGTGGCTGGAGGACTGGACGGACAGCACTCGCCGGTCCCGTGTGGGTGACCACCCGCACCCCGTGGGCCGGAGGCCGTGGGCCGGAGGCCGGCCCACCATCGGTGAGGCCGACTGGGGTCTGTACGTTCCCGTGCCCCACACCCCGGCGACCGGGATGGTCCTGTCGAAGGCCCGCTACCGGCGGCGCGGGATGCTCGCCTGGGGAAGATCCTGCGCCCTCCACTCGCCACGGATGGGGAACGGTTGCCGCGTTTTCGTCGTCATCAGTCGTCGTGCCGGGCGAAGTCGCCCGAGACGGCGAGCTGTTCGCTCCGCGTACGGGCGGTGGCCGCGTAGCGGTCGTCCCAGGCGTCCCGGCCGCCGGCGGCGTGGTTGTACTGCCCGGCGAACACCCACTGGCCGGCAGGGACCGTACGACCCTGCTTGAGCACCCAGGTGTGGACGAGGTAACCGGCCTTCTCGGCGATCGTCAGCGTGAAGTCGGCCTCGGGCAGCGACCGCCACGCACCGGTGGAGCTGACCTGGCCGGTCTGAGCGATCCGCAACTCGACGGTCAGCGTGGTCAGTTCCTCGCGCGTCTTGAGGGTGACGTTGCTCTGTGCCCAGAAGTCGTTGCTGTGCGGGTCCACGGAGCCGTCCGACCACAGCGGCCCGTCCTGCTCACCGGCGGCGGGCGCGCCGGCATCGGGCGTACGCGGCGGGGAGACGTCCGGCTCGCGGGGCTCGCGGGAGGCGCTCGGTGTCGGGTCCGCGGGCGCCGGATCCACGGGCGTCGGGCCCACCGGTGAGGGAACCCGGCGCGTCGCCTCGGTCGACGGGGTGGGCGTGGAGGTGGGGGCGGGCAGCGGCGGGACCGCGACCGTCTGCCGCGGAGGTTTGTCGTTCACCAGGGAGGCCACGCCGTAGCCGCCCGTGGCGAGGATCCCCGCGACCGCCCCGGTGACGCCGACCGCGCGCAACCAGCCGAACCGTGGAGGGCGTGCCGCACGCAAACGGGGCAGGTCCTCCTGTGCCATGCCGCGTTCGATCCGTGCCAGGATCCGCGCGCGGTCGGGCCGGTGCGCCCCGGCCGCCTCGTGCAGCCGGGCGCGCAGCTCGTCGTCCCCGTCCCCCCGCATCCTCATCGGTCCCTTCCTCCGGCCATCCCGGTACGCGCCATCGCCGCGTGCACCTTACGCGGAGCGTCCTGCGCGCCGAGCAGCCGCTGCAGCTCGGCCATCCCCTTCGAGGTCTGGCTCTTCACCGTACCGACCGACACGCCCAGGGCCAGCGCGGTGTCCTTCTCGGACAGGTCGAACGCATGGCGCAGCACGACACACGCCCGCTTCCGGAACGGCAGCCTGCGCAGCGCCCCTCGGACGTCGACCACCCCGGCCACGTCCGGATTCTCCGTCTTCTCCTCCCGCTGCGCCCAGAACAGCGCGACGCGCCGCCGCTCGCGCACCGCGCTGCGTATCCGCGCCCGGGCCATGTTGGCGACCACGCCCCGCGCGTACGCCACCGGCTGCCCGCTCGCCCGCACCCGGTCCCAGCGGTGCCACAGCGCGAGCAGCGCATCCGCGGCCAGGTCGTCGGCGGCATCCGTCTCGCCGGTCAACAAGTGTGCGAGCCGGGCCAGTTCGGCGTGGTGCCGCTCGAAGAAGGCATGGAACTCCACGGAAGCGGCGTCATCGACAATTGTGGCCACGGGCGATGTCTCCTCCTCGCAGCGACCTCGGGGCCCCGGAACCGAGCGCCTGTGCCTGTCATGTGTGCGACATATGAATGTCCGAACGAGATCCGCAAGAGTAGCAGTGAGCAAGCGCTTGCTCTGCCACGTCTGTTACCCGACGGCACTCCCGGTCCCGGCCGGCGGGCAGAGGTCCCAGCACGGGCGCACAGGGGGCGCCCGCAGCCGTCGAGACGATCGGCTGAATCGATGCGGCGACCGGACCGGAACCGTGGGGGGCGTCCTGGACGCGCAGACAAAGCCAGAGGTAGCCACTTACGCCGGCTGGCCTCCACCCGCCTCTGTAGGGCTCGGGCGGGCGGGATGTGTACTCGTGACCTCTTGGTCCCGAAGGAGGTTCGGTTACGGGCCTGACCTGAACCGACCTGGTCTGCGAACCGGTTTCCCGCACGCGGCAACCTTTCAAGGGTCGGCGGCCACTAACAGGGCGTAACCCCGTCAACCCCGCTCCTCCCCCTAAGGAAGCCCCGTGGCTGCTCGCTCCCACCGCCGGTCCCTCCGATCCCGTCGTGGCGCCGTCCTCTGCGCGGCCGTCGTGGCCGCATGCGTCGGCTCTGGTGCTGTCGTGATGAACGCAAACGCCGGGACCGCCGACCTGTACCACCAGACGCTCACCTCCAAGGACGGTTGGGCGTCCTCCGGTACGGGGACCACCGGTGGCACGAAGGCGGACTCCGCCCACACCCTCACCGTCTCCACCCGTGCGCAGCTCGTGAAGGCGCTGGGCTCGGTCTCCGACACCACACCCCGCCTCATCAAGATCAACGGCATGATCGACGCCAACACCGATGACACCGGCAAGAAGTTGACCTGCGCCGACTACGCCCTCGGTACCGGCTACTCGCTGTCGGCCTACCTCAAGGCCTACGACCCGGCCACCTACGGCCGCTCCAAGCTGCCCTCCGGCACCCAGGAGACGGCACGCGCCGCCGCCCAGGCCAAACAGGGCAAGAACGTCGTCTTCAAGGTCCCCGCCAACACGACAATTGTGGGCGTCCCCGGCACGAACGCGGGCCTCAACGGGGCCATGCTCCAGATTCAGAACGTCGACAACGTCATCGTCCGCAACCTGACCTTCGCCGCCACTGAGGACTGCTTCCCGCAGTGGGACCCGACCGACGGCGACGACGGCAACTGGAACTCCAACTACGACTCGGTGTCCCTGCGCGGCGCGACCCACGTGTGGGCGGACCACAACACGTTCACCGACGCGCCGCACTTCGACAACACCAACCCGAAGCACTTCGGCCGCGAGTACCAGATCCACGACGGCGCCCTCGACATCACGAAGGGATCCGACCTGGTGACCGTCTCGCGCAACCAGTTCACCAACCACGACAAGACGATGCTGATCGGCAGCAGCGACACCGACAGCGTCGGCAAGCTGCGCGTCTCCATCCATCACAACGTGTGGAAGGGCATCATGCAGCGCGCCCCGCTGGCCCGCATCGGCCAGATCCACATCTACAACAACTACTACGACGTCACACCCCTCAACGGGTACACGCCGCAGTACAGCATCAACTCCCGCGCCAAGGCTCAGATCGTCGCGGAGAACAACTACTGGAAGCTACCGTCCGGCGCGAAGGCGGCCAAGCTCCTCAGCGGCGACGGCACCGGCTCGGTCAAGGGCTCCGGCAACCTCGTCAACGGGGCGGTGACCGACCTCGTCGCCGCCTACAACGCCGCCTCGTCCAAGGACCTGAAGACCACGGTCAACTGGACACCGACCCTCACGACGGGCCTGGAACCCTCGGCGATCAACCTTCCGACCTCGCTGGCGACGACGACGGGGGCGAGCGTGCTCAAGTAGCGCCCGCGACACGCGAGGACCGGGAGACGACGCCCCCGGCCCTCGCGTACCGCGCGCCGCGCGGTCCGCCGCCACGGACGGTGAGGGCCCGCCGATGTGTTCCCGGGGCCCCTCACGGCGTCTGCCGGACAACAGCCCACAAGCCGGTTCACGCAGGCCGCACGAACTTGATATCGGTAGCCAGAAGCCGGCGGAATGGTCCACGAGCGGCGGCGGCCGCCATGCGGGGGCGTCTCGACGGCTTCGGTTGGGGTGACCTCCTTGCGGGTGCTGCACCTGTCGCTTGCGTGAAGCTCCTTGTTCCAGTGATTGTGGAGGGTCCGGCTGCAGCCGTGGCGGTGCCCGGCGACCACGAGCATCGAGTTGACCCGGGCGGCACCTCCTGGGCAGTTCCCCCGGCGCCGTACCGCCCAGCCCGCCCCCGCGCCCGAGCTGCCGACGTTGCTGGGTGTGTCGGTGTCGTTCGATGCTACGGAGGGCCCTGTTCCGTCCTCAACGTCTTCCGCCGGTGAAACTCACCGTGGGGGCGCGACCAGGCCGATCTCGTAGGCGAGGATGACGAGGTGGACCCGGTCGCGTGCGTCGAGTTTGGTGAAGAGCCGTGCGAGGTGGGCCTTGGCGGTTGCCACGCTGATGATGAGCTCTTCGGCGATCTCGGTGTTGGACAGGCCGCGGCCGACGAGGGTCAGGACCTCGCGTTCCCGGTCGGTGATGCCGTCGACCACTGCCCGGCGGGTAGGGGCGGCGGGTTCGGGCCGCGCCGCGAACTCCTCGATGAGACGACGGGTGACGCTCGGAGCTATGAGGGCGTCTCCGGCGGCGACGACCCTGACCCCGTCGAGGATGGTCTTCAGCGGCATGTCCTTGACGAGGAAGCCGCTCGCTCCGGCGCGAAGCGCGCCATAGACGTACTCGTCGTCGTCGAAAGTGGTGAGGATGAGGACGCGGGTCTTCGACTCCGGATCCGCGTTGATCCGGCGGGTGGCCTCGATGCCGTCCGTACCGGGCATGCGGATGTCCATGATGGCGACGTCCGGCCGTAGCCGTTGGACCAGTTCCACCGCCTCGGCACCGTCCCCGGCCTCCCCCGCTACCTCCAGGTCGGGGGTGTCGGCGATGAGGACGCGCAGGCCGGAACGGATCAGGGGCTGGTCGTCGACCAGAACGACACGGATCATCGGCCTGCCTCCACAGGCACCGGAAGCCGAGCTGCCACGCGGAAGCCGCCTTCCGGACGAGGACCGGCGCTGAACTCGCCGTGCAGCAGACTGACCCGTTCGCGCATTCCGGCGATGCCGTATCCGGATCCTGCGACGGTGCCGCCCGAGCCGAGGTCGACGATATCGACGGCCAGTTCGTCGGGGCGGTAGTCGACCGTGACGTTGCAGTCCCGGGTGCCGGAGTGTCGCACGACGTTGGTGACCGACTCCTGGACGATGCGGAAGGCTGCCAGGTCGACGTCGGAGGGCAGGTCGCGACGTTCCCCCCGCCACCGGACGTCGACCCGGACCCCGGCGGCCGCGGTCTTCCCGACCAGCTGGCCGAGGGCGGCCAGACCAGGGAGCGGATCCAGCGGCGCGGACTCCTGGTCACTGCGGCGCAGTGCGCCGAGCATCTGCCGCAGGCCGGCGAGGGTCTCTCTGCTGGTGGCCTCGATGGCATCCAGCGCTTTGCGCGTCTCGGCGGGTTGGGTGTCCATGACCAGGCTGCCCACGCCTGCCTGGATGGCGATGATGCCGATGCTGTGGGCGACCATGTCGTGCAGCTCCCGGGCGATCCGCAGCCGTTCGGCCGTGACCGCCTGCTTCGTGGCCTGGGCGCGTAGCGTGTGCGCGTGTGCCTGGTTCTGATGGATCGTGTTGCCTATCAGCCAGGCGGTGACGGCGGTCGACGCGAGGGCGGCCGGCGCCGAGAGATTGAAGGCGTACCCGTTTCCCAGCCGCCAGACCGTGTACGCGGCCAGCACGCCGACCGGGAGTACGGCGGCGAGGACCGAGACCCGCCGTGAGCGGGTCGCCGCGGTGTAGCCCACGGCCGCGTCGGCCAGTAGGAAGAGCACGACCGGCGTCGCCCGCACCTCCATCCCGAGCGAGAACACGGCGCCCGTGAGCGCGATGGCCACGGCCGCCAGCGGTGCGCGGAACAGCAGTAGCGCGCCCAGGGTCGTGACGACGGCGGTGACCAGCAGCGGCGCGTCCTCGATGTTGCCGTGGTACCGGAGTAGACGCTGCAGTTCGTCCGGCCGCTGGAACGTGCGTACCAGGATGAGGGTCGACCAGAAGGCCGCCACCCACACGCCCGGTGGCACGCGTTTGAGCAGGGGTGGATGGGGAGTGGCGATCATCAGTCGATCCTATCGACGCGCTCCCACCGGGGCATTGGCCCACGGGCTTAATCCCCCGGGCTACCAGCAGGGCTCACAAGTGTGAACCGCCGGCCGACGCGGGCTCCTTGCCCTCCCCGGCAGCCTGGACCCATGATCGAATCCACCCGGCTGACCAAGCGGTACGGCGACACCGTCGCCGTCGACGACCTGACCTTCACTGTGGAACCGGGCAAGGTCACCGGCTTCCTCGGCCCGAACGGCGCAGGCAAGTCCACCACACTGCGGATGATCCTGGGCCTGAACGCCCCCACCAGTGGGTCCGTCACCGTGGACGGAGCTCCCTTCTCGCACCGCCCGCGCGGACTGCGTCACGTCGGCGCGCTGTTGGACGCCCAGGATGTCCACGGCGGACGCACCGCACAGGCACACCTGTCCGCCCTGGCCCGCAGCAACCGCATCCCGCCGGCCCGCGTGGACGAGGTCCTCCAAGAGGTCGGGCTGGCCAAGGCGGCGCGGCGCCGGATCGGAGGGTTCTCCCTCGGGATGAAACAGCGTCTCGGCATCGCGGGCGCCCTGCTCGGTGATCCCCCGGTACTGCTGTTCGACGAGCCCCTGAACGGTCTGGACCCCGAGGGCGTGCTGTGGGTGCGTGGCCTCTTCCGCCGTCTGGCGTCCGAGGGCCGCACCGTGTTCGTCTCCAGTCACATGATGGCCGAGATGGAGCACACGGCCGACCGGCTCCTCGTCATCGGCCAGGGCCGGCTGATCGCCGACGAGAGCCTGGAGGACTTCTCAGCCCGCAACGCATCCCTGGGCGTGACCGTGCACACGCCCGACCTGGCGGCCCTGGAGACCTTGCTGATCGCCGAGGGTGCGTCGGTGCGCCGCGAGAGCGACCAGGCGGGCCGGGTCACCGGCCTGACCGCAGCCCGGATCGGCGACCTCGCCCACCGGCACCGCATCGTGCTGCACGAGCTCGCCACCCACACCTCGTCCCTGGAGTCGGCGTTCATGTCCCTCACCGCCGACAGCGTCGAATACCTCGCAGGAGAAGCCCGATGAGCACCACGATGTTCTCCGGCACCCGGCCGTCCGAGAGCGCCGCCGAACCGGTGGCCAGGTTCGTCGACCTGCTCTCCGCCGAGTGGATCAAGATGCGGTCCCTACGGTCGACCTATTGGGTGCTCGCCCTCAGTGCCGTCGTCGCCATCGCGATCAACGTGAACGCCGTCCACTCCGACCTGACGTACATCGACCAGCCGCATCCCCCGCTCCCCGGCCTCCCGCCCTACAAGTACGACCCGCTGTTCCACGGCCTGGGCAGCATCGCCGCCAGCGTCATGGCACTGGCCGCGGCCAGCTTCGGCGCCATCACGGTCTTCGGCGAGTACGCCACCGGAATGATCCGCACCACGCTCGCCGCCGTCCCCGACCGGCGCGCGGTGATCACGGCCAAGGTGGCGCTCGTCACGGCGATCACGCTCGTCCTCGGTGTCATCGTCTCCGTGACGTCGTTCTTCACCACCAACGCGATGCTGGCCTCCCGCCACGTCGGACTCTCCATCCACGACCCCGGTTGCCTGCGGGCCGTCGCGGCATACGCGCTGGTCATCCCGGTCTGCGCGCTCATCGGCATGGCGCTCGGCGCCGTCCTGAGACACGCCACGGCCTCAATCGTCGCCGTCGTGGGGATGCTCTTCATCCTGCCCATGCTCTTCGGTGGCGAGAGGTACCGTCTCTTGAAGGAGATCGGCAACCACCTGCCGCTGGCCGCGCAGGCCCGGCTGTCGCTGAACCCCGACGGCCACACCAGCCTGGGCGAGTATCCGGCCACGATCACGGGCTCCTGGATCGCACTCGCGGCCTGGGCGCTCGTCTCGGTGACCGTCGCCGTGATGGTCGTGCGGCGACGGGATGTCTGAGGCCGGCTCAGCGGACGGCACTGGCACGCCTCGCCGCCCACGACCTCGCCAGAACCACCCTCGGCGGCCTCGTGGCAACCGCCGCCAAGCAGGGACTGCGGACCGCGCACCGCATCCGCGCGCGCACCGCATCGACCTGAGCTCGACGCTCGTTTCGACTGACGTTCACTCTGAACCCCGTCGGTCGACCTGACCGTACAGCGGCTGGGCGCGAGACGGTGGGGCATCATCTGACGTTTGATAAGGGGAATTGACTGACCGTCGACACGGCAACATAGCGGTCAATCGGTCAATGCCAAACCCTGGCTGCAACAGGCCTTCGACGCCGGACACATCGGTCCACGATTCCAGCCACTCCCGGCCTTCGCGACGTCCGTGGTCATCGAGCACAACGTCCACGGGGCGTCCAGGGCGCGGGCCGCGAACAACACCTCAAAGCGTCGGGGCCGCTCCCGCTGGGGCAGCGTGAGCAGCTCGGCGCCGTCCTGCTGAAGGAGGTCGAAGGCCACGTAGTAGGCGGGCGGACGAGCGGCAAGTGTGGGGGCGGTGCGGGCTCGGGCGGTGGCCCGGCGCTGCCACGCCTCGAACGACAGCCGGCCTTCCTCCCGGGTCCCACACCAGCACTTCGCCGTCGAGGACCAGGCCGTGGGGGGCGGCTCGGCCGCCGTCACCAGATCGGGGAACGCGTCCTGGACCAATTTTCCGCGACGGGTCTGGAGCAGCACTCGCCCGCCCGGCCCGTCCGGGGTGGAGACGAGCATCCGGTGCCCGTCGAACTTCAGTTATGCGTTGTTGGACGGTCCGCGAGGGCCTCGGCGGCCCGGCCCCTCTATGCGGACGTGGCGCCCCGGTTCCCCGCCGGGTCGAGGGAGTCGACGTCCTCCATGAAGGACAGCATCCGGGCGTTGACCACGTCCGGGTGGTCGATCTGCGGGCCGTGCCCGGTCGCGCTGATGATCTCGGCGCGGGCCCCGGGTATCAGGCGCGGCACCCGCTCCAGCTGCCGCTTCGGGTGCACGAGCAGGCTGTGCTTGCCCATGATGAGGTAGAGGGGGGTCCGAATGGACCGCAGCGCGTCCTCGGCGAGCGGCAGGGGTGCGGGGCGGCGGATTCGGTACGCGCGGGCGCCGAGCTGGATCCACTTGCGCATCTCGGGGACGGCGATGACCGGCTGGTCCAGCCACTTGGCGAGCCGGGGGCGCAGGGCCTTGGGGGCGAAGGTGGCGAACAGGCTGATGAAGACCCAGGCGAAGAAGCGCAGGCCGACCTTCTCCAGGCCGCCCGGGTCGAGGGCGGTGACGGAAGCGAGTCGTTCGGGCCGGCGGTGGGCCTGGTTGAGGACGAGCCAACCACCGTAGGAGGAGCCGACGAGGTGGACCTCGTCGAGGCCCAGCGCGTCGAGGGCCTCGTCCATCCACTGCGCGGCGCGCTCGGGCTGCCACATGGGCTCGCGGTGGACACTGCGGTTGGCGTCACCCGGGGTGTCGAGGGCGTAGACGGGCCGGTCGAGGCTGAGCCCGGGGGTGTTGGGGTACCACATGGCGGAGCTGTAGCCGGCGCCGTGAATCAGGACGATCGGCGTCCGCGACTCGGCCGCAGGGTCGGTGGGGCCGTAGCGGTAGACGTGGGTGGTGCCGAAGCTCGTCTCCACGTCCGTCTCGGAGCGGGCCGGTGCTCCCATCGCGTAGAGCACGTCCGCGGCGGCGAAGTAGCGATCGCGGAGCTTGTCGTTGACGTAGCGGCCGACGTCGCGGCGCGCACGGGTCGTGGTTTCGGGCACGGGGGCACCTCCAGAAAGGTTCGTTCTTCGTGATACGACCGTATCACATTGTTGATACGGCAGTACCATGAAGCGATCCGGACGTGGCCGGACGCGAACCCACCCATCGACAGCCGGAGGCACCGCACATGCCCAAACACGTGGACCACGAGGAACGGCGCATCCAGATCGCCGACGCCCTCATCCAGGCCGCCGGACGGCGCGGACTGCACGCCGTCGGCATGCGCGACGTCGCAGCCGAGGCAGGCGTGTCACTACGGCTCGTCCAGTACTACTTCGAGACCAAGGAGAAGCTGCTCTTCTACGGCCTCAAGCACCTCACCGACCGCTTCACCGCGCGTGTGGGCGCCCGCCTCGCCACCGTCGGACCGGACCCGGGCCCGCGCGCCACCATCGAGGCGCTGCTGCTGGCCTCGCTGCCGATCGACGAAGAGAGCCGCACGTTCCACCTGCTGTACAGCTCCTATGCGATCTTGTCCGTGACCGACGGAGCGTTGGCCGCCCAGCCCTTCATCGACAACCCCGACGCCGCCGAGAACGCCCTGACCGCACTGCTCCAGCAGGCACAGGAGACCGCCCTGGCCGATCCGGCCGTCGACGCGCGCACGGAGGCGATCAGCCTGCTCGCCATGACCGCGACCATGGGCACCAGCATCCTCGTCGGCCAACGGACACCGGAATCCGCCATCGCGGTACTCCACCACCACCTCGACCGGATCTTCACCAACAGCCCCATCACGCCCTCCGCATGACATCGACAGCGACACCGGACTCCACCCAGCGGACTGCCATGGAACCCTGTCCATGACTTCCGCTCAGAGGCCACCGCGGCGGCGCGGGGGCGTACGGGCGCGATCGCCTCGGCGGCCTGCGCCAGCATCGGGCCCACCGGCGGCCGCTCAGCACCATCTCCCCCGCCCCGCCTGTCGTACGGGCCGCAGCCCAGCCGCCCGCGCGGCGCCTCAAGGCACGGGGCCCTTCCCTCTCATGACAGAACCCGACCGGCGTGACTACGAGGCGCGCGCCGGCCGGGTCCTGTCCGGGAGAAGCCCGTCGTCGATCACGGTTCCCACTCGTACCGCCCCACGCCCCGGTCCCCGCCGCTTCGCCGGCTGGGGCGAATGGCTGCCGAGTCCACGCCCACGGACGCGTCCGGCGTCCGGGGGTCCGGAGCCGACCGGTCGTCAACCGGCCGACGGCCCGCCCGTGACCACTACGGCCCCGGTGCCGTTGCCTGCCCGCCGTGCGGCTGGTGTCCCCCACATCCGCCGCGCGGCCTGCCGGCAGCGGGCCCTGCCCGGACACCCACCGCCGGGACTCCCGGCGTCGCCCGGTCAGACCGCGGTGCCGTCCCGGATCTCGAACACCGACAGGACGCCAGTCATCTCCAGCGACCGCCGAAACTGGCTCGGCACCGGACCCTCAAGAACCGGCTGCCGGGTGAGGCGCAGGCGGATCAACACGCTCAGGAACGACCCGAGCCCGCACTCACCGACAAGTGGTTGGGCCGCGTTGGCCTAGCCAGGCGAGGCCGGGTCAGTCCCGGGTGCGGCGGCGCAGCCGGTGGGTGATGGCCCGTGCTGCGGGAAGTCGGCGGGCGGCCGGTTCCGCAGCCGGGCCCTTACGGGCGGCGGCCCGCGCACAGGGGACTCCCCCACTGTGAGCGCCCCGCCGACACCCTGGTGTGCGCATCAGCGTCTCGGCGTCGTTCTGCCAGCCGGGCGCCGGCCCGCTGTCCTCTAGGTCCGTCAGGGGTTGTCCGCGGCGGGCTTGGTGTCTGCGGGCACTGCTCGGCGGCGCCTCAGCCACAGGGTGAGAACACCGAGCACCACGCCGACCCCCATCAGGGCGAGCCCGCGGGCCCACACCGAGGCCTCGATCCGGGTCGCCAGGGCGAGGCAGGAGAGCGCGCCGAGCACCGGCACTGCCGCGGGTGCACGGAAGTGCCCGGTGGTGGGAGATCGCCGGTCGCGTCGCAGGACGAGGACGGCCGTGTTCACGGTGAGGAAGACGGCCAGCAGGAGGAGGACGAGCGTGCCCGCCAGAACGTCGATCTCGCCGGTGGCGGCGAGCAGGGCCGCCGCGGTGCTGGTCGCGGCGATGGCCGCCCAGGGGGTGCGCCGGGTCGGCAGGACCCGGGTGAGGAAGGCGGGTAGGAGGCCCTCGCGGGCCATCCCGTAGGCCAGGCGGGAGCTCATGATGCCGGTGAGGAGGGCTCCGTTGGCCACCGCGACCAGGGCGATGAGCGCGAACAGCTTCGGGGGTACGGCTCCGGCGGTGCGGACGACCTCCAGCAACGGACCGTCGGAGGCGGCGAGCGTGCTGGTCGGCACGGCGGCGGAGGCCGCCGCGCCGACTGCCGCGTACACGACGCCGGCGGTGGCGAGCGCCCCGAACAGGGCGCGCGGGTAGGAACGGGTGGGGTCCAAGGTCTCCTCGGCGACGTTCACGGACGTCTCGAAGCCCACGAACGAGTAGTAGGCGAGTACCGCTCCCGCCATCACGGCGGCCGCGGGCGACGCGGAGTCGGTCCCGAGCTGGGTGAGCCTGCCCACGTCGCCGTCGCCCCGCATCACGATCCACGCTCCGAGCCCCACCACGAGCAGCAGGCCACCGGTCTCGATCAGGGTGGCGACGGTGTTGAAGCGGGTCGACTCACGGATTCCGCGGGCGTTCAGCAGCGCGAGCAGGACGAGGAATACCACCGCGACGATCACCACCGGCAGCGAGACCAGTGCGGTCAGGTAGTCGCCCGCGAAGCCGCGGGCGAGCGCCGCGACGGACACGATGCCGGCTGCCAGCATGCAGTACCCGGTGAAGAACCCGACGGCTGGGCCGTAGGCGCGCGTCGCGTAGTAGGAGGCGCCGCCGGCCCGCGGGTACTTCGTGGCGAGCTCCGCGTACGAAGCGGCGGTCAGGAGCGCCAGGAGGAGGGCCACCGTCAGGGGCACCCAGACGGCGCCGCCCGACTTGGCGGCGATCTCGCCGACCAGTACGTAGACGCCGGCGCCCAGGACATCTCCGAGGATGAAGAAGTACAGCAGGCGTGTGGTGAGGACCTTTCGGAGCGGTCCCTGCTCTCCTGTGTCGGCAGGTTTGGGGGGCATGATCCTCAACTGTTCAGTCACGGTACGGGACGGGCGTTCGAGCGGACGCCGGGAGCGGTCCGGTGGTGCGGCCACCCCTGTGGGGCGCCTAGCGGCAGACGGTGCGGCCAGGCGTGGACGCGCGCCGTGGTTGCGGCCACGGCGGACACGACCAGGGCGGTGACCTCCGCGCCGCGGTCGGCAGCCTGCGAGGCGAGTGCGCCCGTTCCGGTGCCGATCTCCAGGACGCCCGTGACGTGAGCACGTGAGCGGAGGTCTCGCGAGCCGGTGCCGGTGCCGGAAGGCGCGTGGCTGCCTGCGGGCGGTAGCCGGTCGACAGCGCGACCGGCCCCGGAGGCAACGCGCTCAAGGGCAGAGCGGTACTGGACATCGTGTACCTCCGGTGGAGCGGCAGCGCCGCGGGGTGGGTCTCCGCTGACCTTCGTCAGCGGCACGCTGCTCCTGCCCCGCCCCATGCGCCGCAACCGTCGCATCGAGGGGAGCGTCAGACCCATGTACACGGCTCGAACCGGGTGTCGATTACGCCGTTGCGGGGTGCACGTCCGGGGCTCGCAGCGCTATGCGGAGGTGCGCCGTCCGCCTTGGAGCTTCGTCCCACGGGGCGGGGTGAGTGCGTGTCCCGGGATGTGGTGGGCAGGAGCGGAAAGGACGGTGCCGGGCGCCGCAGCGTGATCAGTCGGCGGCGCCGCGCCCTTATGGAGGTCTTCAATGTCTGGTCCCACCGCCACTGACCGGCTTGCCACTCTGTCCGACGCGGGGGTCTCGGTCTGGCTCGACGACCTGTCCCGGGAACTTCTGGCCGGCGGTGGGCTCAAGGAGCTGATCACCGACAAACACGTGGTCGGGGTGACGACCAACCCGACGATTTTCGCGTCCGCCCTGTCCAAGGGGGACCGCTACACCGCGCAGCTCCGCCGTCTCGCGGCCGTGGGTACCACCGTCGATGAGGCAGTCTTCGCTCTCACCACCGATGACGTCCGTGACGCCTGCGACGTCTTCCTTCCCGTCCACGAGCGCACCGGTGGCATCGACGGACGGGTGTCCATCGAGGTCGACCCGCGACTGGCCCAGGACGCCACCGCGACCGGCGAGCAGGCCCGCCGGCTGTGGGAGAGCGTCGACCGCCCGAACCTGCTCGTGAAGATTCCGGCCACCCGCAAGGGGCTGGAGGCGATCACCGCCGCCGTCGCCGAGGGAATCAGCGTCAACGTCACGCTGATCTTCTCCCTGGACCGCTACCGCGAGGTGATGGACGCCTACCAGAGCGGTCTGGAGCGGGCGCACGCCGCCGGACGCCCACTGGCGGACATCCACTCGGTCGCCTCGTTCTTCATCTCCCGCGTCGACACCGAAGTCGACCGCCGTCTCGACGCCCTCGGCACGGCCGAGGCCCGGGCGCTGCGGGGCAAGTCCGCGGTCGCCAACGCCCGCTTGGCGTTCCAGGCGTACGAGCGGATGCTCCTGGAGCCGCGCTGGCAGGTCCTCGCCGCGGCCGGAGCACGTATGCAGCGCCCGCTGTGGGCGTCCACCGGGGTCAAGGACCCGTCCTACCCCGACACGAGGTACGTCAGCGAACTCGTCATCGCCGGCACCGTGAACACGATGCCGGGTGCCACGCTGGCCGCGTACGCCGACCACGGCGCCCTGCCCGGCCCCCCGGTCGCGGCTGACGAATTCGCGGCCGCCGCGACCCACTTCGAGGAGCTGGAGCGGGTCGGCATCGACTTCGGGGACGTCACCGACACACTCGAACGCGAGGGTCTGGCGAAGTTCGAGGCCAGTTGGAAGGAGCTGGGAGCGTCGGTGGAACGCGAGATGGCTTCGGAAACCGACCGGCGTGGCGACGTCAACGGGCATCCGGACGATGGTTCTAACACCGAGGCCGGGCTCCTTTCCATCTACCTCAACGATCACTACTCCGCGGCGACCGGCGGTCTGGAGCTGTTCCGTCGCGCCGCGAAGGCGAACGCGGGCGAGGAGGGCGGCGAAGTGCTCTCCGGCCTGGCGCGACGGATCGCGGAGGACCGGGACTCGTTGGCACAGATCATGGCTGATCTGGGCGTGTCCATCAGCCACTCCAAGGTCGCCATGGGGTGGCTCGCGGAGAAGGCGGGCCGCCTCAAGCCCAACGGTCACATGGTGTCCCGCTCGCCCCTCAGCGCCGTCGTGGAGGCCGAATCGATGCTCCTGGCCGTCCACGGCAAGGCGGCCGGTTGGCGGACCCTGCGCGCCCTGGCCGAGACCGACGGCCGTCTCTCCGTCCCCGCCCTCGACACACTGCTGGAGCGCGCCGACCAGCAGGCAAGGCTCGTGGACGAAGTGCGCAGCACGGCAGTCGCCCGGGTGCTGTGTGCCCGGCCCTCCCCCGCTTCCTGATCCGGGACAACACCGGCTGCTCGGCGGCACGCACGATGGAGAGTCGCTGAATGGTGTGGCGGAAGCGCCTGCCTGGCTCCGGTTTGCCGTGTCCGCCGGCGGGGTCGAGGACGACCTCGGTCCAGCCGTCAGAGCCCGCCCGCTGCGATGAGGCGCCTCAGATGAGGTCGTGTCGAGTTCCGTCGGCGACTGCGTGGAGCTTGTCGGGGTTGGCCACGTTGTGGATGGTCGAGATGCGGCCTTCCGGATCGAAGTCGAACGTCAGCGTGGCGACCACGCGGTCCGGGCCGAGGAAGACCACGCCCGGGCCGCCGCTGATCCAGGTGAGCTCTGCCCGCATCTGCCCCGGCTCGATGCCCTGATAGGTCGCGGTGCCGAGCGCGGCGAACCAACGGGCCACGGTCTCCAGTCCGACGACCGGCTTGAGGGCCTGGCGGACCTTGCCCCCGCCATCGGTCCACAGCGTCACGTCCGGGGAGAGCAGCTCCATGAGGGTGTTGATGTCGCCGCCCGCCGTCGCCGCGAAGAAGCGCTCGGTGATGTCGCGTTGGCGGGCGCGGTCCGCGGTGAAACGGGGCCGGCGGGCCTGTACGTGCTCGCGGGCGCGGTGCGCGGCCTGCCGGACCGCCGCCTCCGAACGTTCCACCGCCTGCGCGATCTCCGCATGGCTGAAGGCGAAGACCTCCTTCAGCACGAAGACCGCGCGCTCCAGGGGGCTCAGCGTCTCCAACACGACCAGCAGGGCCATGGAGACCGAGTCCGACGAAGCAACGCCGTCAGCTGTGTCCGGGCCGGTGAGGATCGGCTCGGGGAGCCATGGCCCGACGTAGGTCTCGCGCTGATGGCGAGTCGAACGGAGCCGCTCCATCGACAGGTTGGAGACGATCCGGGCCAGGTAGGCCTTGGGGTCGGCGACCTGGGACCGGTCGGCCGCCGACCACTTGAGCCAGGCGTCCTGGACCACGTCCTCGGCATCGGCAGCGGTACCGAGGATGCGGTAGGCGACGGAGAAGAGCAGGGTGCGGTACTGCTGGAAGGCGAGCTGGTCGGGGCCGACCTGCTGCGGCTGGGTCACTTGACGCTCCGAATCCGGGTGTAGCGGCCGCCGTGCGGCCAGAACGCGCCCGAGGCGGGCATTTTCTTCATGCGGGCGAAGGTCGGCCACGGCGCGGCGGTGACCGTCTCCTTGTACTTTGCGGCTCGCTTGCCGGACAGCACGATCCGTCGCGGGCTGTCGTCGGGGTGGGTGAACTGTACGACGGCGTCGTTCCGGCCCAGACTGACGGGTGTGTGGTAGTAGCCGAAACGGAAGGGCTTGGGCTCCTTGCCGGCCAGCACCCGCAGGATCGAGAGGGCCGCGTGCACGCCGGTGGGCATACCCCCCTGACAGGTCCCGTGCATCACGCCGTAGCCCTGACGGATCGCTGCCGCATCGCCCACGGCGTAGACGTCCGGGTGGGAGACCGAGCGCAGCGCGCTGTCGGTGACCACACGGCCGCGCTCGTCGACGGTCAGGCCCGCGGCGGCCGCCAGCGGGGAGACACGGGTGCCGCTGGTCCACAGCACCACGCCCGCCGGGATGACGGATCCGTCCGCGAGCTCGACGCTGTCCGGCAGCACCTTGGCCACCTCGACGCCGCTGCGCACCCGCACGCCGAGCCGGGCGAGCGCCGCGTCCAGGTGGGCCCTGGCCTTCGGGTGCATGCTCGCGCCCGGCTCCTGCCGGCCCAGCAGCACCACCTCGAGTTCCGGGTGCCGCTCGGCGATCTCCGCGGCGGCCTCGACGCCGGTGAGGCCGCTGCCGGCGACCACGACGGTCCCACCGTCGAGGCGTGTCAGCCGGTCGGCGAGGAGGGCGGCGTCCTCCGGGCTGTTGAGGGTGTGGGCGTGGTCGTCCACGCCGGGGACGGCGACGGTGTCCGCGATGCTGCCCAGGCCGTAGACCAGGGTGTCGTAGCGCAGAACGCGGTCGTCGTCGATCCGGACGGTCTTCGCCCCGGCGTCCACGGCGGTGACCCAGCCACGGACGAATCCGGCGCCGGTGCCGTCCAGCAGCTCCGGGATGTTCATCTCGGCCGTCTCCTGACCGGTGGCGGTCATGTGCAGTCGGAGCCGCTCGGTGAAGGTGTCGTAGGGGTTGACCAGCGTCACTCGCAGGTTTCCGCGTTTCCTGGTGCGGGCCGCGAGCTGGATCGCGGTGGAGAGCCCGGCGTAGCCGGCGCCCAGGACCAGGACCTCGTGCTGCTGCGTTGCTGTCACGTTCATCGCTCTGTTGTCTCTTTCGTGTCGGTCGTTCCCGCTGTGCGGACGACCACCAGACGCAAGCTGCCCTGCCGTTCGTGACATGGAGCCGATATGACCCGCGTCACACGAAGGGGAGGGAGCGTGTCCATCGTTCGCCGTGCGTTTGCGCCGGGGCGTTCTGCGCCCGGACGCCGCCGCGCCGGGCGCGGTCGTCGGCCGGATGTCACCGACTCCGACGGCGCGTCGGTCACGGCACACGTCAATCCACGTCGGCTGATCGGTGAGAAGCGGTCCCGCGGCCGGTTCGGCCCGCGGGGACGGTGTCTTTGGTGATGAGGGTGTCGTCGGACCAGCAGAGGCGGTAGAGGTCGACTTGTTCCAGCAGGTCGCGGCCCGATCGGTAGAACTCGCACGTGGTGCCGGTTGGTCGAGGGGTGGAGCGGGCGTGGTCGGGCGGGTAGGGATAGGGGCGGGCCGGCAGCAGTGAGGCAAGTTCGGTGCGCGGCCGGCCGGTGGTCAACTCGTCGAAGGCGGAGGGCGGTAGCACGCTCGTCGTCAACTGCCAGGCCAGGAAGCCGACGGTGGGCACGAAGACGGCCGCTGCGGCGGCCGGCGCCGCGAAGGCCACGACGGAGCGGCGTCGAGCGGTGCGCCGTGCGTGGGCGAGCCGCCTGGTGAACTCAGTGGCGGTGGCTTCCGGGGCCGGAGGAAGGGTGATGTCGGAGGACGGCGACGCGAGCCCCGCATGTGTGCGCCGGTTCCAGGGCGGCCTTCCGGGCGCCGTCCTCGGTGCCGGGGCCGGGGTGGCAGAGCGAGCTGTCGCCTGGTGGGGGAACAGGGCGATGACCTGAAAGCCGCCCCGGTGGGGGCCCGTGCGCAAGGAGCCGCCGAGAACCGTCATCCGTTCGCGGAGCCCGGTCAGTCCTCGGCGCCCGAGACCGTCCGCCCTTTCCGCGCCGGCGCGTGGTGCTCCGTCCGCCGGCGGGGCGGCGTTCACGACACTCACGCGGGTGCGGTCGGCGCCGTGTGCGATCTCCACACGGATCGCGCCGCCGGGGGCGTGTTTGACGGCGTTGGTGACGGCCTCCTGCACCACTCGATACATTCCGCGGTCGACCAGGGGCGACAACGCGGGCACCGCCCCGCGCCGCTCCCACCGCACGGGCACTCCGGAGGTGACGGCTCGGCCGAGGAGGTCGTCGATGGTGTCGTTGACGGGGCGGTCCGTGCCCGGTTCGGGGGTCTCGTGCAGGACGGCGATCGTCTCCCGCAGTTGCTCGACGGCGTCCGCGATCGTGCCCCGCAGGTCGGAGAGCTCGGTGCGGTCGCGGTCGGTGAGATCGGGGGAGAGTTCCAGGGCCCCGGCCCGCAGGGCCACCAGACTCAGGGCGTGGCCGAGGGAATCGTGCATGTCGGCCGCGATGTCGGCGCGTTCGGTCAGGCGCGCCCGCTCCGCAACCAGGTGTTGGCGTTCCTCAAGGCTTCGGGCCGTGCGCCATCCCTCGCGTACGAATTCGCGGCGGCCCCGCCAGTGCCTGCCGATCAGCCACGGAAGGAGGAGAGCGGCGGGCAGTACCGTCAGCGCCCAGAACCACCAAACGACCTGCACCCGCAGCACCGCACACGTCGCGACATCCACAGCGAGGCACGCGGCGAGCACGAGAAGCGGGCCACGGGCAGCAGTGACCCGGGCTCCCAGCAGGCAACCGAGGGCAGCCAGCGACAGGACATGGGCGTTGGCCGGGGTCGAGGAGTCGGCCAGGCCCAGCGCGCACAGCCCGTTGGCGAGGATGACAGCGGCCCCCGGCCGACTGCGGGACAGCGGCACGGCCACTGCCAGGACGGCCAAAGGGAGGATCAGGTCCGAGAAGGGGGACACCGCGCCCGCGTCCCGAAAGCCGTAGCCGGTCGCGGCGGCGAGTACGGCCCACAGGGCCACGTCGCCGAACAGGACCCTGGCCGGGGGCAGGGGTATGCGCGAGTACGCCATGGCACGTCGCCCCTCCGGTCGGTGGCTGTTTTGGTCTACCTCCGTCGATTCTGCGGGACGGCTCCGAACCAGCGACCACAGGGTGTTCGACGACCCCGCCACGGACAGGTTTCGACAGGCCGTCAGGCGTCCCTGCGGCGAAGGACGTACAAGCCGATCAGGTGCGCCGCCGCAGCCCATGCCACGACGATCAGAACGGAGGTGGCCGCCGAGTGCGGCGCGTCGGTGCCGATGAACATGAAGTGGTCTGCCGCACCGTGTGGCAGATGGTCGTTGATGGCCGCGAGGGTCGGACCGCCGAGCCCGAGGAGCAGGCTCGGCAACGCCCACAGGAGCGTGGTGAGGATCGACAGTGCTCCGGCCGCGTGACGCGTGACGAAGGCAACGCCGACGGTCAGCAAGGCGATCAGCGCCTGGTAGCTCCCGATGGCCAGGATCTGAGTGAGGGTCGTGCCCGCTTCGAACGAGGCCCGCCCGCCGAACCCTCCCCATGCCACCACCATCCCCACGATCGCGAAGCCGATCCCGGCGATGAAGGCGACTCCGCCGACCACCGCCGCTTTCGCCACATGGACCCGATGACGCCGGGGCACCCACAACAGTGACGCCCGCACGCTCCCCGTCGAGTACTCGGAGGTCACCGCGATCGTGGCGAGGATGACGACGGCGAACTGCGCCAGGACGGTGGAGGCGGCCGACGCGTTCCCGACGGGCTGGACCGCATGCCCGTTGATACGGGCGATCGCGGCGTAGTAGTAGGTGAACACCCCGGTGATCGCGAGGCCCGCCAAGAGGCAGAAGTAGGGGCCACGGACGGACCACAGTTTCGTCCACTCGGCGGCGATCGCCCCCGTGAAGCCCGCGGAACCCCTTCGGCTCCGATCGCGGGCCGCTCCGCCTTGGAACGTGTCCGTCCGTTCGGCGGGTGCCGTTGTCGGGGTCACTTTCGTCCTCCGTCGTTCGACGCGGTGGTGGTTCCCGCCGGGCGCGCTTCCACGCCGGTGGCATACTCGACGCTTCGTGCGGTGAGGTCCATGTAGGCGTGCTCCAACGAAACTCGAACGTCGCTCAACCCGTGCAGCCGGACCCGGCACGCGTGGGCGAGGTCGCCGACCTCGACGGCGTTGCGTCCCTCGACCGTGAGTTCGCCGGCCGGGGAGGTCTCCACGCGCACTCCGTCCCTGGTGATCAAGCGGCGGACCAGCATCGCCCGCTCTTCCGGGTCGGGCACCAGGGCGCGCGCCGACGCGGGAGACGCGGCGGCGAGGAACTCCGTCATGGAGGTGTCGCTCAGCAGTCGGCCACGCCCGATGACGACGAGGTGGTCGGCCGTCAACTGCATCTCGCTCATCAGATGGCTGGAGAGGAACACGGTGCGGCCTTCCGCCGCCCCCTCGCGCACGAGCCGCCGGATCCACCGCACCCCGTCCGGGTCGAGGCCATTGACCGGCTCGTCCAGGACGAGCACCGGCGGGTCGCCCAACAGGGCGCCCGCCACCCCGAGGCGCCCACTCATCCCGAGCGAGTACGTCCCGACCGGCCGCCGGGCCGCCTTGGCCAGGCCCACCGTCTCCAGCACCTCATCCACACGACGGACCGGGATGCCGTTGGAGCGGGCTTGCGCCATCAGGTGGGCGCGGCCGGAGCGGGCCGGGTGCACGGCTCGTGCGTCCAGCATCGCTCCGACCGCGCGCAGTGGCTGCCGCAGGTCCGCGTAGGGACGGCCTGCGATCAGGGCACGCCCGCCGGTGGGATGGTCGAGCCCCAGGATCATCCGCATCGTGGTGGACTTCCCGGCTCCGTTGGGTCCCAGGAAGCCGGTCACCCGTCCGGCCTGGACATCGAAGGTCAGGTCGTCCACGGCCACGGTGCCGCCGTAGCGTTTGCTCAGTCCACGCAAGGTGATCACAAGAATCCTTCGTTGTCGGTCGCGTCACGAGGCGTACGGAAGCCGCGAGTTCGCCGGCGCCGCCGCCCCCGTCCGGTGGCCTCCCAGCCGTCCGGCGCCGCGTTCTTCCGTACCCAGGCGACGCTAGAAGGCCGCGACACCGCGGCCCATCCGTCATGGGGCACCAGCACCTTGACTTTCGTCAGGGGTGTGATCAGCCCCTGGGTGTATCCGCGCGGCTCGGCGCCGAGAAGGTCACGGCACGACCGTAGGCTCGCGACGTGGAAGAGACGATGATGAACGACCGGCCGGTCCGCGTCCTGGTGGTCGACGACGAGGCGATGGTCAGGGCCGGAGTACGGGCCATCCTGGCCCGCGATCCGCACATCGAGGTCGTCGCCGAGGCGGGCGACGGGTACGAGGCGATGGACCTCACCCGTCGGCACCGTCCGGACGTGGTCCTGTTGGACATCCAGATGCCCGCACTCGACGGATTGACGGCGCTCACCCACCTTCAGAGGGAACTGCCCGGAGTCGGCGTGATCATGCTGACGACGTTCGGTCAGGACGAGTACGTCACCCGCGCCCTGGAAGAGGGGGCGGACGGCTTCCTGCTCAAGGCCGATGACCCGCGAGAACTCCTCAACGGGGTACGGGCCGTAGGAGCGGGCGGGGCTTACCTGTCACCGCGGGTCGCCGGCCGGGTCATCGCCGGGATGCGCGCCCACCGCGCGGCACATCCGCACCGGTCGCTGGAACGGCTGACCGAACGAGAACGGCAGGTATTGGCCGCACTGGGTGCGGGCCTGTCCAACGCGGAGATCGCCGGCCGGCTCCATCTCGTCGAGGGAACGGTGAAGGCGCACGTCAGCGCGGTCCTTGCGAAACTGGGCGTACGCAACCGAGTGGAAGCCGCCATCTGCGCGTATGAGGCCGGCCTGCTCCCGCCACTCCCCCGCTGACCCTCGGGGCCGAACGCGGCCGGCTCCGCGCCGGGGATGGGAACGTCGTCGTATGGCTACCCGGCGAAGAGCCGGAACTCACCGTGGGACCGGTCCTGTGCACCTACTCCGGCCCCGTTCGGCACGTCCGCTAGTCGGCGAGCATGCCTTCGCGGAGGCGGGTGAGGGTGCGGGTGAGGAGTCGGGAGATCTGCATCTGGGAGATGCCCAGGCGCTCACCGATCTGCGCCTGAGTCATTTCCTGCCCGAAGCGCATCTGCAGGATGAGCCGCTCACGGCCTTCGAGCTGATTCAGCAGCGGGGCGAGCGTGCGGAAGTCCTCGAAGAGCTCGATCGCGGGGTCCTCGGTGCCCAGGATTTCGGCCAGCGGCCGGGCTGCCGTATCCGAGGACTCGTCCGTGTCCTGTTCGAGGGGCTGGCTGGAGTGGCCGTTGGCGGCCACGAGGCCCTCCACGGCTTCTTCTTCGGTGATGTCCAGGTGCTCAGCCAGTTCCCGGACGGTCGGCGCGCGGTCGAGGACCGCGTGGAGTTCTTCCTTGCCGCGCGCCAGCGCGATGCGCAGCTCCTGCAGGCGGCGCGGGACGCGCACCGCCCAGGTGGTGTCGCGGAAGTGCCGCTTGATCTCCCCGGTGATGTAGGGAAGGGCCAGGGTCGTGAACTCGTTGCCGAGGGTGGGGTCGAAGCGGTCGATGGCCTTGATGAGGCCGATGGTGCCGACCTGGATGATGTCCTCGATGTCCGTACCGTCGGTGCGGTTGCGGAACCGGCGGGCCGCGAACTGGACCAGGGACAGGTTCATCTCGATCAGCGTGTTGCGGACGTACTGACGCTCGTGGGTGCCCTCGTCCAGGGTGCGCAGCCGCTCGAAGAAGGCCTTCGAAAGGGCGCGGGCGTCTTCCGGCGCGACCTCGCGGGGTTCGGCGATCCGGGGCAGTTGCGTGGGGAGTTGCGGGGTCTCCGTCACCGCCTCGGTCGTGGTGTCCGCTGCGTGCGTGGTGAGGGTGTCCATCTCATCTCCCCAAGTACTCGGCTCCGACGCCCGGGGAGGCACCCCGGCCTGGCGCTGCTGTGTGCTGACCCCCAGATCATGCGTCAGACAGCCACACCCGTCAAGCAATACGCGAAACAGGTTTCGCGAGTTCAGTTGCTGTGCAGGAGTGAAGCGTTCCCTCCGAGAGTCCGGGCAGGTCGGTAGGGGCAGGTCGGTCGCCCGTCACGGGGCGGACGGCGGTCTCGTGTCGTGGAACCGGGCGGTGTGACCCGCCGTCGGCAGCCCTCAGGACGGTGCTGAGAGGTGCGCTCCGGCGTGACTCTGCTCAGTGAAGGTTCAGGTCCACGGTGATCCGCTTACCGTTGCCGGAGGGGGTGATGGTGAGGTGATCGGCCAGGCTCTGAACCAGGGGCCAGCCGTAGCCGCCTATGCGGATGACGGCCGTGGGGCCGGTCCGGGAGAGCGGGGCTCGGGGATTGCGGTCGGCCACCGAGAGGCGCAGCACGCCACCGTGCACGTCTGCGCGGAAGTCGGTCAGGCCGTCGCCGTGGCGTACGGCGTTGGTGACGAGCTCGGAGGTCACCATCAGGGCGTCCGTCACCGCGCGGGTATCGCGGGAGAATCCGGATCGCCGCAGCAGGTCCTGGACCTGGCGGCGGGCGTCGGCCACCGTGGTGGGAAGCGGGGGGTGTTCAGCCGTGGCGATCGTTCCCGAGTGGGGGCTGTGTCCACCCCGCTCGTCGCTCCCTCGTGACCGTTCCATGTCTCGGCGTCTGCCCGGTATCCGCTGGACCACGCCGATGCTCGCATACCGGTCCCCCGCCCCCGCGGTCGAAGTGACCGCGGGGGACAAGGGCCGGCCGAGCGCGGGACTTTCGCCGGCGGACCCTTCCTCTTCGGCATTTCGAAGTGCCGCTCGGACGACGCACCGGGAGCGCGCCTCCTGGTCGAGGTCCTGAGGCATTTTCGTCGGCTGCGATGGACAGCCGGCCTCGGCAGGCGGGTCATCCGCTGTCCGAGCGGATCGGCGTCCGCGGGCCGCGCCCTATGCGGCGTCGTCCGTCACGTAGGGCGCGAAACCGTCGTTGTTCTTGCAGCCGAGTTCCTCGTAGGTGTTGACCTTCGTCTGTGGATCCGTGTGGGTCAGCCGGAACTTGCAGGCCCCCTTGATGAAACGGCCCATGACCCCGCCGGGGAAGTCGACCTCCTTGTTCCACAGGTAGGGCGAGTTGTAGTTGTTCAGGCGGGCGGTGGCGTTGACGTCGATGCCGCCGGGCGCGTGGATCTCGTAGACCCAGCCGGTCTTCGCGCTGCCGTACGTGGCGAACTTCTGCGCCACCCACTTCTCACAACTGGTGCTGAGGTGTGCGCTGTTCTGGCCGCCACCCTTGACGATGTACTCGGCGAGCGGGGTGACTTGCTCGCCCCGGGGCGTGAAACCGGTCCGGAAGATCTCGTCCACGGTCTCGCGGGTGTCGCCGCGCCACAGGGCGTTGACGTCCGAGCGCCACTGCCACCGCTCGAACGCCGCTGCGCCGGCGACGGGGCCTGCCAGCGAGGGGTTGGTCGTCGTGCGCCACCAGTCCCAGGCCCGGTACTCGACCGCGGGCCCGCAGGGCGCGGTCAGCGGGTCGTCGCGGACGGCCGCCGAGGTGGCGGGGGACACGGCCGCCGTGGCGGGAGAGACGGCGGCGGCGAAGCCGAGGGAGGCGAGGGAGACGGCGGCGAGCACCCGCAGAGCGGCCTGGAACATGGTGAGGGCCCATCAGTCGATCAATGTGACGGGCCCCTTTATAGGTGCGGGTGCCGAGGCCCGCCCGGCACCGTCCGGCGGGTCCACCCGCATGGGCGGATCAGTAGTACTGGGGAAAGGATCCGCCGCCCCACCTCGAACCCGCCGCCACAAGGCTCACGCACCCTGCTTCGGGAGCGGACGTTGGAACAAGGCCGCCTGGGACCATCCGTCGGCACCGCCGAAAGCGCCGCCTGTCCGGAAGTTGTCGCCGACATACGACGCACTACCGACCCCGACCGAGCGGCTCATCACGGCCGCTGTCCGTAGCCCGCCGTCAACTGTGCGCAACGTTCGCCCGCGCATGCTCCCGCGGCGTCTTGACTCCGCAACACCACCGACCACCGCCCCGGCTCTCCGGGGCGGTGGTCGGTCCCGCTGGACGCGACGGCGGGGACGGGTGCCGCGCGTCGCGGTAGGTCGTCAGACCCGTTGGGCGCGGTGGAAGAGGGGGTGCAGGGCGCGCCGCCGCAGGGCTGCCCGTGCGGCGTTCGCCCCGGGTGCCCCGTGGACGCCTCCGCCGGGGTGGGCGGCCGCCGAAGCCAGGTACAGGTGGGCGATGGGGGTTTCGGGGCGGCCGGTGCCCGGGGTGGGGCGGAAGATCGCCTGCTGGTGCAGGGCGGTGGTGCCGTTGTTGATGGAACCGTTGTGGAGGTTCTCGTTCATGGCCTGGAGAGTCGTGGGAGCCAGGATCCGGCGGGCGCCGATCAGGGCGCGGAAGCCCGGGGCGTACCGCTCCACCTGCGCTTCCACGCGGTCGGCCATGGCTTCCTGCTCGCGGGTGTCCCAGCGGCCGGTGATGCCGTCGGCGCCGGCGTCTCCGATGACACGTTGGGGCAGGTGCGTGTAGGCCCAGGCGGACTCCGTGCCGGCGGGCGAGCGATCGGGATCGGCCGTGGTCATCTGTCCGAAGAGGACGAACGGCTCGTCGGGTACGTAACCGGTGGCGATCCGGGAGGCGAAGCGGGTGAGGCCGTCCACGCCGTCGGCGAGATGGACGGTTCCCGCCCCCACCGCCCCGGGCGCCGACCACGGCACCGGCCCGGTCAGGGCCCAGTCGACCTTGAAGGTCGCGAAGTCCCACTGGAAGCGTTCCAGGTCCCTCATCAGGCGTGCAGGGAGGTGCTCCTCACCCACCAGGTCCCGGTAGAGGGCGGGCGCGGAGGTGTCCGCCAGCACGGCACGGCCCGCCGGCACGTCCTCGCCGCCCTCGGTCCTGACCCCGACCGCGCGGCCGCTCCGTACGACGACGGACGCGACCCGCTCCCCGCACCGAAGGACGCCCCCACCGCGACGGAATCGGTCGACCAGGGCCGTGGTCAGGGCGCCTGCCCCGCCCACGGGGACCGGAAAGCCGTGGCTCTGCCCGAGCATCGACATCAGCCAACCGAAGCCGCCGCTGCCGGCCGCCTCGGGGGCCAGGTCGGCGTGCAGCGCGTTGCCCGCCAGGAGCAGGCGGCCGCCCTCGCCGACGAACGTCTCCTCGCCCAGCCGTCGTACGGGCAGGGCCACCATGCGGGCGAACCGCAGCCCGCCCGCGGCACGCAGCTTCCCCGCCAACCGCAGTCCGTCGCGGACCGGCGGGAACGGTGTGAAAAGAGCCTGCACGAGGTCGGGACCCAGCCGCGCCCACGTCCGGTACAGGGCCTCCCAGGCATCGCCGTCCGCGTCCGCGAACTCTGCCAGCCCCGCGCACGTGTCCTGCACGCGTCGCTCCAGGACCGCGCACCTGCCGTCGAGCAGCGGGTGGGCGAGGACACTCGGGGCGTGAGTCCAGCGCAGGCCCTCGCGGGCCAGATCGAGGCCGGCGAGGACCGGAGAAGCCGCCGCGAGCGGATAGAACGCGCTGAAGACGTCCGAGACGAAATCCGGGTCGACCCCCCGATCACTGCGCACGGCGCCGCCGGGTTCGTCCTGTGCTTCCAGGACCTCCACGCTCCACCCGGCATCGACCAGCAGATTCGCGGCGACGAGCCCATTGGGACCGGCCCCGATGACCACCGCGTCAGGCATGGAGCACCTCGTGCGGCCGCTGTTCCACGATCCTGGCCAGGCGGGCCAGCATGCCGCGATGCCTCAATTGGAGAGCGGCCTCGCTGATCGGGTTGTGGAGGGTTCCACCGAGGCCCCGCAACGGGTGCTCGTCGCAGACGACCAGCGTCTCCTCGCCCCAGGGCCTGAGCTGGAGGAAGATCCTCGCCGTACCCAGGGACTTGAACGCCGCCTCCAGCTCGAGTTCCTTGCCGGTCTCCCGATGTCGGACCGTGGTGGTGCCTTCGGTGGCCCACGGCCCCAGTTTGATCGTGTAGCGCAGCCGGGAACCGGGTTCGGGCCAGGCGCTGTCGAGCGGGGTGGAGTCACACGGCCCCACTACCCAGTCCCCGTAACGGTTCGGGTCGGCGAGTACGGCCCACACGGCGCGCGGGGGGCGCCGGATGAGCTGATGGCGTACGGCCACGATGACCTCCTGACGGCAGAGCGGAACGGGGAACCAAACCTGCCGCGCCGCTGCGACCGGGACGGGAGTGCTCCCTGAGGCAGGGGTGATGGCATGGTCATGGGGCGCGTACCCCGCTCCCGCCGAATCACGCGGCCCGCGGAGGGACGGCCGGACATCGACGCGAGCCACCGGCCGCGCAAGCTCCGACATCGACGCGCGGAGTGGCGGGCATTGATCGGCGGGCCACGCCGGAGCGCCGCCGGACCCTCACTGGCGCCTACGCCCGGGGGACCCGATGCTGCTTGCCACCCGCCTCCGACGGGTTCGGCCACGTGTGTGACGTCCCTCGACGTCGTCCACATCCGTCGACATCGGACGCGATCCGGTGAACGGCGACGTAACAGGGGCAGCAGTGGCGGGCGCTTCCGCGTTTGCGCAAGGGGGCGCGGATCCTGCGGAACCAGTAGCCCTTGTCGCCGACCACCCGGTGGGGCCGGGTGCGTGGTCGGCCGGCTCCGCACTGTGTGATGCGCATG
Organism: Streptomyces sp. NPDC048383; assembly: GCF_040651775.1. Taxonomy (NCBI): domain Bacteria; kingdom Bacillati; phylum Actinomycetota; class Actinomycetes; order Kitasatosporales; family Streptomycetaceae; genus Streptomyces; species Streptomyces sp. NPDC048383. The sequence goes on from NZ_JBEZKS010000005.1 coordinate 90,388, forward strand.
CTGGCCCTGCCCGTGGCGGGGGCCGGCTCCCCTACAGCGGGCCTCGGGGGCCGGGGCGGGCAGGTGACCCGTATCGGCGGGCGGCATGGCCGACTCCGGGCGCGGCGCGCGCGATGCCTTCCGGGGTGATCACGGGCGGCGTGGGGCGTGGCGCGGGGGCCGTACACTCGGCTCATGAGTTCCGGCGGGGTGGTGACGACGAGCCCGCGGGCTGCCACGGCGCCGTACCCGGCCGCCATCCCCGGCCGTCAAGGTCTGGATTCCGCCTGCCGCGCCGAAGCGCCGCAGTCCGTCCTCCGCGCGCTGCACGGCCACGGCTAGCTGGCTTTCCCTTCGTACCACAGGGCCGTTCAGGCCCCGCCCGCTCTGCCGGTCGATCAAGGTCGCGACCGCGCGGACCGGTGAGCAGCTCGACCTCGGGCTGCTCTACCTCAGGCTGTTCGACCTCAGGCTGCCCGGATCCGGGTGCTTGTTCCTCCCCTCCATCGCACCGCAGGACCCCGTCCAACGGCCGAACCCGCCCCGTCGCAGCCGGCTCGCCGAGGACCGTTCCACGTCACCACCGCAGCTTCCGGCATGCCGCCGGTCCTGCCGTCCGGCGACGGTCGCACGACAGGGCCGCGCCGTTTTCGAAGGAATCACTGTGAAGCTCAGCGACTTGCTGGCCGGGCACGACCACGAGGTACTCAGGGGTGACGCCGAGGTGCTGGTCACCGCGGGAACGGCCTTCGACGCACACCGGGTGACCTCGGGCTCACTGTTCTTCGCCGTACCCGGTCATCGGGCGGGCGGCCCGGAGTCCGTGGGAGCCGCCGTCGCGCGCGGTGCGGTGGCGGTACTCGTCGAAAGCGACCTTCCGGGCCTTCCCGCATCGGTACGGGCGTCCGATTCCGGAGTCTGTCTGGTCCGGGTGGCGGACACCCGGAAGGCAGCCTCGCTCGCTTCCTCGCGCTACCACGGAGAACCGGGACGACGGATGGACGTGGTCGCGGTCACCGGAACCAACGGGAAGACCTCGGTGTCGTACATGGTCGAGTCGGCGTTGCGGATCGCCGAGGGGGCGAAGACCGGGGTCATCGGGACGGGTGGCAGCCGGATCGGTGACGAGTTGATCCCGATGCCGCCGTCGGTGCTCACCACGCCGGAGGCACCCGACCTGCAGTACCTGCTCGGCTACATGCGCGACCGCGACGTCGCCGGCGTGGTGCTGGAGGCAACCTCGATGGCCCTTCTGACCCACCGGCTGGACCACGCCTTCGTCGATGTCGGGGTCTTCACCAACCTGACGCAGGACCACCTGGACGACCACGGAACGATGGCGAACTACCGGGACGCCAAGCTGCGTCTGTTCCAGGGCCTGTGCCGGCACGCGGTGGTCAACGCCGACGACCCCGTCGGGGCCGGGATCCAGCGGTTGATGCCCGAGGCGGTCACCACGTACGCCCTCGACGCTGTCGAGGCGGACTACCGGGCGACCGACATCGACATGGACGCCTCGGGCATGCGGTTCACCCTGCACCACGACGGCCACGCATACCCGGCGTCGATCCCCGTGCCCGGCCGGTACGCGGTGGCCAACGCGCTCGCCACGGTGGCGGCCTGCCACACCTTGGGACACGAGTTGGCCGGGCTCATCGCCGCGCTCGCCCGGATGCCTCCGATCCCGGGCCGGTTCGAACGCTTCGAGACCCCGGGCAGGACCTCGGTGATCGTGGACTACGCCCACTCCCCCGACTCCCTGCGCAACGTCCTGACCACGATCCAGGGTTACGCCACCGGCCGGGTCATCACCGTCTTCGGCTGCGGCGGAGACCGCGACACCACCAAACGCGCGGAGATGGGCGAGATCGCCGGAGCCCACTCCGACCTGTGCGTCCTCACCTCGGACAACCCCCGCACCGAAGACCCCGAAGCGATCCTCGACCAGATCGCCCCCGGGCTCACCTCGACCGGCACACCGTTCCACCGGTTCACCGACCGCCGGCTCGCGATCGCCTTCGCCCTCTCCGCGGCGGGTCCGGACGACACCGTCCTGATCGCCGGGAAGGGCAGCGAACCCCACCAGATCATCGGCGAGGAACTCATCCCCTTCAGTGACATGGCAACGGTCCGCGAACTCGCCGGCAGCTGAAAGAGCGCTCCGAACCGAGCCCGCCACCACCCCGACCTCGGATGACGCCCGATCCCCCGCTGCTGTCCGTCGCGTCCCAGGGCAGGGGTGCGGCCGGATGGACCTTCGGCCGCTCCCACACGAGGTTCGGCCGCTCCAGCGCGAGGGCCCGGTCACCGAGGTAGAGATCCCGGGGGCGGCGTGGCCCGGTGGTCGCGAGGCCGTCTACGCCGCCGGCGCGCCGTTCCGTACCGCCTTGCGGTGGCGGGCGGTCAGCCGCGAGCCGGACTCGCGGCGGGCGGCGCGGCGCAGGAGCGGTACCGCGAGGAGGAACCCGAGGACCGCCCAAGCCGTGAGGACCAGGGCGACCGTGGGCAGTTCCCAGGAACCGGCCGGCTCGGCGGTCCGTGCCGAGTCCGGGAGCAGTGCCGAACGCAGGCCCTGCGCCATCCACTTGAGCGGAAACACCGAGGCCACCTGTTGGACCGGCACGGGCAGTGCCGTGATGGGGAACACCGTCCCCGAGGTGAGCAGCAGCCCCATCGTCGGCAGCATGATCAGTGCCAGGGCCTCGCGGGGGTTGGGCAGGACGGCGCCGATGGCCGCGCCGAGGGGTACGACGGCGAGCAACCCGAGGGCGGTGACCCACAGCAAGGTCAGCCAGTCACCCGGCCCGCGCGGTAGTGGTCCGTCCGCCAGCAGGGCGCCGGCGACCAGGAGCAGCGCCAGGGTGCCGACCGCCAGGACGACCACCAGCAGGCATTTGGCGACGAGGTAGGCGGGTATCCCGCCGGGAGTGGCGCGCAGCCGCAGTAGGGTGCCCTCTTCCCGTTCGGTCACGAGGATCTGCGGGAGGTTGATCAGCCCGACCTGGAACAGCAGGTAGGCGGCGAAACCCGCCAGCACCAGATGAGACATCGGGGTTCGGGTGCCTGGCACGTCGTCGCTGAGGTAGGCGGCGACGAGCACCGCGACGACCACGTTGGTCAGCTGGCCGGACATCTCCTTGCCGTTGCGCAGGAAGTGCCGCAGCTCGATTCCGCCGCGTTGGAGTCCGGCACGCCAGCTGTTCGCCCGGTTCGTCATCGGTGTCCCCTCATGCGGTTGGTGTTTCCGCGTCCGTGTCCGCATCCGCATCCGTGTCCGTAATGGTGTCCGTAATCGTGTCCGTGTTCGTGCCGCCGGCCTCCCGGTGCACCATGTGCAGGTAGGTGTCCTCCAGCGTCGGGCGGCGGACCTGCAGGTCGGCGATCGGGCCGTCCGCGTGTCGGTGGAGTTCCCAGACCAGCCGTGAGGGTTCCGCCGTGCGTTCGCGGCGGGGCGTCCCGTCGTCGGCCGTCCAGCGGACCTCGGCCTGGGCGGCGGCGCGCCGGGCCAGTTCCGCAGGTGTGCCGCAAGCCCGGATCCGGCCGCCGACCAGCACGGTGATCCGGTCGGCGAGCCGCTCGGCCTCCGCCAGGTCGTGGGTGGTGAGCAGGACGGTGACGCCCTCGTCGCGGGCCAGTTGTTCGACCAGGACGTGGAACTCGTGCCGCGCCTGAGGGTCGAAGCCGGTGGTCGGCTCGTCGAGGAAGAGGAGTTCGGGGCGCCCGACGATGCCGAGCGCGACATCGAGGCGCCGGCGCTGCCCGCCCGACAGGCGGTCCACCCGTTGGCTGGCCTGGTCGGTGAGGCCGACCAGGGCCAGCAGTTCGGCCGGGTCGCGTGGGTCGGGGTAGTAGGTCGCGAAGTGGGTCAGCAGCTCGGCGACCCGCCAACGGCGGTGGTCGCGCCAGGACTGCAGGACCAGGCCGATCCGGGCCCGCCACGCGTCGCCGCCCCGCTCGGGGTCGGTGCCGAGGACGCTCACCTCCCCGCCGGAGCGCTGCCGGAAGCCTTCCAGGATCTCGACGGTGGTGGTCTTCCCCGCGCCGTTGGGTCCGAGCAGCGCGAAGACCTCGCCGCGGTGAACGTCCAGATCGATGCCGCGCAGGACGTCGACATCGCCGTACGCCATGGTCAGATCGCGTACCTGGATCACCGGCTGGACGTCGGTGCGCCCGTACGCCGTCATCGGCCGGTCTGCGCGTGGGGCTGCTGTCGGGCGGCCTCCATCGCGGGTCCGGCGCCGTCGACGATGGCTCGGAGTGCCGCCACGTGCCCCTTGAAGGCGGTGCGGCCGCGGTCCGTCAGGCGTACCTTCGTACGGCGGTTGCGGCCGCCGCCCTCCTTGTGGGTCTCCAGGTACCCGGCCCCCTCCAAGGTGTGCAGTTGCTTGGACAGCGCGGAGTCGCTGAGCGAGAGGCTGTCGCGGATGAAGGCGAAGTCCGCCCACTCGGTGGCGGCGAGCAGCGCGACCACCGAAAGGCGGGTGGCGGGGTGGATCAGCTCATCGAAGCCGGTGGGGGTGCTCATCGGCCCGCCTCCTGGTCGGCGGTCGGTTTGCCGCCGCTCCGCACCGCGTCGACCGCCCAGCGGTTGACAGGACCGAGGGACAGCAGGTAGACGGCCACCGCGACCGTGGCCTGGATGGGGCCGGCGTAGATCGGCTCCAGAGGTTCGGTCAGGAGGTCCACCAGCACGATCGTCCCGCCGACCAGCACCGCCGTCACACCGAACGCCGCCCACGTGCGCCCGGGGTAGCGCGTGTGGTGCAGTTGCATCCGGTTCCTCCGGCTGCTCATCACGATCAGAACGCTCAACAGGCCGACGTAGGCGGCCATGAACAGTCCGACGCCCCACCCGGGCAGGTCCAAGCCGACGCCGGCCAGGAACACCCACATGAGCGCGGCCGTGCCGTAGGCCATGCCGCGCCCGCCGGACGCGGAGCGCTCGAACTCGTCGTACACCCGCTCCTGCGGCACCCGGATGCGCTGGAGGTCTTTCCATGCCTGTTCGGCATCCACTGGCGTGCCCATGATCACTACTCTCCCGATCTCGATTGCTTTCCCACCAGGAAAGTTACCTTCGACTTTCCTGGCAGGCAAGTCGAAAGTGTGCCGGAGCGGGGAGGCGGGACCGGCAACGGTCTCCTCGATCCATGGCCGATGGCCCGTTCCGGCGATCTCCAACCTCGGATCGCACGCCTTTCCCCGGGGCCCTGAGGGGCCCAATCCCCTGCAGGGCACGGGAGAGGCTCGCCGCTGCTACCAGCAGGCGAGTCCCGGGAACTCCGTGTCGACCTCTTCGACGATCTGGGCGGTGACGGCCCCTGCCCGGGGGCAACGCCCCGCCCGCTTCGCGGTTCGGAGGAGCCACCCGGCGGGCTCCGCCAGGGCCGGCGATGGGCGGCTCTTGGGTCCGGTTGAGGGGGCTTCAGGGGCGGAACAGGGGTCGGGACGTGTGGCCCGTGGGTTGCTGGGCGGGAAACATGAGTGGCGGCTTCTGCCAAATTGTCCACCACATAAAGGAGTTGTCATGCGATACCGCATTTCGGCCGCCCTCGCTCTGGGGGCCGCCCTCGCCCTCGCACCCGTGGCGACTGCCTCCGCCGCCACCCCGACCACCGTCACCGCCGACCAGTGCTTCAAGAACGGCGGCTTCTTCGGCGGCTACAACAGTGACGCCAAGGCGTTCTGCACGCGCGGCGTGTACGACGGCATCCCGTTCGACAAGGACCCGAACCAGGGCTGGTGTCCCGATGGCCAGCACATCGTCTTCCGATACCTGCAGGGCCTCTTCTGCGTACCCAACGTGCCGACCGTCAAGGGCTGACCCCGGCCGCTCGGAGTTCGCGTGAGCTGACAGCCCCGCAGCGAACCGGCCGCTGCGGGGCCTGTGAGCGCCTGCGCCCCCCGACACCCGCGTCGACGTCGAGGTGTACGTGTCCGCCCCGCGCGACCACCGGTCGATTCAGTCAGTGACCGCCGCTCGGTGCGATGCAGCCGCCTTCCCCGTAGGCGCCGTGGGCCTTGATCCCGTCGGGATCGGTGGGTGTTCCGGTGACGCAGGGGCCGGCGCCGGGGATGAAGAGCGTGAAGGCGAGCGCGCCGCCGGTGCGGTAGACGTGCGCGTCGTGCCTGTCCGAGCGGTAGCCGAGTCCCTTGAGCACGGACTCAAGCTCCGCTTCGGCGGTGGGCGTGGTGGCGCCGGGCCGGGTGAACGCCTGACGGATGCGCAGGGCGTGGGCGTCGCCCCGGCAGCGCATCGCCGGGGTGAGTCGGGTCGTCTGCCGGTAGGCGTGGTTCTCGGCGTACTTGGCGGCCTCGGGATCCGTGGGCAGGGCGGAAGGCTCGGTCGGCGCGGGCTCCGACGCGGCCGTCGCGGGGCAGCCTGCCGCTATCCCCGGGAAGTCCTTGTCATGGGCTGCCACGGGGTCCGTGGGGATCGGAGCGGCGACGGGCGCGCTCTCGGAGACCGCGCCGGCACCGGCTTGCGTGGTGCCGCATGCGGCCATGGCCGACAAGCAGAGGACGAGGGCAGCGGCGGCGGCGAGCCGGGGCGAGCGTGTCACGGTGGTCTCCCATTCCCTTCCCCACCGGGCGGGGCAGGACCATCGGTCATTTTTTCACACGACCTGCGCGGGGCTGAAGGTGCCCGGGGCAGGCGGTGGCCGCCTCTGCTCAAGGACGGTGTGAGCCTCTTCGGGTTGTGCGAACTCTCGCCCGTGGCAGGCGTCTCGGTGCGGGTGGTGATCCCGCGGGGCCGCCGGAGCGCGCGGCGCCGAGGTCCCCTCCGGGCACCGTCAGACGGGTTCGGTGGCGAAGAGTGCGAGGTGGCCGCAGCGGGAGCAGCGGTACGCCTCGATCCTGCGGCGGGGCCGGCCCAGCCGCTTGGCGCCCCCGAACAGACCACGCTCCAACGTCCCGGCGATCCAGCGTGCGTAGCCGCGCGAGCCCTCCCCCGCGTCCTCGACGAAACCCGGTTCGAGTCCGACGGCGCCGCAGTACGTGCATTTCATCCCGTCCACGGGACGAGTGTACGAAGCGAGTGAGGGGGTTCGGTCTCCCAGGGCTTCTCGCTTCTCCTTCCTCCTTCGTGGGGGCGGGCCCGATCAGAGCTCGTACGTCGTCGGCGCCGGTCGCGGAGCCGGTCCGCGAGCGTGTGTCCTCGCTCGCGGACCGCCTCGCGGGGTCGGGGGTGTGCGAGCAGATCCGTGCGACGCGGCCGGCGGTCCGCGCGCCGGTGGCTGTGCCGGATCCGCCCGCCCCCGGTCTCTCCGAGCCGCACGGCCACGGCGTCGGACTGCGGTGCGGGCCCGCCAGGGGTCAGCGCACCCAGTAAGGCCGCTTCCGGCAGTCCACGTGCGCGGCCCGGCTCCTGTCACCGCTCCGGCCGGGAGACCCCGCGCGCGGTGCCGCTGTCCTTGGATGCGGCGTCCTGGAGGCGGTGCCGTCGACTCGGCTGAGTCGCGGCTCAGCGAAACGCGGCGATGCTGCGGGCGACCCAGTTGTCGAAGGGGCGCGGGCCGCGGCCGAGGACTCGTTGCACGTCCGGGCTGATCCGCAGTTCGGCGGGGTTCGGGGCGGCAAGGATGTCGAGGGTGTCGTCTGCGAGCTCCGGCGGAACGAACCGGGTCATCGCGTCCTTGGCCTCCTCGCGGGTGAGTTCGTGGAACCGCAGCGGCCCGCCGAGCGCGGCGGCGATGACTGCCGCTTGCCGGCGCGGCGTGATCACCTCGGGACCGGTCAGCGTGAAGATCTGGCCGGTGTGCCGGTCGTCCAGCAGGCAGGCCGCCGCGACCTCGGCGATGTCCGCCGGGTCCACGACCGGAACCCCGACATCGCCGAAGGGCGCGGCGACCGTGCCTCGGGTACGGACGGACTCAGCCCAGGCCAAGGCGTTGGAGGCGAAGCCGCCCGGCCGCAGGACGGTCCAGTCCATGCCGGACCCGCGCAAGGCGTCCTCCACCGCGCGCATCGCGATCCGCGACGGGCCGAGCGGCCTGGTGGCCACGCCCTGCGAGGACAGCAGGACGACCCGGCGGACCCCGCCGGCCTCGGCCAGATCGATGATCTCGGTCGGCCTGGCTTCGGGGGCGTGCAGGTCGCCGGACAGCAGGAGGAACAGCGCCGTCGCCCCCTCCAACACTGCGGCGAGACCCTGCGATTCGGACAGGTCGGCCCGCACGTGCCGGACCCCGTTCGCCACCGCCGCCTCGTGTCGCGACACCGCCATCACCTGCTCGCCCGCCTGGACCAGGGCCTGCGTCAAAGGCCGGCCCACGTTCCCGGTAGCTCCGGTCACCACCATCATGTTCTGCTCCTGGTCAGTTGTGCGCTGTGACAACCGACGCTAGGAGGCCGACTTACTTTCCGTAAGGACATACCCGGAGGTAAGCTCCGGACATGAAGGAAGGCGCGCAGCTGACGCAGGCCGAGGCGGGCCGGCCGTATGAGGTGTTTCACACCGACTGCCCCGCCCGGGACGTGGTCGACCATGTGACCAGCAGGTGGGGGATCTGGGTTCTGATCTCCCTGCGGCACAACAACCTGCGTTTCTTCGAGCTGCGCGACAGCATTCAGGGCATCAGCGAGAAGATGCTCGCTCAGACGCTGCGCGCACTGGTCCAGGACGGTCTGCTCTGGCGCGAGGTCGAACCGACGACACCACCCCAAGTCACCTACGGGGTGACCGAGTTCGGCCAGGACATCGCCGAGCCCCTGACGGACTTGTTCGACCGGGTCACGCGGCGGCTGCCGGCCGGCGGACGTTCGCCGCAGAGCGACTGAGCACGGCAGGCCGGCGAAGCGACTGCGCGGAACCGATCGACACGGTTGCCGGCTCCCGTCATCCCGGGCACCCAACTCCGCTTCGAGGAGCGGGTGATGGGTGTGCTGTACATCGCATCGGGTAGCCGCGCCGCATGACCCCTTCCAGGAATCCCGCCGCTCCGTGGAACGACAGCACCCTCGGCCTCTTGATGTACGGGTTCGCGTAGCTGCGCGGCCGGATGCGCCGGGAGTCCGCAAGGGTGGTCAGAACTCAGGGTGGTGCTCTTCGACCTGATCGCCGATGTCCTCGCTCGGGCGGTGTGCGACTGGGCGGGGCTCCCCCTGAGCGACTCGGCGGCCTCGGAGCCGGCACGCGACTGCACGGCCATGGTGGACGGGTTCGCCGTTCCCGGGCCCCGCCATGTGCGCGCCCGCCGCGCCCGTGCCCGTGCCCGACAGGAGAAGGCCTTGGCCGACCTGATCGCACGGGTGCGCGGGACCCAGCCGGAGGCCGTCACCAAACGTTCGGCCCTGGAGACGGTGGCCTGGTACCGCGACCCGGAGGGGCGGCTCCTGGACCCGCGCACCGCCACGGCCGAGTTGCTGGACCTCGTACGGCCCACCATCGCCGTCGCCTGGTTCGCCACGTTCGCCGCGCACGCGCTGCACCGGTGGCGCCGATACCCGTTCACGCGTTCACCCGTTCGGATCAGAGCGGTCACTACACGTCATACCTGCGACACACCGTGTGTCGCAGGTCCGGCAGCGCCTCCTCCCGCGTTCCGGTGTCGCCGAGCGGTTGCGGGCGGGCGCCCCGGGGTGCGGGCTGGGGAGGGGCACGAGGTGAGCGCGGGACATCGAGGTCGCTGCGCGCCACGTGCCGTACCGCACTGGAGGAATGCACCGATGAGCGCTGGAAACGGATTCCTGAGCACCGAGCAGCTGATCAACCTCACGGCCTACGACACGGACGGTGAGAAGATCGGCAGCATCGGCCAGGTGTACCGCGACGACGCGACCGGCCGACCCGAGTGGGTCACCGTCAAGACCGGCTGGTTCGGCATGAAGGAGTCGTTCGTCCCGCTGGCCGGCGCCCGCAGCGACGGCGAGGCCCTGCACGTCCCGCACGCCAAGGAGCTCGTCAAGGACGCTCCGCGCGTCGACGCCGACCAGCACCTGGACGTCGATGAGGAGCGCAGGCTGTACCAGCACTACGGCCTGCCCGGCTCCCACGACAACGGCAAGGGCAAGGGCAACGGCAACGGCAAGGCCCGCCGCACCGCCGTGGACGCCCCCGGGACCGCCACGGGAACGTACGTAGACGAGCCGCGCGAGGGCCGCGGCGGCGACGAGGTGGTCCGCTCCGAGGAGCGGCTGCGCGTGGGTACGACGAACGAAGAGGTCGGGCGCGCCCGGCTGAAGAAGGTCGTCGTCACCGAGAACGTCACCACCACCGTCCCCGTCAGCCACGAGGAGGTCCGCGTCGTGCGCGAGCCCATCCGCAAGGGCGAGCGGGTCAGGGGCGGCATCGGTGAGGCGGAGAAGGAAGTGACCCTGCACGCCGAACGCGCGGTGACGCGCAAGGAGACCGTGCCGGTCGAGCGCGTACGGCTGGAGACCGAGAGGGTGACGGAGCAGCAGGAGGTCTCCGAGACCGTCCGCAAGGAGCAGGTCCGTTACGACGAGGACAAGAACGGCCGCCGTGGCGAGGGCAGGAACGGCCCGCGCCGCTGATCCGGCGCGGCCACGGCCGCCTGCGTGAGGGAGGGCCCGGACTCGACGAGTCCGGGCCCTTCCCGCACGCCCGGTGGGCCGGAACCGTCAGACGGGCCACCGCCATCCGGTGATCTCGGCCGGGTCGACGCCGGTGCGCCGCAGCTCCGCGCGCAGCCGGTCGCGGGTCCGCCGGTAGTGCTCGGCGAGGTCCCGGGACCGGCCGGAGCGGCTCTCCGTGTACGCCAGTGCGGCGGCGGCCAGGTCGTGGCGCGAGGTCCCGTTGAGGGTGAGCAGGTCGTACGGGGTGGTCGTGGTGCCCTCCTCGACGTACCCGCGGACGTGGAACCGCTCGGGGTGCGGGCGGCCGTGGAGCAGTTGGTGCACGGCCGAGGGGTATCCGTGGAAGTCGAAGACGACGGGGACGTCCTCGCCGAACAGGGCGCGGAAGCGGTCCTCCGCCATCCCGTGGGGGTGGCGCTCCGGCGGCGCGAGGGCGCACAGGTCCACCACGTTCACGCAGCGGATCCTGGCGTCGGGCAGGTCGCGGCGCAGCAGGTCGACGGCGGCCAGCGTCTCGACGGTGGGGATGCCTCCGGCGCAGGCGAGGACGACCTCGGGTTCCTCGCCGCCGTGGGTGCTCGCCCACTCCCACACGGAGGCGCCCGCGCGGCAGTGGGCGCGGGCCGCGTCGAGGTCGAGCCACTGGGCGGCGTCGTGCTTGCCCGCGACGACGGCGTTGACCTTGCCGGTCTCGTCCAGCAGGTCCGCCATGGTGACCAGCAGGGTGTTGGCGTCGGGTGGCAGGTAGACGCCCGTGACGGTGTTCTTCCGGTTGAGCAGGTTGTTGATGAACCCGGGGCCCTGGTGGCTGTAGCCGTTGTGTTCCTGACGCCATCCCTCGCTGGTGAGGAGGTAGGTGAGGCTGCTCACCGAGGTGCGCCAGGGGACGTCGCGGGAGGCCTTCAGCCATTTCGCGTACTGGTTGACCATGCTGTCCACGACCGCGGCGAAGGCCTCGTAGGTGGGGAAGAGGCCGTGGCGGCCGGTGAGCAGGTAGCCCTGGAGCCAGCCCTGGCAGTTGTGCTCGGACAGCATCTCCATCACCCGGCCGTCGCGGGTCAGGTCCTCGGAGTAGCCCTCTGCCGGCCAGACGTAGGCACGGCCGCTGACCTGCAGGACCGCGTCGAGCTTGTTGGAGGCCAGTTCGTCGGGCGAGACGATGCGGAAGTCCCGGTTCTCGGCGCTGGTGCGCATCAGTTCGGCCAGCCATTCGCCGAGGGCGCGGGTGGGGCTCGCGTCGGCCGTTCCGGGCCCCCGGGGCAGGTCGACGGCGTGGGGCTCCAGCGGGGGGAGGTCGAGCGGCCGGCGCAGGTGTCCCCCGTTGGCGGCGGGCTGGGCGCCGATGCGGGCGGCGCCCTCCGGTACGGCGGCGAGGACGTCGGGCAGCGGGCGTCCCTCACGGTCGAACAGGTCCTGCGGCCGGTAGGAACGCAACCAGCCTTCGAGGGCCCGCAGTTGCTCGGGATCCTCGTGGACGCCGGGCAGCGGTACCTGGTGGGCGTGGAAGGTGCCCTCGATCGGCTTGTCCTGGACCTCGGCGGGCGCGCCCTGGCCCTTGAGGCTGCGCAGCACGATCATGGGCCAGGCCGGGCGGACCGGCTCGTCCCCCGTGCGGGCACGCTGCTGGAGTCGGCGGATGGCGGCGTGGGCGTCGAGGACCGCGGCCCCGAGGGGGTCTGCCGGCGGATCGTCGGTGGCGTCCACGATCCGCGGGTCCCATCCGTATCCGCGGAAGAGGGCGGTCAGTTCCTCGTCCGACATCGTCGCGAAGACGGTGGGCGAGGAGATCTTGAAGCCGTTGAGGTGGAGGACGGGGAGTACCGCTCCCCCGCTCACCGGGTCCAGGTACTTGGTGGAGTGCCAGGCTCCGGCGGTCGGTCCGGTCTCCGCCTCGCCGTCACCGACGATGCAGGCCACGATGCGGTCGGGGGCGTCCAGTGCGGCGCCGAACGCGGTCGCGAGGGCGTAGCCCAGCTCGCCGCCCTCGTGGAGGGTGCCCGGCACGGCCGGGGAGAGGTGGCTGGGGAAGCCGTCGGGGGCGCAGTAGCGGCGTGCGAGGGTGCGCAGGCCGGCCTCGGTCCTGGCCAGTTCCGGGTCGTGGTCCTCGTGGGTCCCTTCGAGCCAGAGGTTGGCGTGCAGGGCGGGCGCTCCGTGCCCGGGTCCGGTGACGAGCAGGACGTCGGCGCCGCGCTCGCGGACCAGGGTGTTGAGCGCGGTGTAGACCATGGTGATGCCGGGGCAGGTGCCCCAGTGGCCCAGCAGACGCGGCTTGATGTGCTCGGGCCGCAGCGGCTCCCTCAGCAGGACGTTGTCCTGGAGGTGGATCAGGGCCGCGGCCGCGTAGTCCGCGGCCCGCCGGTAGGTGTGCGGATCCGGCTGTACGGGCGGCTGGGGGGACTCGGTCACGACAGGACTCCGCTCGTCGGGGGGCGCGCGCCCCGCGCCTGCCCCGCCGAGCGCGGATCAGTCCCGGCGCCGCGGGGTGGCAGGAGGGGCGCAGCCGTTGAACCGGTCGGGGTCGGGGCCGGTCCGCTCGCCCCGGTCCAGTGCGGAGATCTCCGCCATGTCGCCCTCGCCGAGGCTGAGCCAGCCGGCGGGCCTGGTCGTTCGCGTACGCCTCACACCTGCGCGCGGTCCATGAATCGGCGGTCGGCGATGAGGGGCGCGGTCCCCGAGTACGTGTCGACAGTACGTGTCGACACCCATGCCGCATCGGGGCTTCGGCCACGGGAGGCTCAGCGCTTGGTCTCGTACCTGGTCAGGAGCAGGCCGTCGGGGAACGTCCGGGTCTCCCTCAAGGTCAGGTTCACCCACGTGTCCAGGGCTGTGAAGAACGGCGTGCCGCCGCCCACCAGGACCGGATGGGTGAGCATCACGTACTCGTCGATCAGCCCGGCCCGCATGGCCGCCGCGGCGAGTGTGGCACCGCCGATGTCCATGGGGCCGCCGTCTTCGGCCTTGAGCCTGGTGATCTCGGTGACCGCGTCGCCGGTGACGAGACGGGTGTTCCAGTCGACCGTGCCGGTCGTGGAGGAGAACACCACTTTCGGCATGTCCCGCCAGCGCCCGGCGTATTCGATCGCCGCCGGTGTGGCACCCGGCTGCTGGTCGGCGGTCGGCCAGTGGGAGCTCATCTCGTCCCACAGCTTGCGCCCGTACAGCGCCAGGCCCGTCGCGGCCACCCGGTCGGACCACCACTGGAACATCTCGTCGCTCGGCACGCTCCAGCCGAGGTCGTCGCCGGGCGCGGCGGTGTATCCGTCCAGGCTCACGTTCATGGCAAAGGTCAGTTTCCGCACGGCGTCAGCCTCCTGTGAGTCGGCATGCGACGTACAGACCAGCACGGCGCGGCAGAATCATCGGTCAGCCACACTGCCACCGGTGTCGGCATCGCGAAGCCCTCCGCGTGGATCCAGCCGTGCTTCAGTCCCCGCACTGGCGCGCCCCGCCCGCCCCGGAGTGGGGACCTGGGCCTTGCCCGGACAGCCTCCGCCGGGACGCGCGCCCTGGGCAGCGCCGGGTCAGGCCGGTGTGCTGTCGTCGCGGATCTCGAACAGGGGCAGGACGCCCGTCATCTCCAGCAGCCGCCGCAACTGGCCGGGCACCGGGCCCGCGAGAACCAGCCGGCGGGTGTGGCGCAGGCGGACGAGCACACCGAGGAACGCCGAATCCGCGAACGTCAGCCCGGCCACGTCCACGACCAGGAGGTCGGCGTCGGCGGCCTGGCGGTCACAGGCGTCCGCCAGCAGGCCGATCGAGTCCAGATCGAACTCTCCCGAGCACACCACCCTGCACACGCCGCCCGTCTCGGACCGCACCGCCACCGTTGGCGCCTCCACCAGCATCTCCCCTCATCAGCACAGCCTGACCCGACCGTACGGGCCCGCCGGCCGAAGCGGTGGATTCCTCCTCGCGGAACACCGGCCGTCCCGTCGGGTCTACACCGTACGGGCGCACCGGCGCGCGGTGCACTCCGCGCCAGGGTGGCACGTCAGGTGCCGGCGCGTCCCTGCTCGCTGACGGGGGTGAACCGAAGGTCGGGCCGGTGCGCGGCGCGGGCGATCGGGGCGGCGGCGGGGAAGCCGAGGTTCGCGGCGGGGTCGGATTCGGCACGGTGGATCCGACGCCCGGCAGAAGAACGCCACCGTACTTCTGCCGGTGGAATTGCCTGGGACCGTACCCGTCCGCCGTGATCGACTGAGCCTGCCGCAGGGGCGCTGCCCCCGCACCGGCGGTCGCCCCTGCCGCCGGCGCACAGCGCCCCTGTCCTGGCCCCCCACGTGGTCCAGGAATGAAGAGCGGGACGTGTCGAGCACAACGAGAGGCAAGAGCCAGCATGAAGCAGAAGTTCCTTTTGGTTGCCGGTGCCACGGCCGTGGCCGGTGCCGTCGTGATCGCGGCCGCGGCCGCGGCCTCCGGTCAGGCGTCCGAGGCGGACCGCGGCCGGCCCCGTTTCGTCCCCGCCCCGCACGCGACGGTGGCCATCGGATACCAGCTGTCCGATTCCGACCTCGTCGCGCCGCTCGGCGAGTGGGGCGTGGGCCGACGGACGCCGCGCGCGTAGTACTCCAGCCTGCTCGGGTGTGGGAGGACGGTGGGGTAGGGCGCGGCAGGACCCGCCCGCCCGCAACGGAGGGGCGGTCGTAGGTGACCGCCGAGCCGCGGCACCCGCGCCCGGAGCCGCTTCCTCATGAAGGCGTGGTGGTGGACCGGCACGGCTGCCCTCCGGGAGTCCCGACCTCCGGTCGGGCCCCCGCACCGGCCCACTCGCCCACCCCGATGGTCAGGGGGCGTCGATGAGTACCCGGCCGTCGGCCGGGACCGCCCCCACGAGCCCGTTCGCGTAGGCGTTCTGCACGCGGGACCGCTCCGTCGAGTTGGGCACGGCGTTCGTGCAGGCCGTCCCGGCGCTGGACCCGGACATCAGCTGGGTGCACGGCCCCGGCTTGGTGTCCGGCAGGCCCAGGCTGTGGCCCAGCTCGTGCGCGGCGATGCGCGTCTTGTCGTAGCCCTGGCTCACGGCCTGCGCACCGAGTTCGACTCGTACCTGTCGCCCCGGACGCACCGGCCCGAGGTTGGCCTGCGGCCAGCCGGTGGTCGCGACGATCACTATCTCGGCCCGGACCCCGGGGGCGGCCTCCACCAGCCGTACGTTGCCGACGCTCGCGTTCCAGGACGCGACCCCGGCTGCGACGGCCGCTTCCCAGCCGACGGCCCGACTGTCGTCGTAACGGAGTGTCACCACTGCCGCGGTGGCGTCCGGAGCGGGTGCGGGTGCCGCGGTCGCGGCGGTTGCCGCGGCGAGGACGAGCGCGGCGGCGGAGGTGCCTGCTTTCAGCCAGATGCCCAGAGACATGGTTGTCTTCCTTCACGCGTGGGGGGACCCGACCCCTCGGCGGAGCCGGGGCACTGGAGACGCCGCCACCGCCCGCCTGTGGCACGCGCGTTCGGGCGGCCGCCCCTCCGGAGCCCTAAGAAGGTAGCCCCCCGCCTCCCTCACTCGTCATGCACCTGCCAGCCATTTACCGCAGGGACTCCGGCCGGTGCCCGGTCAGCGGAGGGCGCGTGACCGGGCGGGACGCGCATGGTGACGTCCTCTCAGAAGGTCGACCGGCCGCCGCCTTCGCGGATGCGCTGCTGCCCGGCCGAGACGGTCGCCGCGTCACGTCCGCGTCGTGAGTCGCGCGACGGCCGCCTCGTATCGTGCCTGAAGTCCCTCATCGGCCGATGCGCGCAGCAGGGCGCGGAGCGCCCGTACCGCGCCGTCGTCGTAGCCGCACGATTCCGCCTCCCGGGCCGCCAGGTCGAGTTGCCGGAGGCCCTCGGCCTCGTCCCCGAGACCCAGCAGCGCCTCCCCCCTCACCACGAGGAGGAGGATCCGGGGCACGTCGGACGTGCCCGGTCGGTCGTCGAAGGCCAGCGCCTCGGTCGCCGTGTCGAGGGCCTGGCGCCAATTCCCGGCGTCGGCCCGGTGGCGGGCGAGGTGTTGGGTCGCCAGCCGCTCGATGGTCCGGTCCTCCGCCCGGCGCGACAGCTCCACCGCCCGCTCGCATCCTTCGGCGGCCTCGTCCAGCTTGCCGAGCGCCGCTTGTGCCACGGCCAGAACGATGAGGGCGTTCGCCTCGGCCACCGCGTCACCCGCCCGGGAGGCGAGCGCACAAGCGGCCCCCAGACGGGTCAGCGCATCCGCGATGCGTCCTTCCTCGATCAGCACCCAGCCGAGCACGTTCAGCACCCGTGACTCGCCGTACCGGTCGGCGCCGGCGCGTGCCGCCGCGAGCCCGGTCTCCAGGAGCGGGACCCAGCCGTCCCGTACCCGCCAGACGATCAGGGGCCACAGCGTCATGACGATCCGCCAGGTCCTGCCGTGCAGTCCGGCGGCGTGCGCGGCGGCCACCGCCAGGGTGAGGTCGTCCCGTTCGGCCGCGTACCATGCCACGGCGGCGGATCGATCGCCGAACTCCCGCACGGCGGCGGGCGGCAGGAAGTCCGGCGGCAGCGGGAAGCACTCCTCGTTGCCGGGCTCGGCCGCCGCCACCGCGGCGAGGCCGGTGGCGATGAAGTGGTCGAGCACGCGCTTGAGCGCGTCGGGCCCGACGTCCAGGCTGCGCGCGTAGAGCCGCACCAGATCGTGCATCGTCCATCGTCCGGGCGCCGTCTCCGTGACGAGGTGTGCGACGGCCAGCCGCTCCAGGGCGGTTTCGGCGGCTGCCGGGTCGGTGTCCGCCAGGGCCGCCGCCGCATACCGGTCGACGTGCGTGCCGGGGTGTCGACCGAGATGGGCGAACTGACGGGAGACTTCGGACGGAAGCTGTTGCAGGGTCACGCGCAGCGCCGCTCGCACACCGGTGTCCTCCACGTCCAGCAGGCTCAGTCGGCGCGTCTCGTCGGACAGTTCGTCCGCCATCGCGTCCAGCGACCAGCCGGGCCGTTGCGCGAGCCGGGCTCCTGCCACCCGCAGGGCGAGGGGCAGCCCGCCGCACAGCGCGGCCAGCCGTCGCGCGGCCTCGGGCTCCGCGCGCACCCGTTCCGTGCCGAGCACCCCGGCGAGGAGCATCGTGCCGTCCTGCGGCCCGAGCACGTCCACGGCGACGGGCCGGGCCGAGTCGGTGACGATCAGCCCCGACAGCCGGTGTCTGCTGGTGACGACGGTGACGCAGCGGCGACCGCCGGGAAGGAGCGGCCTGACCTGCTCGGAGTCCCGGGCGTTGTCGAGGACGACGAGGAGCCCGCGGTCGGCGGCGAGCGACCGGAACAGCGCGGCCGCGGCGTTCGCCGACTCCGGAATCCGGCCGTGCGGCACCCCGAGCGCCGGCAGGAACTCGCGCAGCACCTCCAGGAGGGCGGGCCCGCCCGTGTCGCCGAAACCGCGCAGGTCGGCGTAGAGCCGCCCGTCGGGAAATCCGGACCGGCACCGGTGGGCCCAGTGCAGCACGAGGGCGGTCTTGCCCACGCCGGCGGGCCCGACGACCAGACAGACGGGCGCCTCGTCCGCGGCGGCCCGGGACAGGGCGTCGAGCTCCGTCGCCCGACCGTGGAAGCCGCGCGGCGCGCGCGGCAGCAGATCGGGCACGCCCGCCGGTGCCACGGCATCCCCTGCGGCGGCGGCCGGCGGGGCCTGCGTCGCGCGGGCGGGGCGGGGACGGCCCAGGCTCGCGGTGTGCTCCAGCCGCTGGGCGGCGACCGCGTCCAGGCCGAGGGCTGCGGCCAAGGCCTGCACGGTGCGGCGCTGCGGGCCCCGGGTGTGGCCGCGCTCCATGGACGACAGCGCCCGTACGCTCACCCCCGCACCGTGCGCCAGCTCCTCCTGGCTGAGCCCGGCTCCCGTCCGCAGACCGTGCAGGAGCGCGCCGAATCCGCCGGTGGCCGGTGTACCGCTGTCCATGTCTGCGTATCCCCTGGTCAGGGCGGCCCAGCCGGAACGCCGTACCTCTCCGGCAGAAGTATGCCCGACGCCACTTCTGCCGGTGAGGCTTCCGGTGCCGTCGCGGAAGACGGCGGTCAGCACATCGGCCCGGCCTCCGGCCTCCGGCGTCCGGCGTCCGGCATCCGGCGCAGGGCCGGCGGTAGCCCTTCTCGGTTCCGATCGGGTACGGGAGTTCCATGTCCCACCCCCTCGCCGCGGTCGGAGGTACCGCGGACGTCGCCCGAGGGCGCGGTCAGCCGCCCGAGAGGCGGTACGCGTCACGCGCCAGGGTCAGGGCGATCAGGTCGCGGGGGCGGGAGAGGGACATCGAGGTCAGGTGTTCCAGCCGGCGCAGGCGGTTGAAGACCGTGTTGCGGTGGCAGTACAGCCGGCTCGCCGCGCGGCCCGCCGAGCCCTCCGCCGCCAGCCAGGCGTCGAGGGTCTCCAGCAGCATCGCCCGGTCCGCCGGATCGAGGTCCAGCAAGGGGCCGAGCACCGCGTGGACGAGTTCCGCCGAGAGTTCGGGCTGGCGCACCACCAGCGCGGTGGGCAGCCGGTCGGCCAGCTGCACCAGGGCCCGTTCCTCCTGCCCGCAGGTGCGCAGCGCCGTCTCCGCGAGCCGACGGGCCCGGCCCAGTTCGGTGAGTCCGCCCACCACCGGGCTGATTCCGCCCGGTCCCGGGCAGCGGTCCGCGAGCTCCGCGACGAGGTCGGACGGTGCGGAGTCGCCCAACGCGACCACGGCCAGTTCGCGCTCGGTGCGCATCCGCCAGAACAGGCGCATCCCGTTCGCCGCCGCCACCCGGTGTACCGCTTCGCCCCGGTCGGCCGGCAGCACCACCACCACGTAGCGTCCCGGTTCGGGCAGGTCCAGGGCGAGGGCCACCTGGGCGGCCAGGGCCGGGGCGGTGTCCCCTTCCAGCAGGGCGTCCAGGAGGGCCTGCACCCTCTCGTCGCTGCGTCGGCGCATCTCCACCTCCGTGGTGCGGTACGCCTCGGCGGTCGCGGTCGCCTGCTGCTCGATGCCCGCCCACATGGCCCCGGCCGCGCGGGCCAGTACCGGCAGCGCCTCCGGCTCCTTCTCGGTGACGGTGTCCAGCAGCGCGTCCCACGTCAGCCGGCCCGCCCGGCGGTACGCGTAGAGGAGGAGGTCCAGCGGCAGGCCCTGTTCGGCGCGCCGGCGGCCCAACTCCTCCGCGTACGCCAGGTCCTTGCGCGGGGCCGACCGGCGGGCGGTGAAGGCTTCGATGCCGTAGTGCATGGCCTCGCTGATCTGTTGCCAGTGTTCGTCGCGCGGGACGGCCAGGTCGAACAGCGGCGAGTGTTTCGCCAGGTCCTCGATGAGGTGCTCGGTGAGCCCGGGGATGTCGGCGATCAACACGTCCGCCGCCGACAGCAGGACCGACCATTCCTCTTCCGTGCGCGTTCTGCGTCCGCCGCCCATGGCCGCTGAGAATGTCATCCGCCGCCGCCCCCGTCAGGGGCGCGCGTACCAGGTCTGTGCCGGTGCACAACACGTTCCGGTTCCGGCTGGTCATCGGCAGCGATTCCGCATCCGGGCGTGGACGGGTGCCCCGGGCCGGTGTTGGGGTGTGCGCCAGCACACGGGCCGTTCGTCGGCCCTTCGAAGGCCCGTGCGGGGCCGTGCAGAGGATGGAGGAGGACGTGGGTTCGCTGGAGGTGCGCGCGCTGTCCGTCGGCTACGGGCCGGTCCGGGCCCTGCGCTCGGTGTCGCTCGATGTGCCGGCCGGCGCGGTGGTCGTCGTGCTCGGCGGCAACGGCGCGGGGAAATCGACGCTGCTGCGCGCGGTGTCACGCTCGCTCGGGTTCCACCGCGGCGCCGTGACGGGCGGGAGCGTCAGCTTCGACGGCAGGCCGCTGGACGGGCTCGGTCCGGAACGGGTCGTCGCCGCGGGGGTGGTGCAGGTCCCCGAGGGCCGGCAGGTGTTCACGCGGATGACCGTCGCGGACAACCTGCGGGCCGGAGCGCTGGGCGGCCGCGCGGGATCCCGGGCCGACACCGCCCGCTCGCTCGCCCGGGTCCACGAGCTGTTCCCCGTACTGGGTCGCCGGGCGCGGCAGCGCGCCGGGCTGTTGTCCGGCGGCGAGCAGCAGATGCTCGCCCTGGGGCGCGCCCTGATGGCCCGCCCCCGCCTACTGCTGCTCGACGAACCCACCCTCGGGCTGGCGCCCAGGATGGCCGCCACCATCGCGGAGACCATCACCGAGATCAACGCCGCGGGCGCCTCGGTCCTCCTCGTCGAGCAGAACGCCGCGCTGGCGTTGCGTCTCGCCTCCCACGCGTACGTCCTGGAGGTCGGCGAGGTGACCCTCGACGGCCCGGCGGCCGCACTGGCCGCCTCGGACGAGGTGCGGCGCCGCTACCTCGGCATCACCGATGGGGACGGCTCCGTACCGGCTCCCGTCGGGGAGCGGCGGGAGCTGGGGCGGTGGTCGGCGTGAGCGCGTCCTCGTCCTCTCCCCCGGCACTGACCGTCACCGACGTCACGGTCCGCTTCGCCGGGTTGACCGCGCTCGACTCCGTGTCCTTCACGGTGGAACCCGGCAGCGTCCACGCCGTCATCGGCCCCAACGGGGCGGGCAAGTCGACCTGCTTCAACGTGCTGTCCGGGGTGTACCGGGCCTCCGCCGGCAGCGTCCGGTTCGGCGACGCCGAGCTCACGGACCTTGCGCCGCACGCCGTCGCGGACCTCGGCGTCGCCCGTACCTTCCAGAACCTGGCGCTGCCCCCGCACACCACCGTCGCCGACAGTCTCCTGCTGGGCCGCCACCGGCTGATGCGGTCCGGGTTCCTGGCCTCGGGCCTGCGCCTGCCCGCCGCCGCCCGGGAGGAGCGCCGGCACCGCGAACGAGTGGCGGAGATAGCCGAGTTCGTCGGACTGGATGGGGATCTGGCGGCGCCCGCGGGTTCCCTTCCGTACGGGAAGCAGAAGCTCGTCGAACTGGCCCGGGCGCTGTGCGTGGAGCCGCGGTTGCTGCTCCTCGACGAGCCCGTCGCCGGCATGACGGCGGACGAGAGGCACCGTACGGCGGCCGTCATCGCGGGCGTGCGGGACGGCCTCGGCATCTCGATCGTGCTGGTCGAACACGACATGGGGGTGGTGATGCGGCTCGCGGACGCGGTGACCGTACTCGACTTCGGCAGGCGCATCGGCGGCGGAACTCCCGCGCAGGTGCAGAACGATCCGGCCGTGATCCGGGCGTACCTCGGAGAGGAGGAGCCGGCGGCATGACCACTTTCCTCGAACTCCTCCTCGGCGGGCTCTCCATGGGCTCCGTCTACGCGCTGATCGCCCTCGGCTTCGTCGTCATCTTCAAGGCGACCGAGGTGGTCAACTTCGCCCACGCCTCCCTGCTGCTGGCCGGCGGGTACGTCACCGCGACGCTGCACGAGGAACTGGGCTTCTGGGGCGCCCTGCTGACCGGCGTCCTCGCGGCGGCGGCGGTGGGGGCGGCGATCGAATTCCTGGTGATGCGGCGCTACCGGGGCCAGGACCAGAGCGTGCTGGCCATCGTCACCATCGGCGTCGACATCCTCCTCATCACCGACCTCACCCGGCGCATCGGCACGGACGTGCTCTCGCTCGGCGATCCGTGGGGCGATCGCGTCGTCCATCTCGGCGCGGTCACGGTGCCCCAGACGCGGATCGCCGCGATCCTCGCCGCCGCTCTGTTGATCACGGTCTTCCTGCTCGTGTTCCGCCACACCTCATGGGGCGTGGCCATGCGCGCCGCCGCCGAGCGGCCCGAGACGGCCGCGCTGATGGGCGTACGGCTGGGTCGGGTCTCGCTGGCGGCCTGGGCGGTGGCCGGGGCCCTGGCGGCCGTGGCCGCGCTCTTCCTGACGGTCTTTCCCACTCCCGGCTTGGAGCGGGCCACTTCCCTCGCCGCGCTCAAAGCCTTCCCGGCGGCGATCCTCGGCGGCCTGGACTCCACGTCGGGCGCGCTGGCGGGCGGTCTGATCGTCGGAGTGACCGAGGCGCTCGCCACCGGCTACCAGGGACAGTTGGCCTTCCTCGGCCGTGGCATCGGCGACCTGGCTCCGTACCTGGTGATGGTCGCGGTCCTGCTGGTGCGTCCCGCCGGACTCCTCGGCACGAAGGAGCTGGCCCGTGTCTGACACCCGCAGCGCCGTGCGGCGCTCCGCGGCCGCCACCTCCCGGGCGGGCGGCCGGTCGCGGTCGATGAGCGTACGTGGCGTGTCGGCGGCAGCCGCGGGCCTGGTCCTCCTGGGCCTGCCGTTCTACCTCGACCGGTTCTGGCTGCAGGCCGGGCTGTTCGCGATGGCCGCCGCCATCGGGGCCATCGGACTCAACCTGCTCACCGGGGCCACCGGTCAGCTGTCGATGGGGCACGCCTTCTTCCTCGCCGTCGGCGCGTACGGGTACTGCGCGCTCGCCGGGGACGGCGGCACGTCCGGCGGTCACGCGACGGTCGGGCTGGGCCTGCCCGGTTGGCTCGCCGCCGCCTTGGCGGTGGCCCTCGCCGGGGCCGCGGGTGGTCTCTTCAGCCCCATCGCCGGCCGGCTGCGCGGGGCGTACCTCGGTATCGCCACGCTCGCGTTGATCTTCATCGGCCAGCACCTGTTGTTCAACGCGACCAGCCTCACGGGTGGCTTCAACGGCCGCGCCGTGGAGCCGCTGTCCCTCTTCGGATTCACCTTCGACGACACCGAGACCGTCATCGCCTCCGTCCCCTTCCACTCCGCGGAGAAGCTCTGGTACGTGGCCCTGGCCGCTCTGCTGGGCGGCGCCCTGTTCGCGCGAGGGGTCCTGCGGGGCCGGCCGGGCCGAGCCATGAACGCCCTGCGCGACCACAGCATCGCCGCGGAGGTGATGGGGGTGGCGGTCGCCCGGTACCGGGCCGCCGTCTTCGTCCTGTCGTCCATGTACGCGGGTCTCGCCGGGGTGCTGCTCGCCCTCGTCTTCCAGCGCACCGTGCCCGACTACTTCGGCATGGTGCTGTCCCTGGAGTTCCTGGCCATGATCGTGATCGGCGGCCTGGGTACGGTGCGGGGCGCCGTCGTCGGGGCCGTCTTCGTCTCCCTGCTGCCCCAACTGCTCACCCGCTACAGCGACGCACTCCCGCTGGTGTCCGCGCCCGGAACGGGTGGGGTGTCGCCGGGCGAGGCTTCCCGCTACCTCTACGGCGCGGCCGTCGTCGCGGTCGTCCTGTTCCTGCCCGGCGGTCTCACGAGCATCACCCGGACCGTCCGGAGCCGCATCACACCCCCGAAGGAGCGAACGTGAACAGAAGAAGGCTCTCTGCCGCGGCCTTGGCGGCCGCACTGGTCCTGACCGGCGCCGCCGGGTGCAGCAGCAAGGCCAAGCCCGCCGGGGACACCGCCGGAGACAAGGCGGCGGGCGGGGTCAAGGCCGGGGTCGGGGTGAACGACACGGCCATCCGGCTCGGCTCGCTCACCGATATGACGGGCGTCTACGCGTCCCTCGGCAAGAGCGTCACCCAGGCCCAGCAATTGTGGGCGAAGCAGACCAACGCCGCCGGCGGCATCTGCGGCCGCACCGTCGAACTGGCGGTGCGCGACCACGGCTACGACCCGCAGAAGGCCCTCGCCGCCTACACCGAACTGGAGCCCTCGGTACTGGGCTTCACCCAGTTCATCGGCTCGCCCTTCGTCTCCGCGGTCAAGGAGCGGATCGACGGCCGGGACAAGGGCCTGGTGATCCCGCAGGCCTGGTCGGCCTCGTTGCTGGGCAGCCCGTACGTCCGTACGGTGGGCGCCACGTACGACGTGGAGACCATCAACGCCGTCGGCTTCCTGCTGGACCAGAAGCGGATCGCCTCGGGCGACCGGATCGGGCACGTGTACTTCGAGGGCGACTACGGCGAGAACGCGCTGACCGGAGCCAAGGCAGCGGCGGCGGAAGCCGGGTTGACGGTCTTCGAGCAGAAGATCAAGCCGACCGACAACGACATGACGGCCCAGGTCGCCGCGCTCAAGCAGGCCGGGGTCAAGGCCGTGGTGATCAGCGCCGGTCCCCGCCAGGCCGCCTCGCTCGTCGGCGTGGCCGCCGCGGGCGGCTGGAACGTGCCCATCGTCGGCAACAACTCGGCGTTCGCTCCGCAGCTGTTGGCCACTCCGGCCGGCGCCGCCCTGCAGAAGGACTACTACGTCGCCTCCTCCGCCCTGCCGATCGGCTCCACCGAAGCGGCCCCAGCCGCGCTGGCCGCGGCGTACAAGGCGGAGTACCCGGACTCCGGGCTCGACAACGGCGTGGTGGCCGGCTTCACCGCCGGCGCCCTGTTCGGGGAGGTACTGAAGAAGGCCTGCGCCGACAAGGACCTGACCCGGGAGGGCATCCGCGCGGCGTTGCTCAGTTTGAAGTCGTACGACAACGGCTTCGGCATCACCCACGACTTCTCGGACCCGAAGGCCCCCTCCACCCGGCAGAGCGTGATCCTCAAGCCCGACGCGGGGGTGCCGGGCGGTATGAAGGTCGTGAAGGAGGCCACGGCGGCGCCCGCCGCGACCAAGTTCACGCCTACCCCCTGAGGTCCCCCACCGCGACCGGCACCGGCACCGGCACCGGCACCGGCACCGGCCGACGTTGTCGGTGGTCGGCCGTAACGTTCACCGGGTGAGCGATGTCCATGAGTTGTTGATTGCCGTCGACCTGCGGGACGAGATCTCCGCGAGCGAGCTGGCCGAGCTGAGCTGGCACGTGGGGATCGGGCCCCGGCCGGATCGTCTGTCCATCGTCACCGAGTACCCGGTCGTGGTGGAGGACGAATCCGGGAACCCGGTGATCGACGACGATCCCTACCCGCTGCTGGCCGAACAGGGCGCGGCGTCACGGGTGGGTGGTGTGCTCTGCTCGACACTGGCCCCTCGCGCGGACCCGGCCCGGCCGGGCTGGGCGCTGACGTCCCGACAGGAGATCCATCCGGACGGGTTCGAGAAGGTCGGCGAGCTGCTCTGCTGGCTGGCCGGTCGGGCTCACCCCACCCACCTGCGCGGAAACGGCGCGGTCGGGGTCGGATTCCTCAGGTTCTGCGAAGCCGAGGTTCCGGATGTACTCCAGGTCGAGGGCGGACAGGTCAACTGGCCCGGCTGAGAGGCGCTGTTGTCGGACCGGGGTGCTTCACTGGAAAGGGCTCCTCGCGATGGACGGTAGGGGCGTCGCGGGTGGACCGGTCGGGGGTTCAGGGGGCACGCCCGAGGGCGTGAGGCGTTGGGGGCGGCGCATGGGGGTGGTTCGGTGATGACGTATCACATCAAGCATCTACCGGTCGGGGCTCTGCCCGAGGACCGTGTGGGCAGCTGGTCCGTGACCCGGGACGGTGTCGCCTCCCGGTCCGTGTCCGGAGGCGGTATCGCCACGTGGCCCGTGGCCGACGCCGAACGATGGCGGCGGGCGGCGGTCCCGACCGTGCTCGCACCGGCCGTGGGCGGCTGGGTCCTGGCCGTCCTGGTGGCGACGGCGTACGTCCTGCTGTTCGGGCTCTCGTCCATCTCCGCGGCCTGGCACAGCGGGCCCGGGGACGGCACGGACTGGCGCGGGTATCCGGGTCTGATCCTGTTGACGGCCCTGCCGTTCTGGTACCGGTACGTTCCGGTCGCGGCCGTACCGGCGGCCGTGTTCGTCGCGGGGGAAGCGGCGTTGGCCCTGGCCCGGCCCGCTGACGTGGACCGTCCGGCGGGGGCCGGGTGGCTGGTGGTCCTCGCCGCCTGCGCCGTCGCGGCCACGGGAAGCTGTCTGCGGCTGCGGGCCCGACGACGACAGCGGTCCCTGGCCCTCGCCACCGCGGGGGCACGCCGCTTCCCACTGCCGAAGGGCACCCCGGAAACGGACGGTCACCGCGGACACCAGCAGGTCTGGACCGGGCTGGCGCTCTGCCTGGTCGCCGCGGCCGTCCTCGCCGACGGCCTGTTCCGCGGACCGGCCGCCTCCGGTGTTGCCTACGACGCCGTCGGGCAGCAGGGCGTCACACTGGTACTCCTCGTGGCCGGTACGACCGTCTACGGTCGGGGCCTGCTCGCCCACCGGGCGGCCCGGCGGTTGCACGAGGAGCCGCAGCCGGCCCTGATCGTCGGCGTGCGCGCCGGGGCGGACGGGCGCCACTGGGTGTGCCCGGACGCCCGCACCCGCTCGGCGGCGCCCCTGATCGCGTACCTTCCCCGCAAGAACGACACCCGCGCCAGGACGCGGCTCCTGGGCAGCGGTTCGGCGTACGGAGTGGGGAACGGACACCATGACGTCGACCCTCGGCACGAGCCCTTCGAGGCGGTCCTGTACGGCACCCTCGCGGAGGGGGACGAGGTCGTCCTCGCCTACGCCTGTGTGGAATACCACCGCGACCAGGACATGGGGCGGATGTACGAGACCGTGACCGCTGCCCCCCTCCGCCCGGACCGCCGCCACGGGCTGGGCCCGTGGGAACCGGCGGACGGAGCCGCCCGGCAGCGCCGGCGGCTCCAGGAGGAGCGGGAGAGGGCGGAGCGCTACCGGGAGGCGCAGCGCCGGGCGGAGGAGAGCCGTAGGAACCCGCCGCGCGGCTCGTCGAGCAGGGGGGACGGGGGCGGCTCCGGCAACCGGTACAACGCGGGCGGCTGCGGCTCCGGTTGCGGGTCGAGCTGCGGGTCGGGTTGTGGGGGTGACTGAGCCGCGACGGCACGCGGGGCGGGTTCCCCCCGACGTCCCCGGCTCCGTCCGGCGAGCAAGGGCGGCGCGCCGAGCGTCTTCAGCCGGCGGACAGGCTCGCCTCCGATGCCCTCAGCGGCATCCGATGTCGGGGGAGGCGCCGAAGGAGGGGCGAGGGGGTGAGCGGGGCGGGCGCTCAGCTCAGGACGCCGTCCAAGATTTCCTCCACCCAGTACGTCAGGCGGTGCCGACGGCTGCAGAACCGCTTCGGGCGCCGCCACCGGCTGCGCCCGTCGAGCGGCCGACGGCATTGCTTGCAGTGCTTCACACGTGTCCGTTCCCCCATGGCCTGCGACTGTAGCGGCCACGCGCGGGTGGGCGGCCGCCGGGCCCCGGCCGGCACGCGGGATCGCACGAGCCGGAGCCCGACGGCCGGGCAGCAGCGAGCCCCTCCGCGGCGGGGAGCCACCGGTGAGCCGTGGTCGGGGTGGCATCAGGGCCGGTCGGCGGGGCATGCGCGGAGGAGGCGGCTGATCCCGGTCGGCTACCCACGTACGTGGTTCCCGGCCAGGGAACCTCGCCGAACCGGAGGGCACCGCAGTGACACGTACCGTCGCTCATGTGATCGTCGACGCGCTGAAGGAGCTGGGCGTTCAGCATGTCTTCGGCGTCGTCGGCGACGCCCTGAACCCCCTGACCGAAGCCATCCGCACCACGGAGGACCTCGACTGGGTGGGATGCCGGCACGAGGAGGCGGCGGCCTTCGCGGCCGGTGCCCAGTCCCAGCTGTCGGGCACCTTGGGCGTGTGCATGGGCACGGTCGGCCCTGGTTCCGTGCACCTGCTCAACGGGCTGTACGACGCCGCCAAGAGCCACGCCCCGGTGCTGGCCATCTGTGGTCAGGTGCCGCTCGCCGAGCTCGGCAGCGACTACTTCCAGGAGGTCGACAACGATCTGCTCTTCCGGGACGTCGCCGTCTACCGTGCCACCGTCACCTCGCCGGAGCAGATGCCGCGGATGCTCGAATCCGCCGTGCGCGCCGCGATCAGCCGCAGCGGTGTGGCGGTCCTGACGATTCCCGGCGACCTGGGTGACCAGGAGGTGCCGCAGGACCGGCCCGCCCGATTCGCTCTCGATCGGCCCGTGACCCGCCCGGACGACCCCGCCCTCGCGGAGGCGGCCGAGCTGCTGAACGCGGCCTCCCGCGTCACCCTGCTCGTGGGTCGGGGAGCCCGCGACGGTCGGGACGACGTCCTTCGCCTGGCCGACCACCTCGCCGCGCCCATGGTGCTGACGCTGAAGGCCAAGGAGGGTTTCGAGGGCGACAACCCCTTCCAGGTGGGCCAGACCGGGCTCATCGGCAACCCCGCCGCCGCACACGCCATGGAGCACGCGGAGGCCCTGCTGATGCTGGGCACCGACTTCCCGTACCGGGACTGGTACCCCGAGGGCGTAAAGGTGGTCCAGATCGACACCAGTGAGGAGCGGCTCGGCCGCCGGGTCCCGGTGGACGTGGGCCTGGCGGGCGACGTCGGCGCCACCTTGCGCGCCCTGCTGCCGTTGCTGGACGAGGCACCGGACCGGGCCCACCTCGACGATGCGGTGAAGAGGTTCGGCAGCTGGCAGGAGGGCCAGGGGCGGCTGGCGGACCCGCGTCACGAACACCGCTGGACCGGCAAGCTGCGGGCCGTGTTCGACAACCGTGATCACGAGATCCGGCCCGAGGCGCTGGCGGCGGCCGTGGACGCGCACGCGGCCGACGACGCGATCTTCACCTCCGACACGGGCATGGCGACCGTCTGGCTCTCCCGGTTCGT
Source organism: Streptomyces sp. NPDC048383 (assembly GCF_040651775.1). Lineage (NCBI taxonomy): Bacteria > Bacillati > Actinomycetota > Actinomycetes > Kitasatosporales > Streptomycetaceae > Streptomyces > Streptomyces sp. NPDC048383. The sequence continues at coordinate 119,253 of NZ_JBEZKS010000005.1, forward strand.
CTCCATGCACGGCTCACGGCGCCTGATCGGCTCCTACAACCTCGGCTCGATGGCCAACGCCATGCCCCAGTCCATCGGGGCGCAGTTGTGGGCACCCGAGCGGCAGGTCGTGGCCTTCTGCGGTGACGGCGGTCTGAGCATGCTGCTCGGGGACCTGATGACGATCAAGACGTATCGACTGCCGGTCAAGCTCGTGGTCTTCGACAACCGTCGCTTGGGCATGGTCAAGCTCGAACAGGAGCAGGCGGGGCTGCCGGAGTTCGGCACGGAACTGGACAACCCGGACTTCGCCGCCGTCGCCACCGCACTCGGCATCACCGGCATCCGTGTCACCGACCCGGACCGCATGGACGACGCCGTCCGCCGCGCCTTCGCGATGCCCGGACCGGTACTGCTGGACGTCCTGACCAATCCCGAGGAGATCGCCGTACCGGCGAAGCCCACCGCCGCGCAGGGGTGGGGCTTCGCCATCGCCAAGCTGAAGGAGAACCTCCCCAGCCGCGAGGGGTGACGGCTCCGGTCCGGGCGCACGCCGCGCGGCGTGCGCCCGGGCAGCCGGGCTTCGGGCCGTCGCGGGGGCGGGACGAGCGCCGACGGGAGGCCCGGACCGTATCGGCGGGTCGCCCCGGCTACGCGGCGCGGACGGCTTCCAAACTCTTCACGACCGTGAACAGGTCCGTCATCCCGGTGAGGTCGAAGAGTCGTACCAGTTGGCGCGGAAGAGGGCCGACCAGGACCAGACGGCCGGAGCGCAGCAGGAGCACGAGTTCATTGAGGACGGACGAGTCCGCGAACGTCAGCCCCTTCACGTCGACCGCGATCCGTCGCAGGCCGGGGTCCGTGAGGGCGGCCCGGCCGGCCGACCTGAGGGGTTCGATGGTGTCGACGTCGAAGTCGCCCTCGCACACGATCACGCGGACGCCGTCCGCGTCGGGCAGCACCCGTACCTGCTTCTCCACCCGAAGCTCCCCATCGATCACAGTGGACGGACTGGAACACCTGCGGTCATGCCACCTCACTCGTGATGTCCTGCGGTGCCCGGACATGGAACAAGAACTGTTGGCCCCGCTGCGGCCACCCGTGAGGGCCACGGGCCACCCGGTCCGGTGGTTCACTCCCCGCCCGGAGCCCCGTTCTCTCCCGACCGCGAGAGAAACCATAACCACACCACCTTGCAATGTCTACTTTGGCCGCATTAGCTTTCCGCGTTCCGTCCCGTAAGGAAATCGCCATCAGTGGGGCGAGGAGGGCGCTGGGGGCACGAGCGCCGGGCGCCGGGCCGCCGCCGTCCGCTCCGCGTCGCTGTCGGACGTGGGGCCGTGGTTCGCCGGACGGCAACCCGGCACGTTCGGTTTCCGTCGGCCGGCCACCGGCGTTCGGGGCACCCTCCGCTTCCCCCGCGTGCGACGCCCGTGAGCGGGTAGACGTCGCGCATGATCGCCCACAGCACTCTTGCGGCCTCCGGGTCCTCGTCCTTGTTCCTCATCCTGGCCGGCGTGGTCGTCGCCGCGCTCCTGATCGTCGCGTTCTGGTACGGCAGCAGGCGTACGGCGGCGCGCAAGGACCCCGGCGCGCGGCCGGTGGACCAGAGCCCGACCGCCCGCGCCCGCCAGGATTCGTGGCAGACGCCGGACGACGCCGGGAACGACGACGCCCCGCGGCGCGGCTGATCGGCAAGGCCTCGTCCTGGCCTCCGCCGACGGTCGGCTCCGGGTGCGGAGGCCCACAGGAGGTACGGGCCGCGGTCCCTCACACGACGGCTGGGGTCACCGACGCGGCGGTACGCGGTGGAGTGTCACGTCGTCCACCCTCGCGTCGGCCACGGTCAGCGTCATGAACGTGCAGAACGGTTGACGGCGACGGTCCGTGGGCGATCCGGGGTTGAGCAGGCGCAGACGCCCGAGGGTGGTGTCCCACGGAATGTGACTGTGCCCGAACACCAGGACGTCCACATCGGGATACCGCTCGGCACAACGGCGTTCGCGTCCTGTGGCCGCTCCTGTCTCGTGCACGACTCCGAACCGCAGTCCTTCCAGCTCGGCGAAGGCGACCTCGGGAAGCCGGCGGCGCAGGGCCGGGCCGTCGTTGTTGCCGTACACCCCGATGAGTCGCCGGGCCCTGGCAGCCAACAGGTCGAGCGTGGCCTCGTCGATCCAGTCCCCCGCGTGGATGACGACGTCAGCGTCGTCGACAGCCGCCATCAAGGCGTCCGGAAGGGACCCGGCGCGGGAGGGCAGGTGGGTGTCGGAGGTCAGCAGAAGCCGCATGGGACCCACGGTAGAGCGCTGCGTCCCCCGGCGCTGCCAGGACCCGGCCTGTGGCGACGCGCGCCATGACCGTTGCGTGCGGCAAGCGCGTCGACGAGGCACCGCGCACGATCCGCGTGCCCGGCTCGGACGTCGCGTTCCGCTGCACCACGGTCAACGAACAGACGGTTTGCGGATGGGGCGACGACAACACCCCTGTCGCCATCGCCTTTTCCCCGGCGGCCGACTCCCACGAACCGGCCGCAGCGGAGGCCCACAGAATTCGCGATGCCATCCGGAGACCGGTCGTTCCTTGACGCGAACCCATCGGCTTGGCGCGATGTCGTTTAGGACGCGCGGCGGGGGTAGGCGAGCCGCATGTTCAGGCACCGGCGGGTACGTACAGTTGCGGTCTTCCTCATCAGCTGGGTGGTGTTGTGCGGCGTCGAGCTGTGGGGTGAGGACGCGCCGTGGCGGGCGGCTCTGGTCAGCGGGCTGCTGTGGGCAGCCGTGGTCACCGGCGCCTGGTGGTTCGCGGAATGGACGCAGGCAAGCCGTCTGCGGAGGCCACACCCCGGCGGTGGCACGGGGGACCAGGACAGCCGCGCCTCGGTCTGAATTCGTCACGCCGGAGCGGTTCGAGGCGACGCGGCCCGAGGCGGGGGCACGGACTGACTCGGATCCCGCCGCCGCTGAGGCCATGAGTCCACGCGTGCGTGCGCGGCGGCCGGGGTGATGGGTGGGTACCCGGTCCAGCGGGCCCCCGGCCGTGGGGTCGTCGGGATCGTCGGCCGCGTCGGAGGGAATGGCCACCCAGGGCCCTGTCCGGCATGCCGGGCGCGGCAGCGACGGCATGACGGCGACGGGGTACGCAGATGGGCGGAGACGGCCTCGGCGCGGTACGGGTGTCCGCAGTCCCACAGGCCAGGGCGTCGACGACGAGGCCGTAGGGCTCGTCCCAGCCCGGCGGTACCCGCGCGGCGCCGGCGCCGGCGAGCAGTGCGGCGCGTTCCCGTCGGGCCAGGTGCCCCACGTACCGCGCTTCCGGTCCGAGCCGGGGCGCTACACCTCTGCCTCGAAGTAGCGCGCGTCTGCCACGGGGCCCGCGATCCGCAAGGCCGGCGGCTCGCGCCGCCCGCAGCGCCCGGTGTGGCGCCTTCTCCGGGACCAGCCGGCCGGACCACATGAGGTCGCCGCCGCCTGCGCCCGGCTTCCAGAAGTCGGTGTCGATGCTGTTGCGCACGACGCGGGCGGCCGGCACGGTCGGGCGAGCTGCCAGGTGTGCCCCTCCTGCCCGCCTGCGAACGGTTCGCTGATCGGGAAGCGGGCCGACGCGATCAGGGCGATCCTCAACCGCCCGGTCACAACAGCCCTTGCGGCCACCAGCGCTTCGAGGTGCCGGGGGCGCCGATCGGACGCGGCTCGGTCAGCCGGGTCACGCCCTCCCGTGCGGACGCGAAGCAGTGCTGGACGTACGCGGTGGAGGAACAGCGTCCCTCGGGCCGCTCCCGCCGACTTCTTCGATGGCACGCTGCGCCTGCCCCGCAGGACGCGACGCGATCGTCGCACCGGGCGACGCCCCACACGGGGCGCGGCCGTAGTGCTCCGGGCGCGGGATTCCGGCTCGGTCGGCCACGCCGCCCGTCCCGGCGGCGCAGATTCTCACTCGCCGCAGACCTTCGGCGGGGCCGCAGACGGTAAGGTTGAGACTTAGTTGCCGCATGACAATTTTTTAGGTGATGAATAGTGGTCCCGGGTCGGTTCGATGGCGGACATCCGCGATGGTGCCGGTTCGTCCGAGTTCGTCAAGCATGAACCTCCCGCTCGCGCGGACGCCCAGGCGATCCGCCCGACCTGTCGACCACTTCGCAAGAAACGACGACCACCATGACGAATTATCTTGCTGTGGAACGCGCTCTGCGCACGGCCGCGCCGCACGACCTCCTGCGGGCGGTCAGAACGGCACTCGTGACGCACTACGGGGCCATCGAAGTCGATCTTCTGATGGCCGACTACAGCCTGAGTGTTCTCCAGCAGGTCACCGCGCTTCCGCACACCGCCGATCCGCTGCCGGTGCAGAGCACGCCGCAAGGCCGTGCCTTCGGGAGTCAGGAGCCCTACGGACAGTACTTCACCGACGGCGCCACCCTGGACCTCCACCTGCCGGTGACCGTACGAGGAGACCGGCTCGGGATCCTCACCGTACGCATGCCCGACCAGGCGTGCGGCCCGGCCACCGTCGAAGAGCTCAAGGACATCGCCGAGTTGCTGGGTCACGAGATCATCGTCGCCGAGCGGGACACCGACCTGTACCTGCAGGCACGCCGGGCGAGCCGACTCACCCTGGCGGCCGAGATGCAGTGGCAGCTGCTGCCCGGTCGCGCCTGTGCCCGCCCGGAATACGCCATCGGCGCTCAACTGGAGCCGGCCTACGACATCCACGGCGACAATTTCGACTGGTCCACCACCGCGGACACGCTCACGATGACCGTCACCAACGGGATGGGTGAAGGGATCCAGGCCTCGCTCCTCACCAATCTCACGGTCAATGCCCTGCGCAACGCCCGCCGGGCCGGGGTGGGCATCGCGGACCAAGCGGCGCTGGCGGACCAGGCCGTCTACGGCCAGCACCGGGGCCAACAGTACGTCTCGACCCTCCTTCTGTGTCTGGAGCTGGCCACGGGCCGCGGCGAGATCGTGGACGCCGGCTCGCCGCAGCTGTGGCGGTACCGGGACAGATCGGTGGAGAGGGTCCACTTCGAGGCACAGTTCCCGCTGGGAATGTTCGAGGAGTCGCACTACTCGACACAGCCCTTCCAGGCCCTTCCGGGAGACCGTCTCGTCTTCGTCAGCGACGGGGTGTACGGGGCGGCGGACAAGGGCGGGGTGGCCTACAGCGAGCGCGCCCTGGCCCGCGCCATCCAGGCCACCAGCCTCCTGCCGGCCGCCGCGGTGCCCCGCGCGATCCTGGAGACGCTGACCGCCTATCGCGATACCGAGGCCGACGACGACGCGCTGGTCACCTGCCTGGACTGGTTCGGCAGGCCGTCGGCGCAGTGACGTCCGCCCCACCCCGCCGAAGGGACCGCGAGCGGGATGCGGGAGCGGGGGGTGCCGGCGGGCGCGAGGGGGACGCGCACGCTCGTGATGCAATCCGGGCCGTTCGCAGGGGATACTTTCGCCACTGCGGGCACACGCGGGGGTATCCCTCCCGCCGGCGGCCCGTGACGGGCGGCACGGGCGGAGAGGCACCTGCTCATTGGGGAGTGACGGCCACCATGGACCGTGCGGGACCTGAGGACGCGCTGGCCGCCATGGCACACGATGTGGCGAGCGCCGCGACCGCTCTGGTGGACCTGTGGGAGCGCACCGCCCACGCCGCCTCCCCCCGGTTGTCGAGCCTGCAGCTACGCGCCCTGACGGCCGCCCGACTCAGTCCCGGCATCAATCTCACCCGGCTGGCCGAAGAAGTGGGAGCCGGTGCCCCGGCCGCCAGCAGGCTGTGCGACCGGCTGGAGGCCGCCGGCCTGCTGCGCCGCCGACGGAACGAGGACGACCGGCGTGAGGTGGGACTGGTCCTGACGACACACGGCCACGAAATGGTGAACGGACTGCAGGAGCGACGCCGCCGGGCTCTGCAGGAGGTGCTGGGGGACATGCCGTCCGCCCACCGCCGGCACCTGTTGGAGGGGTTGCGCTCCTTCGCCGAAGTGACGGAGACCCGCGACGATTAGCGCGCGTGCGAGCCGAGTCGGCCACCGGTTGCCGGGTGCCGGACTCACGGTGATGAGGGTCGACCGTTCCAGTCCAAGCAGACGACGACGGCGTCCTTGGCGAGTTCGGATCCCCCTTGGTGCTGGATGAGGCCGTCGACGAGTGCGCGTGCGGTCTCGTGCGCGGAGGACCTGCCGGTGGCGGCGACGGTCTCCTTCAGCGCCCGCTCGCCGAAGGCACTGCCGTCCGGTGAGGGGGAGCCGTGCACCCCACTGCTCACGATCACCAGGCGGTCGCCGGGGGCGACCGTGAAGGACTGGTGCCGGTAGTCGGTCTCCTCGAACATGCCCAGGGGGGTCTGGGCCTCGAACATCACCTGCTCCACCAGGCCGCCCCGGAAGCGGAACAACTGGGGGGACCCGGCCTCCACCGCCTGGGCCCGTCCTGTTGCCAGGTCGAACCGCAACAGGAGCGACGGGGCGTACCGTTCGCCGCCGTACTCGGCGTAGACGGCCTGGTCGGCGAGGCACGCCTGCTCCGCCAGGGAGACCCCGGCCCGGCGGGCGTTGCGCAGGGCGTTGACGGCCAGATTCGTCAGGAGAGCGGCGTCGATGCCGTGGCCCTGGCCGTCGGTGACGGTGAGGGTGAGGAAGTCCTCGGTGGTGCTCCAGTCGAAGTTGTCCCCGCCGATGGCGTAGGCCGGTTCGAGGTGGCCACCCAGGGTGTACTCCTGTCGGCTGAATCCGCGGCCGGGCAACAACTGCCACTGCATCTCGGCGGCCAAGGTGAGCCGTCGACGCCGACGGGCCTGGCGGTAGAGGTCGGTGTCCCGGTCCGCCACGACCAGTTCGTGCCCCAGCGCGGTGGCGAAGGCGGCCAGGTCCAGCACGGCGGGAGCGCCCTTGGCCGACTCGGGACACCGCACGGACAGCACGCCCAGCCGATCACCGCGCACGGTGATCGGGAGGTGGGCGATGACTGTGCCGGGGTCGTCGGTGACCTCCAGGACGGGGGTCTGCGTGGCGAAGGCCCGGCCGGCCGGGGCTCCGTCCCGTACGGGGACCCGCGTTCCCGTGTGGGGCAGGTGCGTCACCGGCTGCAGCACGTCCAGCCCGTAGTCCGCCAGCAGGAGCGTGACCTCGCTCGCCCTGACGTGGGTGGTGAGGAGTTCCCGGGCCGCTGACGGCAGTGCGGTGGGTGCTGCCGCTCGCAGCGCGTCTTCAGCGGCGCCGAGCCAGGCTTCGGAGTGGTTGCGCATGCCCTCGTCCCTTGTCGCGGTGGCCGGTGCCGGTCACGGGTGCAGTCTGCCGGGACGGGCGCCGACCCATGCGCATCTCGTTGCCCCGCCGCCCCGTCGGGCGCGGTTCAGGCGGTGTCCGACAGGGTGTCACCGCGCGGAGGGACACCGTGGGCCGCCGGATCGGCGGCCGCGGCGCGGAAGGCGGCCAGGCTCTCGGCGAGGGTGCGCCTGTCCTCGGTCGACATCCGCTGCATCACCTCGGCCGTCCTGAGCGCGCGCAGGGCGCGGTTGTTCGCCAGGACGGCGTGTCCGCGCCTGCTCAGGGTCAGCTCGACTTCGCGTCGATTCGTGCTGACGCGGGAGCGCTGGAGCAGCCCCGCCGCCTCCAGGCGGTCGCACAGGCGACTGACGGCGGGCGCGGCCGAACCGAGGGCGTCCCCGAGATCACGCAGATTGATCCCGTCCCGCTGTTCGATGACGGTCAGCGCCCGCAGCTGCGACGGCGGAACCGAGCCTTCGGCGGCTTCGTGGCCCGGGCGCCACAGGACCTCGAGCAATTCGGCGACGGCGCACGCCTCCAGCACCTCCTGCTCGTCGACGAGGGGATGCAAGGCTCTGGGCATGGCCCCACTGTGTCAGCCGGAAGCCCATTTGTCAGGCGCCGCGGAATACTGCCGGGGCCGCCCGGGAGCGGCTTCGCACGGCAGCGGGGGTCGGCACGTGAACAGGTCGAGCCTGGCGGGGTGCACGTCCGGGGGGCGCTGTGACGGAGGAAGCGCTTGGTTGCCACGGGCCTACGGGGGCTTGGTTGCCACGGGCCTGCGGGAGAGATAGTTTCCATAGGGAAACTGTTCCCTTTCGACATGATGAGGTGAGGGGTTCGCCCAGCGAACCGAAGGTGTGGTGAACTCCACGAAGGCGACCACGTCCGGTTCGGCCTCGGGGCACAACCCCTGGGCGGGCGCGCCGTATCCGGTGCTCGTGGCGGACCGTCAGGCGGTATTGCTCGCCGTCAACGAAGCCGCCTCTCTCATCCTCCCGGACGCCTGCCCCGGCTCCGCGCTGGCGGACGTGGCGCCCGCCTGGCTCACCGCCCCACCCGCGCGGCGGCCCGGGGTCGACGTCGAGTACGCGACGGTGCAGGGCCCGGTCGCCGACCGCACGTACGAAGCGCATCCCACCGTGCGGGACGACGGCACGGTGGTGTGGTGGCTGGTCGACGACACCGATCACCGGTTGGCCCGAGAGGCCCTCCTGCTCGAACGGGAGCGCACCGCATTCCTGACCGACGCCTCGAACAGGCTGCTGTCGTCCTTGAACATCGAGCGGTGCACGGACGTCACGACCATGATGGCGGCCGAACACCTCGCCGACGCCGCGGTGGTGATCGCCCCCGCACACGGCCGCGAGTTCCCCGTGGTGAGCTGCCTGCGCGGTGGAACGCCCGTCGCGTCCCGCGTGCCGGCCGATCCGCGGGACGTGCCGGGACTGGCGGAGGCGCTACAGGGCTTCCCCCCGGTTCCGGCCCGATGGATCGACCCGGTCGCGGCGCCGGCCTGGCTGGTCCCGGAGGGTTTCGGCGCGGTGGGGTCGATAGTGATCACTCCGCTGCCCGGGCAGGGGGTACCCGCGGGCGCCCTGGTGCTGCTGCGGCGGGAGAGCGACACGGCGTTCACGGAGACCGAGGAGGTGTTCGCCCGGCTGTTCGCCGCGCGGGCGGGGGCGGCGATGTCGGCCGCCCGGCTGTACGCGGAACAGGCTTCGATCTCCGAGACGTTGATGCGTGACCTGTTGCCACCGTCCCTGCACCAGGTGGCGGGGGTGGAGTACGCCGGCGGCTACCGGCCCTCGAAGGACCACGAGCGGATCGGCGGCGACTTCTACGACGTCCACCCCTCCGCCGTCGAGGGCGACGCTTCGTTGGTCGTGCTGGGCGACGTGTGCGGCAAGGGCCTGGAGGCCGCGGTGATGGCGGGCAAGATCCGCAACACGATGCACGCCCTGCTGCCGATGGCCGGCGACCACCACCGGATGTTGACCCTGCTCAACACCTCCTTGCTCAACACCCGCAACGCCCGCTTCGCCACCATGGTGCTCGCCTCCGCCCGGAGGCGGGGCAACTCGGTGCACATGCGGCTGACCAGCGCCGGGCATCCCGCTCCACTGATCGTGCGAAGCGGCGGCGGGGTCGAGGAGGCACCCACCCGCGGCAGCCTCGTCGGGGCGCTCCCCCACTTCACCGCCGTCGGCGCCGACGTCACGCTGGCGCCGGGCGACGCCTGCGTCCTGTACACGGACGGGATCAGCGAGGCCCGCGGCGGTCCCACGGGCGGCGCCGAGTTCGGGGAGGAACGGCTGCGGCACGCCTTGTCGACCTGTGCGGGCATGCCCGCGGAAGCCATCGTGGAACGCGTCCAGATGCTCACGTCCCAGTGGGTGGCGGGCGGACAGCACGACGACATGGCGATCGTGGTCATCTCCGCGCCGCGCAACGAACATCTGAGCGCCGTGGACGGCCACACCCGAGGCCGATTCACCGCATGACGATCGCTCCGCCGCCGGAACGGCGTGCGTGCCCCGGGTGGCACCGAGCCTCAGTACTCCTCGTCCGGGTAGTTCCAGTCCACCACCACGGTCGCCGCGGGCGCCGCCTCCTTCGCGTACCAGGCCAGGGACTCCTCGAACTTCGGGCGCCACAGGTAGGAGCGGCTCACGATGAGGGGGAAGTCGGTGTCCCCCACGACGAACCAGGCCCCGCCCGCCCCCTCCACGGCCAGCCGGACCTGGTCGGCGATGCGCTCTTCCCCCAGCAGTTCCTTGAGCTCCGCGAGGACCGCCTGCGCCTGCGCCTCGTCGGCGACGTTCGACACCCGGAAACTGAATTCGATGTTCACTGACATGCCGGGCAGGCTAATCGATCGCTTTCGGTCCCGGCGGAGACGGGGCACCGGAGGGCGGCCGCGAGGACGCCGGGGCCGGGGGTCAACGGACGTGGGGTGCCCGGTGGGTGAGGTGGCTCATGCGCAGGCGTAGGTCGATTTCGTAGGGGGCGGCGGCCGTTTCGGCTTCCGAGGTGAGTGCGGTGAGCGCCGCGACGACGGTGTCGGGGGTGGTTTCGGGCTCCAGCCAGACGCGCGTCCGCAGGTGCAGGTGCCGGCGGCGGACGTGGATGCGCGTGCGGCAGCGGCTGACGCCGTCGATGGTCAGGGCCCGTTCGGCGAGTGCCTTCTCCAGGGCGCGGGTGCGCAGGGATCCTCCCGCCGCGGCCAGGGGCAGTCGGGGGCGGCGGCGGATGCGGAGCTGGGCGATGAGCCACCAGCCGAGTGCGAGGGTCGCGAGCACCCCGACCGCGGTGACGGTGGGGGTCCACCAGGGATGGGTGCGGAGCTCGGCGAGGGCCGCACGGTCGAGAAGGGGCGCGTCGGGTGGTGCGGGCCAACCGGAGGGGACGTGTTCGGCCACAGAGGTGTGGGCGGAGGCGATCCACCCTCCGCCGAGCAGGAGCGTGAGGCCGACGGCGGCGAGGACGGTTCGGTTGGCGGCGGTACGGGGCGGGGTCATCCGGCGTGGCCCTTCGGCTCGTCGGGGGTGTTGTCGGTCTCGGGCGGTGGACTCTGCCAGGTCGGCTCCGGGGTCACGGACACCCTGCGTCGCGGGGTGCGGCGCAGCCGGCAGCCGGACAGGATCCGGTCGGTCGCGGCGGTGGCCTGCCGGAGTGCTTCCTGCTGGTCGCCGAAGGCCAGTCCGGCGCGGACGGTCAGGCGTCGGCGCCCGGCACGAACCCGAACCGTCTCGATGCCGGGGACGTCGTGGACGGCGCCGCGGACCAGCTCGGCCACCGTGGAACGGTCCACGGCCACGTTGTGGCGCGGTGTCGGGCCGCTGACGGTGAGCCGGCCCCTCCGTCCGGGTGTGAGGGCCTGTGCGAGCAACCACAGGCCGACGACCGCTCCGACCGCCGCGCCGACGGTCACGCCGAGGTCGCCGAAGCGGTGTGCGGCGAACCAGTCGACGATGTGCAGGCGCCACGCGGCAGCGCGGTGCCCGCCGGCGTGGACCCGGATCACGTCGACGGTCACGGTGGCGCACGCGGCGGCGGCGAGCAGGACGAGCACGGCCGTCGGGGCGCGTCTGGCGGACCACCACCGGCGCGGGCCACGGGCCGGCGGGCGGTCGTCCGTCGTCAACGGGTCGGGTGCCACGGGTGCGGCGTCCTGCGCGCTGAGTCGGGTGACGGCCAAGCGGGGCGGGGCGATCTCCAGTCCGGTCAGTTCCCGAGTGCGCTCGGCGACGTGCTGCTGCACGCGTCGGGCCGCTTCCGACAGCGGAGTCGGGTAGGGCAGCGCCACGTGGAGGGCCACGTCGGCCGTGCGTCCGTGGACGTGCGCCGAGCCCGTGGCCGTACCCGCCGACGGGGCGGGCAGTACTTCCGAGGCCGCCTTCTCGGCGATCCTGCGTACGGCCTTGTCCGCGATGGTGGTCGTCCCGCGGCCGGCGGCCCCGGTCACCGCCGGCTCCGCTCGAACATCTGCCGCAGTTCGTGCGGCTGTCCGCCGGCGTCCAGCCAGGCCCCGGCCGCGTATCCGGCCCCGCCCAGGAAGGCGACGAGTACGAAGGCGCCGAAGCCTCCGAACCACCCCGCGAACGCGAGGGCCATCCCCGCGGTCATGCCGATGAGGGCTCGGCTCATCTCTTTCCTCCTTGTCCGTGCTCGGTACCGGGGGCACGAGCCGGTGTCGTCGCGCGGAGCGGATCGTCGCGCGCAGGGGTGGGTTGCGAACGGTGTTACTCGACGCGGCCCTCGCCGGCGGCCGTGTGGTGGTCGTCCTCGGGCAGGTGGACGTCGTTGATGGCGATGTTGACCTCGACGACCTCCAGACCGGTGATGCGCTCGACGGCACCGATGACGTTCTCGCGGACGTCCGCGGCGACCTCGGTGACGCTGACGCCGTACTCGACGACGAGGTCCAGGTCGATGGCGGTCTGTCGTTCCCCCACCTCGACCTTCACGCCACGGCCGATGTTCGGACGGCCACCCGGCACCCGGTCGCGGACCGCGCCGAGCGTTCGGGACAGGCCGCCACCCATGTCGTGGACGCCGGGGATCTCCCGCGCGGCGATGCCCGCCACCTTGACCACGACCACGTCGGCGATGGAGGTCTTCCCGCGCGTGCCGGCCGGTTCGTCCGTGCCCGGCTTGCCGAGGGCGATGTCGGTCGTGCCGGCGCCCGCCCGGTCGTTCTGCGGGGCGGAGGCGCGCGGGGACGAGGGGATCAACTGCTGAGTGGTCATGCTCCGTAGGTCCTCTCCGTGGGCGCCGCCGGATGCGGCGCGCTGTGTGGTCTCACTTCCATGGACACCGGCCGGCGGCCGTTGTGACGCACCGGATCGAAATCCGCCCGTTCCTTGTTTCCGGGCGCGGCCGGCGGCGACGTGATCCCCGCCCTTCCGATTCCGACTGTTTCCGCCTGTTGTCTCCCTGATTACGAAGATGTCGGCGGGGCACCCGGGTACCGCGGGTGAGGATGCAGTGACCCGGAGCTGCCGGCTCCTGATCACCCGCCGCGCGCCGTGTCCGCCGGGTGCGGCGGGGACGGGCGGGGGCGGGCCGTACACCGGATGGACCGTGACGAAGGGAGCCGCCCGATGGCGGGGACACTGACGAGGGCGCCGGACGACGGCACGAGGGCCGGCGATGACGCCCTGCTGGCGGTACGCGCCGCGGAAGGCGATGACGAGGCCTTCGCCGTCCTGGTCCGTCGTCACGTGCCGGCCTTGGTCCGCCTGGCCACCGGGCTGCTGGGCGACCGCGCGGAAGCGGAGGACGCGGTCCAGGACGCCCTGATCAGCGCCTGGCGCAAGCTGCCCGAGTTCCGTGGCCGGTCCTCGTTCGGGACGTGGGTGTACCGCATCGTCACGAACCGCTGTCTGAACGTCCTGCGCGCCCGTAGACCCCAGGCTCGGCTGGAGGAGGCTTCGGAGGTGAGCGCCCCGGAGCACAGCGTCGCCCCCGACCGGATCGCCGAGGCGCGTGCCGCCGTCACGGATCTCCACCATGCGCTCGCCGACCTCTCGGCCGAGCAGCGGACCTGCTGGGTGTTGAGAGAACTGGACGATCATTCCTACACTTTCATCGCGGAAACGGTCGGCATCACCGAGCAGGCCGTCCGCGCCCGCGTCTTTCGCGCCCGACGCCAACTCACCGACGCCTTGGGGGCCTGGCGATGACCACAAGCACCCACCCGCCTTCCTCCCCGCCGCCCGGACCGGACGACGAACGACTGCCCTGCGGACGGCTCCTCTCGCAGGCCTGGGCCGCCTGGGAGAACGGCGCCACCGACCCCCGCCACGCCACGTGCCCGTCCTGCGCCCGCGCCGCCGCGGAACTCGAACAGCTCGAAAGGGCGGTACGGGGACTGCGCGGGGCGCGGGGCCCGGCCGACTACGACGCCACCGGCCTGACGGACCGCGTGATGGACATCGTCCGCACCGAGTTGCGGCCCGGACGCCCCCTGCCCCTGGGCGCCCCCGAGGAAGCCATGTGGATCACCGAGTCGGCGGCCGCCCGGGTCCTGCGTACGGCGGCCGAACAGGTTCTCGGAGTACGTTCCGGATCGTGCCGCATCACTCCCGACACGGACGGCGGCCACGTCGCCGTCAGCATGCAGATCCTGGCCCCCATGAGCGCGTCGAACCTGCCGGCCCTGGCGGACGAGGTCCGCCGGAGGGTGCGGGCAGCGGCGGACGGCTCCATCGGGTTGGAGGTCACCGCCATCGACGTCCGCGTCATCGGTTTCGCCGACGCCTCGGGCGGCGGCCCGGGAGGGGGGACACAGTGACGCAGGATCCGCTGGACCAGGCTCTCGCCCGGATCGTGCGCGAGGTACCCGGCGTCGCCTTCCTCACCCCCGGGTTCACCGACCGGCTCCGCACCGCGTTCCAGGGTCCGCAGGCTGCCGCGCGCACCCCTTCCGGCCTGCGCATCAGCCGCAGCAGGGCCACCGGCCGGTGGGAGATCGACGTACGCGTCGTCACCCTGTCCGGCAGCAGGGCGCTTGACGTCACCCGCGCCACCCGGTCCGCGGTCCTGACCCACCTGCTCGCACACCACTCCCCCGGCACGGCCGGGGCCGCGGTCACCGTGACGGTCACCGGCGTCGTGTGACGGGCGGCGTCATGTGACGGTCGGGGGGACGAAGCGGTTCGGCCGGTCCGGGCCCCTGACCGGCGAGGCACCCAGAGGTGGGTCAGCCCGCGCGAGCGACTCGGCCTTCGCGGCGTCAGCGCCTGCGCCGGCGGCCGGCCCCCGCCCCGCACCTCGCCCCGACCGACGACCCGTCAGGGGGCCGTGAGCCGCATGTGCAGGCGGATGGTCGTTCCGGTGCCCGGCGCCGAGCGGATCTCCACCAGGTCGCACAGTTGGTGGGCCAGCCACAGCCCGCGCCCGCCGTACTGCCCGTTGGGGGGCCGGGTCCTACCGGCCAGGGGATCATCGATGTGGCCGGCGTCGCGGAACTCGCAGACGAAGGTGGAGTCCTGGGTCCAGGTGCGCAGGGTTCCGTGGCCGCCGCCGTGGCGGATGCTGTTGGAGGCGATCTCGGTTGCCGCCAGGAGGAGTTCGTCCAGCCGGGCCTCGGGAAGGTCGGTCTCCGTCGCGCAGGTGGTGATCTTCTCGCGCACGGCGGTGAGACCGCCCCGCTTGTACGTCAGCTCGTCCAACGGCCCGCACGGAGCGATGAGTTCCTCGAAGGTGTAAGGGGCTTGCCGATCGTAGTCCTCGCTCGGCAGGGCGATGCCGTTGCGGCGGATCAGGGGGTGGCAGCGGGCCAGGGCCCGCAGCGAGTCGGAGTCGTCATCGGTGGTGTCATAGGGGCAGAGCAGGGACCAGGCGGCGCTCTGTGCGAAAGCCAGGTTCAGAAGCCATTCGTGGTAGCGCAACTCGGCTGCCTCGGAGGCGGATTGGGCCTGGCGCCAGGCGGACTCGCCGATCCCGCGCAGCGGGCGGCCGTCGGCTGCCTGCCGGGCGATCTCGTCGTGCCACACGGCCAGCAGCCTGCCGGGGTTGCGGCCGGGGGTCGCCGCGTCGAGGAAGGTGATCGACTTGGCGTCGGGGAGTTCGGCGCGCAACAGTGCCTCACGATCGGCGGGCACGGAGATGATCACTCCCTCGCGCGATTCCTGGGCTTCGCGGATGAAGTCGAGGGCGCCGCTGAGGAACTCGTCGTCACCGACGTAGGGGTAGAGCTCGTGACGGAAGCCGTCCTGGGGCCGTACGGAGGTGGTCATGCGAGGACCTCCACCGGGGTTCGGGGTCCGGCGTAGCCGGAGAGGTCCCAGGACAGTTTGACGAGGCGGTTGGCACCTTCGATGATCACGCGGCGGTCCGGCAGATGGGTCGCGGCGTCGACGAGAGCCCGCATCCCCGCCGCGTCGATCAGCTTGACCTCGTCGAAGCGGAGTCGGATCCGGGACGCGCGCCGGAAAGCCGATCGAAGGACGGTGGCGAATGCGTGTGCCCCATCGGCATCGATCACTCCAGACACCTTCCAGTCCTCATTTACCAATCTGAACATCTGGAATCCGGGCAGTTCAGGTCGGCTGCCCACGGTCTGCGGGTGTACGCACATCACGGCCTCCCACTCCGCACGGCTCCACGAGCCCGGAAGGTAGGCGCAGACCACGGTGGCGCCGCTGAGGGCCGCCGTCTCGTCGAACCCGAGCTCCTCGTCCACCAGCCCGTCCAAGCCCCGCGCGCCGGGTTCGCGGCACGCCAGGACACGAGTGGTGGGGTAGCCGGCGCTCCTGGCCCGCTGCACCTCGCGGTCCACGGTGAGGGCGAGCGACCCGGGCTCCTGACGCGTGTCGATCATCACGACGGATTCGGGTACGGAGCGCAGTCGACCCACCTCGGTCAGCGACGTCGGGGAACCGACGATCACGAGCCGGTCGCCGTACAGGGTTCCGTCGGCGACGAACGACTCCAAGCCGCCCGTGAGTCCCGGCGCCCCGTCCACCTTCCAGCAGACGTGGTCTCCGGGTACCACCCCGTCCAGTGTCGCCAGGGCCTTCACTGCCCTCACTTCCACTCCTCGCCGCCACACCCGCCGGGACCTGCTCACGATCTCCCAGTCTAGGCCGGTCGTCGGCCCGATCGGAGCGCTCCACGGACGGGACCGCGACCGGGCGCCCCGGCCCCGCGGCGAACCCCGGCCAGGACGACCCCGTACGACCTTGCGTGACGAGCCCACCCGCACGACGGCCAGGCGGTTCGGCGGGCGCCGGGGCACGTGGGAGGAACAGCGCAGCCCGGCCCCGGCGGTACGAAGGAGTGATCCTCGTACCACTCGCTGGAGACGGTGTCTCTTCGAGGACGTCGCGCAGCGGTTCGACGCCGAGGCCGGGGCCGGTGGGGACGTCGAGGTGGCCGTCCTCATCGAGGACGAACGGCTCGGTTGTCGGTGGCGAAGTACCGGCTGGAGCCGGAGGTGTCGCCGGGCAGCGTGCGGCCGGGCAGGCCGGCGAGGGCGACGTTCGCGTCGCGGCCGATGCCGGTTTCCAGCATGCCTCCGCACCGGACGGGAATGCCGTGGGCGTGGGCGAGGTCGTGGATCCGGCGGGCTTCGAGGTAGCCGCCGACGCGGGCGGGTCTGACGTTGATGACGGGGCAGGCGCCGAGGGAGATCGCGGCCGCGGCGTCGGCGGCGGACTCGACGGACTCATCCGGGCAGATGGGTGTGCGCAGGAGTGTGGCGAGTCGGGCGTGCTGGACCATGTCGTCGTTGCGGACGGGTTGTTCGATCAAGAGGAGATCGAAGGCCTCAACCCCGCCACCACGCTGGAGGACGTCCAGGAGATTCTGGACACCACGCGCTGACCATCAGGCACGAGCGGCCACGGCGGGGCCGACGAGACCCCTGCGCACACGTTGGCTACGACAGGACGGTGAGGAGGGCGGCCACGACGGTGACCGCGCACATGGCGACCATCCAGCCGCTCCCCGGACCCACCATGTCGCCGCCGCCCTCCCCTGCCCCGTCGGGGCCCGCTCCCCCGAGGTCGCGGCACCACGGGCACGTCTCACCGTGCACGAGGGCATCCCGCCACACCTCACCGTCGAGCGACGCCCGCGCGAACAGCCTTCCGTCTTCATCCACGCCAGGAACAACGCCGCGGCATCGCGGGCGTCACCCCCGACACCCGATCCGAGACCCAACCGACATCAAAGTGGGGCCTGTTGAGCTACCCGACTGGTTACCCGAGGGCTCCGGGAGCGAGCCCCCCGGTGATGGCCCGCCCCCCGCCTCGCGCCCGGAGCAAGGTTCGACCGTCGCCCACCTCGGCGGCCGGCCGAACCGGGCTCAGACCGGGTCGGGTTCGGAGCCGGACGCCAACCTCGTGGCCGAGGTGACCGCGACGGCCGCGGCCAGGGGATCACGGGCCGGGCGGCCCAGCAGGTCGGTGAGGTCGGGAGAGGTCCCGTCCAGGAAGCCGTGCCGGATGCCGGTGGCGATCGAGGCGAGCATCGGCGGCTGGAACGGCAGCAACCCCGGCGTCCCGTTCAGAAGCCGATGCCGATATTCACCCAAGTCGAGCGTCCGGTACGGGACTTCGAGCCGGTCGGCCACCTGCGCCGCCGTGATCGGCGTCCCGACGAGTTCATGAACGCGCCCGCTGTGCCGAGCCGGATCCGCCGCGACGAGCGCCGCCGCATCGGCGAGATCCTCTCGCGCGACCGCTGCCAGTGCGCCGTCACCGAACGCCGACTCCAAGCCGTCGTCGGTCCACGTCAGGAGAGCGCCGAAGAGTTCGGCGTAGAGCCCGTTGCGCAGGATCGTCCACGGCAGGCCGCTCCCCCGCACCAGACGCTCGGTCGCGCGATGGGCGAGCGCGAAACCGAGGTGGTCGCCGGCGCCGGTCAGGCTCGTCTGGACGACGTGGCGGACGCCGTCCCTGACGGCGGCGTCCAGGACCGACGCGTGCCGTCCGATCACCCGGTCGTCCTCGCCGTACCCGGCGGAGATCAGCACCAGCGTGGACACGCCCTCCAGGTCGAGGCTTTCAAAATCATCGAAGTCGAGACGCCGCATCCCCTCGACCGGCGTGCGGCTGCCGCCCTCCGCGACGACGCCACGCGTACGCAGCGCCGCGAGCGTGGCCCTGCCGAGGTTCCCGCTCGCTCCGGTCACCAGGATCATGTTCCCTCACCGTCTTCCGTCGTGGCCCTCATCAGCGCCTTCGTCCATGCCTACGCTTGAATCCTTGACCGCGGGCCCACCGGCTACAAGAAGGCAGTTCGATGTCACTCACGCACACCGGGGTAACCACCACCCCCGCCGACCTCGACCCCTGCGGACGCGAGGACCACCCGGACTGCGGGATCCGCGATGTCCAGGACCGGCTCGGAGACAAGTGGTCGGTGCTCGTGATCGTCGAACTGGCCACCGGGCCACGCAGGTTCCGCGAACTGCAACGCGCCCTCGACGGCATATCCCAGCGCATGCTCACCCTCACCGTGCGCAGGCTCGAACGGGACGGCCTCGTAGTGCGTACCGTCTACCCGACCGTGCCGGCCCAGGTCGACTACCGGCTGACCGGGACCGGAGCGGACCTGACCCACCTCGTCAAGGCCCTTGCCGACTGGTCCCTCGCCCACCGCGCCGAAATCGCCGAGGCGCGGGACACCTACGACCGGGCCCACCCCGACCATGACATCCGCTGACGATGCCTCTCCCCACTCCGGACGTGGCCGGGGCCGCGTGGTCATCGCAGCGCGCCTCATGGACTCGTGTCCGGGTGGTGGACGTTGAGGTCGCCGTACGCCGACAACGCGGGGGACAGGTCGATTCGTTCGTGCCGCAGGGTGGAGTCGAGGAACGCGAGAGTGGCCGCGGCGACGACGCGCGGGCTCTCGGTGCGGCCCAGGGAACCGACCAGGGCGGGCACCGGCGGCAGGTACAGGGGGCCGTCCGTGAAGGTGAGGTGCGCGGCTCCTGGAAGGGTGAGCCGGTAGCTCGTCGCGGTGCCGCGGTCGAGGACCTCGGTGAGGCGGGGTAGGTAGCGCGGGTCGGTCTGCGGGCCGATGGCTTGGGTGAGCGCGAGCGCCGGCTGGTGGAACGGGCGCGCGCCGGGGTCGCGGGGGTAGCCGTCCAGGTTGATGACGGCGGCGAACCGGGCGTCCTGGCCCGCTGCTTGCAGGGCGGCGCCACCACCGAGCGAATGACCGGTCACCGCGGCCCGATCGACGTCCAGCCGTCCGGTCAGGGGGCCCGCGATCTCACCCCGGTCCACACGTCCCAGCTGGGTGAGGACGAAACTGAGGTCGGCGGCCCGAACTGCCGTCGTCTCGACGGCCCTTCTGTTGTCCTCGTCGTCGTCGCCGGTGGCGGAGATCCTGGTACGGATCGTGCGACCGTCGGCGAGGACGACGGCAGCGGAGTCGTACGGGTGGTCGAGGGCGACGACCGCATAGCCGTGGCCGGCCAGTTCCTCCGCCCACGCGGTGTTCTGGGTCCGCACTCCGCCAAGACCCGGTGAGAACAGCACGACCGGGAACCGTTCGCCCCCATCGGCCGGCGGGGCGTTGAAGACCGCGTGGGAATGGGCGCGCGGCACACCGTCGAGGAGGAAACCCGGGAGCCCGACGTAGTCCGCGAGGGCGTCCGAGACGGTGCGCGCCTCCTGCTGCGTGCGGCCGAGGTAGGGGGCCCGCCGCGCGCCTGCGGGACTCTTTGCGGCGGGGTACCAGAGCTGAACCACCACCGTGCGCCGGTCGTCGGGTTCGGCAGTGGCGGCCTCGGCTCGGTTCGGGTCGGTCCACTGCATCACGCGGGTGCCGACGGCGAACCGGCCCGTCGGCTCGGGGAACACGGGTACGGGGCAAGCCCACGCGGCCAGCGGGCCCGCCCCGATCAGGCCTGCGCAGAGCGCCGTTCCGGGCAACGCCAACCACCAGCGGGCCCGCCGCACCGGCCGCCCGGGACGGCGTCGCACCACAGGAGGCACGGCGAACGCCGCGGCGAGGACGGCCCCCGCCAACACCGGCAACATCTGCCAGCGGAGGCCCACCACGCCCAACACGCCTACGGACAGCACGAAACCCGTGCCTGCCGCGATGGCGACGGGGCGACGCGTGGCGGGGGCGAGCCAACGCACCGCCACCAGCGCGACGGCGCTGAGCGAGGCCAGGATTTCCAGGGGGGACATGTGCAGTCCCGTGATGAGTTCGGTCACCCGGCCATCCTGGCCACGGAGTTGGTGCGAACGCATCGGTCCCGGGTCGTCGTCGCGTACCACCGAAGTCGCAGTCCGGGCCGTCCCCTGTGCGACCGAAGTCGCAAGGTGGTAGACGGTCAAACCCTGGGCCGTGCGCTACGCCCTCGCCCCCACGGTCCTTGTCAGCGGCCGGGAGCGCGCGCTGCGGGGGCCGTCGTGTTCGTGTCGCCGGATCGGCCCTGCGCGGCCAGGACCTGGCCGAAGGCATCGGGCGCCATGAAGTGCAGCGGGTCGTTCGGGGAGTGCTTCCGCTGCCCTTCGGGGACCGGGGCTCCGTCGGCCTGAGCGGGAGTCGCGCCCACGAGGGCGGCGACGCTGAGGGCGGTGAGTGCGAGGAGTTGCTTCATGACGTGGTCAACGCGCCGGGGCGCCGATCGACACTGTCCGCGGCGTGCGGCCCCGCCCATCTCCTCGACGGCATCGGCTCCGCGCGTACTCGGCGGCATGTTCTGGCCCGTCTCCCCGGCCCGGTCCGTCTATCTCCGCCGCCCGCCGGGTAGCCACCAGGGCGCGGCCGGCCCCACCACGTCGCGCCTCATCCACCGCAGGGAGATGCCATGACCTTGTCCGACCGCTACCGCACCGCCTGGGACGGCTTCTGGGAGCAGAGTTCCGGCGAGCCGGGCGAAGCCTTCTGGGACGCGGATCCGGCCCTGACGGCGCGGCGCGACCTCGACCACCTCGCCCCGTACGCCGACCACTCGCTCCCGATCGCGGACCTCGGGTGCGGCAACGGCACCCAGACCCGTTTCCTCGCCACCCGCTTCGCCCGCGCCGTCGGCGTCGACCTGTCCGCCGCCGCCGTCGCCCACGCCCGCCGCGCCGACCCGGACGGTTCCGCCGCGTACGAACAGCTAGACCTCGCCGACGCGGCCCAGGCCGACGCCCTGTACGGACGCCTCGGCGATACGAACGTCTACATGCGGGCGGTCCTGCACCAGAGCGACC
This sequence comes from Streptomyces sp. NPDC048383, assembly GCF_040651775.1. Taxonomy (NCBI): domain Bacteria; kingdom Bacillati; phylum Actinomycetota; class Actinomycetes; order Kitasatosporales; family Streptomycetaceae; genus Streptomyces; species Streptomyces sp. NPDC048383. The sequence goes on from NZ_JBEZKS010000005.1 coordinate 140,673, forward strand.
CCGAGGACCGCCCCGCGGTGACCGCCGCGGTCGCGCGGCTGGTCGGCGCGCACGGCCGCGCCCTCGTCCTGGAGCCGACCGGCGAAGCCAAACAAGTGATCGCCGCCATCGCCGAGCAGCCCGGCGGGCCCTCCCCCAAACTGCGCCGCGTCAAGGAGCACGACCTGCGGCCCGGCGAGGTCGCCGAGGGTGAGGTCGCCGCCCTGCTGCGCGCGGCCGGTCTCACCGTCCTCGACGAAGGCACGACGGCCCTGGCCATGAGCGAGACCCGCCCCGACGGATCCCCGGTGGAACTACCGGCCCGCTGGTTCGTCGCCGGCCGCCCCTGACGGGACGCCCTCCGGTGGCCGTGCCCGGTACGTCCGGCACCTTGGCGCGGCCACCGGTCGTATCCGGCGCCGCCCGGCGGGTGGTCGCGCGCGCCGAGGCGTTAGACGCCGGCTCAGCCGCCCTGGCCCGCGGGCGCCGCGGCCAATTCGGCCCTCCGCGTGGCGCGCAGGCACGCACTCCTCGACGGCTGCCTGCACGGCGTACCGGCCGCCCGCGCGGAGGAACGGCCGGTACGGAACGGTGCGATGGTGACGGGCAGGCGTGATGTCGCGGGGGCAAAGCGGCGTCGGGGCTCCCGTACGGCTCAGCCGAGGACCGCGGTCACTTCCCGGCGGGTCGCCTCCGACAGGAGCGGGGTCCAGCGCGTGAAGAGGGCGAGCAGGTCCGCCCCGTTCCGCTCACGGAAGGACGCGTTCACCTTGGCCAGGTCCAGTTCGTTGGCCACCGTGAGCTCGGCGAAGTCGCGGCGCCGCTGCAGGGACGGGGTGAACTCGTCACCGGTGAAACGGTCCCTGAACCTCACCGACGCCTCGTCGAGAGCGGCGAGGGTGGGGTAGGAGGCCTTGCGGTCACAGCTGGCGTAGAAGTAGACGAGCTCTTCCGCCTCCGTACCGATCGCCTCGGCGAGACGGGCGCGCTCGGAGAGTTCCAGGAGGGCCAGGGGCAGCCCGTCCGTGCCGTAGAAGGCGTGGCAGAGGGCCGCGGTCCGCAGTGCGGGGCGTCCGCCCCACGCGGCGAGCAGCGCCTCGACGCGCAGCAGGTGGGTCAGGAGCGTGCCGCCGGAGTGCTTGGTGGTCTCGGCTCCCAACTCCTTGAGCAGGGCTATCGCCGGCGAGTCGGTGGGCGTGTCGTCGCTGTGCATCATGGTCCCATCATGGCGAGCCCGCGCGCGGCACGTACGCCGGGACCGGCATGCGGACGCCGGGCCCCTTTTTGCCCGGCCGGGGTGACGAGCAACGGGCGAACTCGCACGGGCCGGGCAGCGTGACCGTCCCGGGCCGGTGCTCGAAGGTGTCCATCACCAGCCACTCGTCCAGCTCGGGGTCGTAGAGGTTCTGGACACCGAACTGCAGCGCCTGCCAGAAGGTGCCCCGGTTGTCCTCGTCGACGTGGATGTCGCCCAGTGCGAGCGGCAGGCGCGGGCATTTGACGGGGGCAGTTGCGGGAGGACCACGCCCACCCGCCAGTGGTTGACGTGCCGTTGGGGGGTGCGCCGCAGGGTCTCCCGGCCGACGAAACGGGAGTTCTCGAATCCCCGGTTCAGGTCCTCCAGGTCGGAGTGCGGGATACGGGAGCAGACGTGTTCGTTCAGGCCGGGCCATGTGCAGGTCAGCGTGTAGAGCGATTCCGAAACCGCGGGCCTGCTCACCCTGGAGCCGAACGGCCGACCCGCGGCAGGGACACGTCGGAGGTCCCTGTTCACGTGCCATCACGGCATCCTGATGTAATAATCACTGCACCTGTTCATCTATTACCATCTCGGGGGAACCTTGCCTTTCGCTCATCCGATCGAGGCCGCACGAGCATGGGTCCATGGTTGGACCGCTTCGCGCGGCGCGGCCGAACCCGTGCCCCATGCCTGGGGTTACACCGTCGACGTCGGCCTCACCGGGCACGTCATGCGCCATGTCCTGCACTCCGCGGACGAGGCGACCGTCCGCGGCCTCTCCGAGCACGCCACCGTCCCGGGCATCTGGTTGAAGGCCCTCGTTCCGCCGGACACCCTCGAATCCTGGCTCGCCCCCGGCTGGCACCTCGCTGGCGGCCTCGGCTACCTGATGGCCGCCCCGCTCACCGGCCCCCACACCCGGTCCCCGGATGGACCGCCCGCCGGGTACCGGCTGACGACCTGGACCCGTGACGGCGTGACCCGCGTTCTGGTGCGCACCGCCGAGGGCGCTTTCGCCGCGCGCGGTCAGGTCGCCGTCACCGCTCTCGGCGCCGTCGTCGACCAGGTGGAAACCGATCCGGTCCACCAACGCCGCGGCCTGGGTCGCCTGGTGATGCGCGAACTCACCGCGACGGCCGCCGAGCAGGGCGCCACCGCCGGTGTGTTGGGCGCGACTCCGGACGGCCGAGCCCTCTACGAGACGATGGGCTGGCGTTCACTGGCCCCGCTGACCGGCGCCGTACGGGATCCGGGCCGGTCGGCGGATGCGACCGTCGGGGCGCCGGGTGGTCACGAGGCCGCGCCCGTGGAAGGGACCGCGCTCCGCCTCCGGCCGGTGCGGTGAGGGTCTGCGTGCCGACGACGGACAGCAGTCGCAGCCGCTCGTGGCTCTCGGTGCCGGGGACGGACCCGGGCGGCCCTCCGGCCGAACAGGAGCTCTACGGTCGGCTGCGCAGCGTCGACGAGGCGCGGCGCATGTGGCGGATCTCGGCGGAACTGACCGGAGTTGGCATCCCGGAGTAGCGGCGGGACGGGTCCAGAACGGTGGCGCGCGGCCATCCGACGGGCAGGGCCTCGGGCCACGCCCGTCGGTACGGTCACGGCACGGCGGGGGTGTTACCTGCCGGTCGTACCGGGGCTCCCGCCAAGGGATTGCTGGTGGAGGTCCGAGTAGGTGGGGGTGTCCTTGATCAGGTCGTCGCAGAAGGCGGCGACGTCACGGCCGATGAGTTCCAGGACTCCCTTGCCGGCGACGACGCCCTCTTCGAAGAACTCGACGATCCCGGGCAGCAAGGGCCCGTCGGCCAGGTCGACCGGCCCGACCTTGAACAGGTACCGCTGCAGTTCTTTGTACACGATCCGGTAGTCCGGCGGGAGCGCCCTGACCCGTGCCGTGTGCGCCCGCCACTGCTTCTTGCCCTCGATGATGTCCTGGATGCTCACGTCAGCCTCCCAGCCGGCTCAGTTTCCGCGCGACGTTCCGGTTCAACTGCTCCCGCCACCGGTCGCGATGGGTGCGGGCCCCCTCACCTCCGGCCAGCGCCGCGCAGAAGCCCCGGACATCGTCGCCGAGCACCTCCTGCACGTTCTGCCCGTCCGCCGCCGTTTCCTCCAGCAGCCCCAGGGCCGCGTCGAGGATCGGCATCAGGTTGCGGCCGGTGAAGTCCGCGTGGGGCAACAGGTGGACCTTGATCTGCTCCCATGCGGCCCGGTGATCGTCCGGCAGGGTCTGCGCCCGGGCTTCGAGCGCCTTCCATTCCCTGCTGAGATCGCTCCCCGTGATGGTCTCCCAGAAGTTCATCTCCCGCCCTCCTTCAGCTTGTTGATGCGTGATGAGACGTACTGCCACTTCGCCCAGAACCTCGCGAGTTCCTCGCGTCCGGCCTCGTTGAGCGCGTAGAACTTGCGCGGCGGACCCACCCCGGACGGCCGCCTCGCCACCTGGACCAGCCCGTTCTTCTCGAGCCGCAGCAGGATCGTGTACACCGTCCCCTCGACGACGTCGGCGAAGCCGAGCTCGTTCAGCCGGCGGGTGATGGCATATCCGTAGGTTTCCTCGCCGCCGATGATCTCCAGCACGCACCCTTCGAGCGTGCCCTTCAACATCTCCGTCAGGTCGTCCATCGCGGTCCCTCCTCAACCCCCTTAGTACTCCGTGCCACCGAGTACCACTACACGGTATCACCGAGTAGTGGAGTGCGGCAGTACCTCCGGCCGACGGAAACCGGGTCCGCTTGGCAGGGGGCATCGGGGGTAGGCGGAACTGACGTCAATCACGAGAGCCGGCGTCCGCGCCGGCGCGATCGATCGGGGTGAGCCATGGTGGGCTTCACACGTACGGCGGTTCCCGCTCTGTTGTCCGTGGTCGTCGGGGCCACGGTCGTGTGCGCCGGCCCGGCCGCCGCGGCCGGGCAGCCGGCACGCGCGAGCACGTGCGCCGCCGGGGACCTGGACCTGTCCGTCGGAGCACCGGATGCCGGCGCGGGCCAGTTGTACGTACCGCTCGGCTTCACCAACATCGGCGACCGCTCGTGCACCCTGCTCGGATACCCCGGGGTGAGCGTCCTGGGCGCCGACCGGCAGCGGATCGGCGACCCCGCCGACCGCGAAGGCGCGACGCCCGGGCCCGTCACCCTGGCTCCCGGTGGCAGGGCGACGGCCGTCCTGCACACCACGAACGGGCCCATCGGCGGCCCGTGCCTGCCCAAGGGCACGTTCCTGAAGGTCTATCCGCCCGCCTCCAAGGACGCGGTCCTCGTCAAGGCCGCCTTCCAGATCTGCTCGGACCGCTTCACGGTGGGCCCGCTCACGGCCTGAGCCCCAACTCCGCGACCAACACGGGGACAGCACTCGCTCACCTCGAACCGGGCCGTCACCCACGTCGGGTCACCCACGTCGGGTCACCTACGTCGGGTCACCTACGTCGGGTCACCTACGTCGGGCGACGGCCCGGAGCGCGCCCCGCCACCGGTACGCGCCGGAGAGGAAGCCCGCCCACCGCATCCGGCCGAAACCGACCCGTCACTGAACCGGCTGTTGACCGTGTCGGCCGCCGTCGCTGCCTTGCTGCCGGCTGAGCGCAACACCCCGGGCGCGCCCGCGGCCCCGTTCGGATGAACCGTCCGGGGCCCCTCGCGCCGGATCGGGCGCTGCGGGGCGGGGTCCGGCAGCAGCTCCGGAGGGGGGCCTCTCGCCTCGCGGAACCGGATCGGGAAGGATGGGGCGGTTGACGCGATCGAGGCCGCGACGCGAAGGAACGCGCCGCGCCGGCTCGTGAGCGCCTCCCGGCCCGCGACTGCGGGCGTACTTGCTGAGCCCCGTCGGTCGGGGCCGGACCGGACGAGTGGGTGAGCATGGAACGGACGCTGTTTCGCAGCGAGAGCCTGGAGCAGACGGAGGCTTTCCTGTCGTCCTCGTACACGCCCATGACGATCGGCGGCGTCCCGGAGCGCAGCGGTGCGCGCATCGAGCGGCGTGCCGCCGGCGGGCTGCACGTGGACCGTCTCGCCTTCGACTTCACGATGTCGTACGACGCCGGGCCGCTCGACAGGCTCTGCCTGATCACGGTCGACCGCGGGGTGCATACGAGCGGGGGTGACGTCTGCGGACCGGGCGGAACGTTTCTCGTCGCCCTACCGGGCCGCTCCTATGCCGGGGAGGTCCGCGCCGCCCACTACACGATCACGATGTTCGACGCCGGCCTGCTGGACCGGACCGCCGAGGGCGGGGAGGAGGTCCGGCTCACCGGGCAGACACCGCTCGGCGAGGCGGCGAACCGGATGCTCTGCCGGACCGTCGCGCACGTCCGCGACACGATCCTTCAGCCGGGTTTCGCCGACGAGCCCCTCCTCACCGGCGCGGCGGCCCGTCTCCTGGCGGCCACCACCCTCAGCTGCCTGCCGCACACCCGCACCGGCGCCCTGCCCGACCGGGTCGACTCGCGCGACGGCACCAGCGACACCCTCCGCCGAGCCGTCGTGTTCATCGAGGAGAACGCCCACCGTGACATCGGGCTCGCCGAGATCGCGGCGTCGGTCCCGGTCACCCCGCGCGCCGTGCAGTACGCCTTCTCCCGGCACGCCGCGACCACCCCGCTGGGGTACCTGCGCCGGGTACGACTCGCCCGCGCCCACGAGGAGTTGACCGCTGCGGAACCCCGGCGGACCACCGTGACGGCCGTCGCCCTTCGATGGGGCTTCGCCCACCAGGGACGCTTCGCGGCGGCGTACCGAGAGGCGTACGGCACCGCCCCCGGTACGACCCTGCACGGGTGAGGGCCCGGTGACGCCCCCCGCCCGGTGACGCGCCCCTCGACCCTCACGCCCCGTGCGGCGCGCCGGACCGGCGGGAAGGGGCGTGGCGGTGCTCGACCGGGACAGTGCCGAAGACGCTGTGGGTGCCGGTCAGGGTCAGCAGGACCCGCAGGGGGCGACTGGCCTCGGTCACCGTCAGGGCGATGCCGCGGTCCTTCGCGTCCAGTCGCGTGAGCAGGAGTTCGTTGAGGCACGCCGAGGAGCAGAACGTCAGCCCCGCGCAGTCGACTTCGACGCGGTACGGCGCCGGCTCGGCCGCGAGCGCTTCGCGGAGCACCGCACGCAGGACCGGGCAGGTGTCGTTGTCCACCTCACCGGCCACCTCCACCCTCAGCACGCCCGGCTCGACCTCCGTCAGGCTCGCCCTCAGTGGTGTCTCCTGCACAACCCGTCCTCCGTCCGCGAGGCGGCGGCGTCCACCTCCCTTCGACCATGCACCATGTACCGGGCGCTCAGCAGCCCGCAGAACGAAACACCTCGCCGCGGACGTCCACGAAGCGAACCCTCCCCCCACGCGGTACGCCGGCTCGGACCGTTGGGAGGGCGGGCGACCCGCGCCCGCCGCTCGGGCGGGCCGGCGCGCCCGTCCCGGCCGACGGATCAGGGGCGGCCCAACAGCGCCACGCCCGCGGCCGTGTCCGCACGGGCGGTGAAGAAGTCGGTGAACGCGGCGACGAACTCCGCCTCGTTGATCCGACCGTCTCCGTCGACGTCCAACTGGCGGAAGGCATCGTTCAGTTCGGCGGGGTGCACGCGCGGCCCGCCGAACAGGACGCGGTATTCGTCGGCGCACAGGTACCCGCTCCCGTCGGTGTCGACGGCGCGGAAAAGAGCCCGCACGGCCGGTCCGAGTCCGTGGTCGAGGTAGCCCGCGTCACCATCGACACCCGCGAGCATCGCGCTCACGAACTCGGCGCAGTGCACCGCGCCGTCCCCGTCCGCGTCCATGCCCGCGCGCAGGTGCTGCCACCACGTCTCGAAGGCGGCGTAGAGCACGTCCTCCCGTTCCACGGGCAGCTCCAGCTGCCAGCACACGTTGTGGACCATCGCCTGGAGGTCCGCGCTGTCCACCCGCCCGTCACCGGTCTGGTCGAGCACCTGGTGGAAGAACGCCGCCAGGCGTGCCGGGCGGGAGTCGACGGTCCGGGGTCGGGGCAGGGGCGTGACGGTCGTGGTGCGCCGGGGCGCGGCCGGCGCGGCGTCGCCGTGCCTGCGGTAGCGCAGCCGGTCCGGCAGGCGGGTCATCACCTGCCGCATGCCGCGGTGAACCGTCCAGGAGAGGGCGGCGGCCGTACGGGTGCGGGGCGTGGCGAACCGCTCGTGCCAGGCGGGCGGCAGGTCGGCGATGGTCAGGGTGGTCAGTACGTTCGCGGCGACGGCGCGCAGCAGCGGCCAGGCGGGTCGCAGTCGGCCGAGGCGGCGGGGGGCGGGGGCCTCGCGCAACATGTCGAAGAGCAGGTACCGGACTTGGTCGCCGCATTCCAGGGTCTCGCGGACGGCCCGGTCGACGTACGCGGCCACGTCGGCGGCCGTCGCGGGGAGCGCGTCGTCGGGAACGCCGAGGTCTGTGCAGACTTCCTTGAACTCCGCGTACAGGACGTCGAGTTCACCGGCTGTCAGGGGGTCGCCGGACAGCTCACGCATGGCCGTCATGGCCTCGTACAGGGTCACCATCACCCAGGCGCGGACCGCCGGGTCCTCGGCCTCGTACGGGCGGCCGGCGTCGTCGGTGCCACGGATGCGGCGGTGCGCGCGCTCCAGCCGGGCCGCCTCCCGCGCTCGTTCCTCGGAGGTGGCGAAGAACAGTCGGCTCCCGCTCTCCATGGTGTGTTCGATCCGCCGCCAGGGGTGGGCCCGGTACGTGGAGTAGCGGGCGGTACCGGCGGCGACGGCGGGATGTGCGGTCTGCAGGACGAGGAGCCGCCATGCCACCAAACCGATGCGCCACTCGCCGAGGGTCAGGCGCAGCAGGCCGGCGGCGGAGGGTGCAGGGGTGTGCGTCACGCGGTGCTCCTTGGGGTGGTGGCCGACAGGAGCACAACGCCGTGCTGGTGGAGGAGGTTTCGGTGATGCGGAGGAGGCTTCGGTGGCGCGGGGGGACTTCGGGAGCGCCGCCCGCCCGGAACCGTCCGTCGCGGGTCAGGCGGCGGCCTGCAGGCGGCTCCGTTCCCTCGCGGTCAGACCGCCCCAGACCCCGTAGCGCTCCTGAGCGGACAGGGCATGGCGCAGGCAGGCCTGGGCGACGGGGCAGCCGGCGCATATCCGCTTGGCCCGCTCGTCACGTTCCTGGCGTTGTTCGAGCGGCTCCTGCGTCGGGCCGAAGAACTGCTCGGACGCCGTTTCCCGGCATGCCGCGTCCGCTTGCCAGGCCCAGTGCTGGAGCAGGGGAAGGGGCAGGCGGGAGGTGTTCGGCATCGGGTGCTCCTTCGGTGTCGGTGTCCTGCGGTCCGTCTGTTCCGGTTCGTACGGATCAAACCTCTCCCGACCGCCTCCACCGATTCACCCGGTTGCCGCCTGGTCCACGGGGATCAGCTGCCCGTCCACGGGCAGACGGGCAGGGCAACGACCCCCCCCCTGCCGAGAAGGATGCTGTGGAGCCCGTTCTCCCCTCCGGCGCCGCACGCTGCGACGCCCGCTGGTCCACCCGCGCCCGCCAGTACCTGCCCCACACCCGCACGCCGCGCACCGTCCCGGTGACGTTCCACTACCGGCGGACCGACCCGCTGGCCGTGGAGGCCGTCTTCCGCTGCCCGTCCCACGGCGACGACGTCGTGTGGACCCTCGGACGTGACCTGCTGTCCTGCGGCATCTCCAGCCTCACCGGCACCGGCGATGTCGTCCTGTGGCCGGGCCGCGGCCGCAGCCGGGTGTGGCTCCGACTCGGACCCGACACCGGGCACGCGCTCCTCAGCATCAGCCGCCCGGAGTTGGCGGCGTGGCTCCGCACCACCTACGCCCTCGTCCCGCCCGGCACGGAGGAGGAGCACCTCGACTGGACCCCCATCCATCGACTGCTGAGCAGTCCTCGGCCTCCGCATCGCACCTGATCCCCCGCCCGCTCCCGCCCCCGCACCGGCCGACGTGGGTGTCCTGCCGGTCGGGCGGCCCGCCGAAAGGCGGTCCCCGGCTCAGGTCGGCCTGCGTGCCAGGGCGGACCGGACGGTGTGTCGCCGAGGTTCTCGCACCCGAAGCCGTAGAAGTGCCGGTTGCCGTCCGTGGTCGCCTCGGCGACCGTAGTGGTGCACCATCACGCCGTCCGCCGGACCCCAAAGGCCCTTGTGGTTGCGGTTGTGGGTGCGCCGGCCGGGACACTCGACGATCCTCACGCCCTCGTTCATGAGCGCGGCCGGGAAGGCGTCGGGGCTGAGCGGTGCGGCCAAGGTGACCCTCCTGCGCCGGTTGGTCCGCGCGTCGGGCCGACGGCTCCGGCACCGTCGCCCGGAGCGGGTGGGCGCGAAGGCGGCCGGCCCGTCCTCACCGAGCCGGACGGGCGTACGGCCGTACGGTCGTCCTGACCGTCCCGGAACCGGGTACCGCGCCCCGGCGGCCCGAGCACACGGCAGACCGGTTCTTGAGGGAACGCGTACGTGAGGTGCCGCTCGACCGGGGCAACGGACCGAGCCGGTACCGGCCCCGCCGGGCGTCGGGTTGTCCGGGGGAAGCGGTTCCCACCACTCCCCCGGCACCCGTCTTCCGGTGTTCGAGGCGACCGGATCGCCGCGAGCACGCCTTCGCCTTCTTCCAGGCCCACTTCCGTGCCGTACACCCCCGTGGTTCGGCACTGCGCGATTGCTCGTGCCGTGGGTGTCCGGAATGCGGGTCGGGCTGTGCTCGCCTCGGCAACGCTACGCATACGGGGAATGCCGCGCCATTGCACGGATGCACCAACCGAGCGGTATGACCTGTGGGTTCTGCACCACGGTTCGCAGGCACACCCCCGAGGTGCACATTGTGCAGCTCCGATCCTGCGGAGCTGCACATCGGACTTTGCCGCGAGCGGCGAAAGGATTCACCTCTCGCTTTTTTCGGCCAACGGGCCTAATTTAAGGTTCACCCAATCAGGCAGGACGAAAATGATGACCACCCTCGAAATTCAGCCAACTATTACGGCCTGATTTCGGCCACATCGAAGCGCGGCCCACGCCGGTTTCACCCGGTCCATGACACCGCACCCCACCTGCGGTTTCATCAGGTTCCGACCTCGGCCGCGCCCCCGGAATCACAGCAATGACGACCACCCAAGGCCGCTCCCTTCGGGCTCGATCCATCGACCGTTCGGGTCACCTCAACGCATCGAGCCGATCTTCGCGATCCTGCCGGCCGAAAACAAAAGTCGCGGAGCCGCTCACACGGCAGCCCATGCGAATCGTCCGGACGATTCGAGCAACGATTTCCCGTATCGGATGTCCATCGGACCAGGAAGCGCGCTGACGTCAATCGAATTTCGTTCAGCCCGCGAAACGGCTCGCCGAACCGAGGCCCGGACGCGCCCTGTTCCCCCACCGGCAACGCAGGCCGCGCGACCCGCGCCCGGTATCGCGGCTACCGACGACCCGGTGCCCGCGTGGCTCTCGGGTCAGGCCGCCGCGCACAGTTCGCGGGTGGAGTCCGGAAGGTGGGGCACACCCGTCATGAGGTGCAGTGCGAACAGCAGGTCGCGCATGCCGCTCAGCGAGGACAGGTCGCGGGACAAGTGACCTTCCAGCGCCCTGATGTGCGAGCGGACGGTGGCCTCCGACAGGCCCAGTTCGCGCGCGGTCGACTCCAAGTGCGCGTCGAACGTGAGCCAGGCCGTGGCCGTGGTGAGGAGGTCGCGTCTGTCCGCGCAGGCGGGCCGGAGCAGCATTTCGGCCCAGGCGCGGGTCTGCGGGCCTTCGAGCAGACCCCGGAGCGTGGGCTCCCCGGCCGCGAGGCACCCGTCGGGCGGCTCGGGCAGCTCCCGCTGCGTGACGATTTCCAGGGCCAGGCCCACGGTGACCCGGTCCGTCAGGGCCCCGAAGTCCTTGTTGAGGAGTTCGGCGGCGCGCGCCACCCGCCGGGTCACGGTGTTGCGGTGCAGATCCAGGCGGCGCGCGGCCACCGTGTAGGGGTAGGCCAGGGCCGTGGGGAGCGTCCCGCGGAGCAGCTCCCACTGGCTGTCGATCCGCATGAGCGGGTCGAGCAGTCGGCGGGCCCACACCTGGGCTTCGTGCGCCGGAAGCAGGCTGACCAGGTCGGTGTCCTGGGCGGAGAGGGCCACGGAGTCGGGCTGGTGGACGGCGAACCGTTGGGCGGTGGTCGCTTCGTGGAGGGCGCGGGCGAGGAGGGACAGGGAGTACACCCCGCTGCCGCCGAGCGAAGCCTCCGCGCCGAGCACGGACACGAGTCGGGTCAGTTCGACGGCCACCTTCTCGTCCGCCTCGTCGGCCCGGACCGGGTGGATCACCAGGATCCGGTCGGGCCGGCGCCCGTCGGCGACGACCAGGGCTCGGCCGGCCGTGACGGCCTCGCAGCGGCGCACGGCCGCGTCCCGACGGGTGGGCGAGGTCTCCACGACGAAGACGCGGGCGGTCTCGGGGTCGAGCAACCCGGGCGCGAGGTTCCTCATGACCCGGCGCGCCTTGGACACCTCTCCGTCCAGCAGGAGTTCCACCGCGGCCGCGCGCGCGGCCCGGACGGCGTCGGAGGCCGCCCGGTACTCGCGGCGCGCCTGGTCCACCAGCCCCAGGAGCTTGGCGGCCTGGCGCAGCAGCTCCAGATCGGCGTCTTCGAACTGCGTACGCCGGGCCACGGCGAGGACCGTGTCCGCCGCGGAGGACGGGCCGAGCGAGATGAGCCGGGTGTGCGGTCCCGACCGGGACTCGGATGTGTTGGCCGCGACGGATTGGCGGATGATCGCCTGCGCGAGTTCCTCGGCCGCCGTGGCCGGCGAGGCGACGAGAACGCGGTCGGGTTCGCTGACCATCACCTGGACGTCGAGAGCGCGGGCGAGCCAGTCGGCGATGCGCTGCATGGCCCGCGGGTCGGCGAGCCGCGCCGGCAGTTCCTGTACGAGCGAGGCGAGTTGGGCGGCCCGATGCTCGGCGGACACGATCCGGGACTGCTGGATGGCTTCGTGCACTCCCTGCCACTGCTCCACCGGCGCGGCGGTGACCAGGAGGGGCGTGCCCAGCCGATCCGCCAGGTCCACGAGGGACTGGGGGTACGGCTGGCGGGATCCGGGAGCGGCGCCGACGACCAGGCCGACGCTGCCGTCTCGGCTCATGCGCCGGAGCAGTACCTCCAGCACGCCGGTGATGCGACCGCGCAGCCGGAAGGGGACCGCGTCGGCGATCAGTACGAGGAAGCCGTCGGGCAGCGTGGCGGGCACGCCTTCTTCCAGGAGCGTCTCCGGGGTCACGGAGAGGACGCCCGTCACCTCGACCGCCCGCGCGGGAGCGGAGCACTGGCCGAAGAAGGTGAGTTCGAGCTCGGGGTTTCGGGTGGGCAGCGTGCCCAGAGTTGGCATCGAGCACTCCTCGAAGCTGTCCGGAAGGTGTCGCGTGGGTGCCCTGTGCCGCCCGGGGAACTGCGTGGGCACCTCGGTCACGACCTCATTCCCGCCTCTCCCGCGCGCGCCGCGCGCCCACCTGGGTGCGGCAGGACGGACGACTCGAAACGCACCGCGTGCGACAGGCGTTCGGGCATCCTGAGAAGCGGACGTACGGTCACGGTCGGAGGGGCCGAACGGGGCGGGACGTGCGGGTTCCGGCGATCGCGGGACCCAGCGTCGAGGACGGGGGCGGAGCCGTTGTCGTGTCGCCGGGTGCGACCGGGCGAGGAAAGCAGGTGCCGCGCGGTCCGTTCCGACGCCCGGTCACTGTCCTTGTATCCCAACTCCGGACTCAACTGTCCCCCTGTATGGTGCGGCGCCACGTGCGTGGGCACGAGCCGCACGGCGTGCGGCCGACGTGCGGCCGCTCCCTCCTCCGCCCCGTGTCCGACCTGCGGGGACGTCTCGAACAAGCGGGCGTCCCGGCGGTTCGACGTCCCCTTGCCCGCAGGCCCGACAACCCGCGCACACGCCGGTGCGCAAGGTTGCGTTGCCTATCGGGATACTGCCTTCCGCACCCAAGCGTGTCAACTAAAGTACACAGACCTGGGCCCAGACAGAGCGAGAGACCGGTACGTGGTTGTGTGCATCCATCAGCAGGGCGTCCTTCGGGCCGTGAGCGGCACCTCCTGCCTGAGGTGAGCGGCGACCGTCCGTCGATCGCGGGCAAACTCAAGGACCTCATGGCGGGACGGCGGGGTCGCAGTCACACGTCCCGGTCGCTCTCCGAGTCCGTCGAAGCCCTGCCCGACGGTCATCCGTCCCTGTCGCACGCCGCCATCGCCAAGATCGCCAACGGTTCGCAGAGCAACCCGACCGTCGGCACGCTGCTGGCCCTGTGCGAAGCTCTGGGCGTCCCACCCGCCCATCTCCTCCCGCACGAGCCCTACGACGACCTTGAGGCGCTGGAGGCGTTCGAGAACCCGCTCGCGCGACACGTCCTGGCCCTGCTGAACGGTCTCCCCGAGAGCGAACTGGCGGGAGTCATCAAAGATTTGGAACGGCGAAGGGCCCACGTCGGCCTGGAACCGGTTCCGCCCCGTGCGGCCGTCATGCCGCCGAGCAAGCGCCGACGACGGCGGAAACCGGACGATGCCGCGCGCTACGCGGCTGAATCACTGGAAGGGCTGTAGTAGTGGACGGCATAGTCTTCGGGACGTGCACACTGGCCGGCTTGTTGGTCACCGTGCTCTGCACCCGCAGGGCCCTGGGCAATCCCCGGGTCTCCACATGGGCCATCGCCATCGCCTTCGGCGTGTGCACGCTGGGCGTCCTGTTCGCCGTCCCCGTCGTGGCCCGAGCGGCGGAGGACCTCACCGGCGTCGTCAACATCGGCAAGCTCATCGCGCACGTCTGCGCGATCCTGTGGTGCGCGGCGCTGCAGATCACCATGGTGGATCTGGCCTATCGCCCCGAATACGTGAAGTCCGCCATCTTCCACCGGGGGTTCGCCGCGACGGTCGAACTCGCGATCATGGTGCCGCTCTTCCTGGCGACGAACGCGCCCGACATCGCGTTCACGACCGCCCACGCCGACAATCCCAAGATCGCCGCGTACCTCCTGCTCTACCTCTCCTACGTCATGGTCACCTGCGGGGAGTTGGCGTTCATGTGCGGCAGGACGGCGCGCCGCAACTGGGGCATCCGACCCTGGAGCGGCGCCGGGTTCTCCCTGTCAGCGATGGCGGCCGTCTTCGGGCTGGCCTACGCCCTGACCAAGGGGAGCTACATCATCTTCCACACCCTCGACAGGCCGTGGTCGCTGAAGACCGAGGAGTTCATCAGCCCGACCCTGAGCGGCCTCGCGGTGATCTTCCTGTTCGCCGGCCTGACGCTCCCCATGGTGGGCACCTTCCGGCAGCGACTGCGTCAGAAGAGGGCCCTGGTCACGCCTTGAGGGCCGTCCCTCGCGGATCCCGCCTCCCGAAAGCCCCCGCCGCGAGCCCCGGCGCCTCAGGGTGATGCGCTCACGCCTCGTAGCGAACCCTCAGCTCCTTCAGGCCGCGGGAGCGCAGCGACCGGCGCCACTGGGGGGCCGGGTCCAGCAACTCCAGGGTGGGGTAACGCTCCAGGAGGGCGGCGAGGGCGATCTCCACCTCGGCGCGGGCCAGGGGGCCGCCGAGGCAGTAGTGGATGCCGTGGCCGAGTGCCAGGTGGCCGGCGGTGTCACGGTCGAGGTCCAGGGCGTCGGGCTGCGGGAAACGGGCGGGGTCCCGGTTGGCCGCCGCCAGGGACACGAGCACCGTCTCCCCCGCCGCCACCGCCACCCCGGCGATGGTCATGTCCTCGGTCGCGAACCTACGGATCGCGAGCAGGGCGGGGCCCTCCAGCCGGGCGAACTCAGCCACGGCGGCCGGGAGTCGGGAGGGATCCTGGCGGAGCAGGGCCAGCTGGTCCGGATGCCGCAGCAGGGTGTGGATCGCGTTGCCGATCAGCTGGGCCGTGTTCTCGTAGCCGGCGAACAGGACGAGGAACGCCACCGACATCAGCTCGTCCTCGCTGAGCCGGTCGCCGTCGGCGTCCCGAACCGCGATCAGGTCGGACAGCAGGTCGTCGCCCGGCCGGCCGCGCTTGTGCTCCATGAGCCCGGTGAGGAAGCCGAGCATCGCCACGAGCGCTTCCTTCATCGCCTGCGGCCGAGCCGGGTCCGGCGCCACCAGCGCTTCCGTCCAGCCGCGGAAGTCCACCCGCCGGTCCTCGGGGATCCCCAGCAGGTCGCAGATCACGATGATCGGCAGCGAGAAGGCGTAGGCGCCCAGCAGGTCGGCGCCACCGGCCGGCCCGAGCCGGTCCAGGAGCCGGTCGGCGGTCTCGCGGATCGGCGCGCGCAGTTGGTCCACCCGCCGCGGGGTGAAGGCGCGACCCACCAGCCCACGGATGCGGGTGTGATCGGGCGCGTCCATGTTGAGGAGGTTGGCGTCCAACGCGGGCGGGAGGGCGAAGCCCCGGTAGGTCCCCTCCGCGGCGTTGGCCTTGTCCAGGGACAGCCGCGGGTCGGCGAGCGCCTCGCGGACATCGTCGTAGCGCGTGACGAGCCACGCGGGCGTCCCGTCGGTACCCGTGATGCGGCACACCGGCGCGGTGTCCCGGAGCCTGTCGTAGACGGAGTACGGGTGCTCGATCAGTTCGGCCTGAAGATCCATGGGCCCACCCTAGAACGTGAGCGCGTCACTCCCGGGGCCGGGCCCGCACGATCCGGGAGGTACCAACCCCGTAGCCTTGTCAGTCCGGTTGTCTGGGGCGAGGGGAGAATCCTGTGGGGGTTCGGGGCGGGGCGTGGCCGGCGGTGGAAGGGCGTGCGGACATCCTGAGGATCAGCGCGAGTGACGCTCAGGACAGGCTGGACGGCTGTGGCGCGTACGGCGCGCTCAAGATACGGCCGAACCTCAAGGCTGCCGCCTGGGCGCGCCGTTTCGACAACAGTCAGCCGTTCCTCCTCGGAATGATCCGCGAGATCTGCACCCGGCTCCACTCGAACCCCCGGGTCGACACCTGGGAAGGGTTGGATCATGAGATCGACGCGGAATTGAAGGCCTACGCCCTCCACCCCGGCTCCCGCGCCTACGCGCGCCACGCCATCGAGAATTACCTGGACGCGCACGAAGTCGGCGGGGCCGACATCGATCCCCTCACCTTTCGCCTCTTCGACCCACAGGTGGCTGTCGGCCCCGGCCGCACCCTGACCGTCTGGAGCCCCGTCTACGAAAGCGGGACGGGAATCAGGGAGGTGCGGCGGCTGAGGTTCGGCGGCGTACGCCCACCGGGGGAAACCCCGGACCGGTGGACGGCCGTCGCTGCCCGCGTCGCAGCGCTCACCAACCCTGTCGGGGACATCGGCCGCATACGGGTGACGGAAATCGGCCTGGGCGACGGGTCGTTCCAGGTGCTCTTCGACGGAACGCCCGAGTCGACACTGCCCCTGTACGAGGGGATCGCCCTCGCGTCGCTCCGAACCATCGACACCGCCCGCACCATGACGCCCGGGTACTCGTGCCAGGACTGCAAAATAGCGGGGTGCTGCGGAGCGATCGAGGAGTTCGACGGGTTCCTCGGGCAGGAATCCCCTGGTGAGGGCACCAGATCGGTCAGTGCGCGGGACATCGAGGCGTACGGAACCTGCGCCGCCCGGTGGCATTTGGACATGGCGTGCCACCTCCCGAAGGAACGCTTCACCGGGGCCGGGTCCCGCCGCGGGAGCCTGATCCACCACTGGATCGCCACCGCGCACGTCCGGTCGCGACGGTGCGTCCCCTCCGACGTGGGGGATTTCAGTGATCCCGACTCCTTCACGTCGACCCTCACCGCGGACGAGTACGCGGAAGTGAGTCCCTATCTCCGGCAACACCTCGCGACCTGTCCGCTCGGGGAGGGCATCCGGCTCATCGCGACCGAATCCCCGCTCTACGGATACGACAGGTCCGCCGATGTCGTCATAGCGAGCGAGCCCGACGCCCTGTACACGGATGCCGACGGCTGCTTCGTCATCAGGGAAACGAAGACGACGAACCAACGGTTGCCCCGGGACGACAGGGAGGCCTTCGAGCGCTTCCTCGCGGTTCCGTGGCTCCTCAATCTGCTGGGGACCGGCTACCGGGGCCCCCACCGGGCCGAGTCCGCCCGCCTCGAACTGGAAGTGCTGTCCCGGGACGAAAGCCGCCTCTTCACCTGGGACTTGCGCGACGGCGCGGCTTTGAGCGCGGCACGGGCCGCCGTCCACCTGCGCTCCGCCGCCTGGCACCGCGACACCACGTGGGCGGCCTCTCCGGGCGAACAGTGCGCTTGGTGCCCGGTCCGCAGGTGGTGCCCTGAGGCGCGAGCCGGTGCGGACGAGGACTGACCCCGCTCATCGGGCTCGGTGCGCAGGTCACGGAAGAACAGCCGTGCCCCCAGGCCGGTGACCAGCGCCATCAGGGCGATGACCCATCACTTGTCGAACCGGCGTCCTTGTGACCTGAGATCCGTTTCCCGATCCGTCACCACGGCCCCTCCCCCCGCGGAGCGCGCCGTTCGCACTCACGACGGCCGGGTACCCGCCAGGGCCGGGCTGACGCGGGTCAGGGGCGCGCGGCGCTCTCGGACGGGTGGAGCCGGGTGGCGAAGACGATGATGTCGTCCTCGGGTTCGACACCGAAGGTCTCCACCAACAGGGTGCACAGCGCTTCGGGTTCCTCCGGTCCGGCCGCGGCGGTGTCGGCCAGGAGGTCCAACCGGTCGTGCAGGTCGCTGTCGCGGGTTTCGATGAGCCCGTCGGTGACCATCAGCAGCCGACCCCCGGGCCCGACCGGGTGGCTGGTCGCCTCGGGGTGCGGCAGGCCCAGGCCGAGCAGCGGTCCGTGCTCGGTGAGGTAGCGCGGCGCGGCTCCCGGGTTGAGGAGCAGGGGTGGGAGATGGCCCGCGTTGGCGACCTGGATGCGCTGGTTGCCCGGCTCCACCAGCACGATGCACACCGTGGCGGTCCAGCCGCGGTGGTGCAGGCCCAGGAGGTGGTCCAGGTGGTGGAGCAGGAGGTGCGGGGGGTGGCCCTGGGCGGCGTAGGCACGCAGCGCGTGACGTATTCCGCCCATGACCATGGCGGCTTGCAGGGAGTGGCCGACCACGTCGCCGACCGCGAGCAGCAGGCCGTGGGGGGTGGTGACGGCTTCGTAGAAGTCGCCGCCGATCTCGGTCATCGAGGTGGCCGGCAGGTAGCGCACCGCGAGTTCCGTGTTCGGGGAGGACGGCAGGTCGGCGGGCAGGAAGGTGCGCTGCAGGGCCAGGGCCAGCTCGTGTTCCTGGTCGAAGCGCTCCACGACGTCCTTGTGCTCGACGGTGAGGTCCGCGTACAGGGCCATGACACCGGCGTTGGTCTCCACCAGTTCCTCGTTGAGCCGCTCCAGCTCGTCCCGTTGGGCGTGGGCCTCGTGCAGGGCGGCCAGCAGGTCCCGGGTCTGTGCCTGCAGGTCGTCGATCGCGCTGGCCGGAGTGTCGGCCTCCACCATGGCCAGGACGCGGCGGACGTCCAGGTCCCGGGCGGCGAGTTCGGGAATGGGGCAGCTGATCTCGATCCGGCCGACCCGGGAGCCGACCGGCAGTGCGCCGGCGCGGTCCGGGACGGCGAGGGAGGGATCGTAGCGGGTCTGGGGCAGCAGTCGGGTGACGGCGGTCAGGGATTCGGTGCTGGGGGCGCGGTCGTCCGTCCATCGCATCACGGTGTGCAGCGTGGGCGGATGCTGTTGGACGGTGAACACGGTCGTCATCGTGTTGGGGCGCAGCAGGTCGCGTCCCAGTTCGCTCAGTGCGGTCGCGAGGCGGACCTGGTCCCGGTTGTCGAGTCCGACCGCGTCGGCGATGGTCTTGGCGTGGCGGCGCAGGGCGAAGACGTCGCGTTCGGTGGCGATCGGGGCGAGCAGAACGGTGGCGCGGTCGCTGTCGCGTGGACGGATGACGGTCCGCTTCACCTGGTGACCTTGGCGATCACCGCGCTGGCGTCGTCGCGGCGGGTGCCGGCCAAGCGCAGCAGGGCAGCGGCGATGAGGGCGGGCGGATGGTGCAGGAAGCCGGCGAGGTCCTCGGATTTCCAGCGCTCGCTGAGACCGTCGGAGTGCATCACCAGGACGCCGTGGCCGGGCAGATGGTGTTCGTAGGTGCGCAGCTGGTGCATCTGATGGCCGACGATGCCGGGGTGGGACAGCAGGTTGGACCGGCTGTCCGCGGTGACCAGGGCGGCGGTGATGTTTCCCGTGCCGCAGAAGAGGACGCGGCCGTCCGGCTCCAGGCGGGCGACGGCCACCGCGGCGCCGCGGGTGCCGCGCAGGGCGCGGTGGATCTGTTCCATCGCCTGTTCCGGGGTGCGGGCCGTGCCGGTGCGGAAGGCCTGGACGGCTGCCTTGGCGGCGAGGGAGGCCATCGGGCCGTGTCCCAGGCCGTCGCAGGACATCACCAGGGTTCCCCGTCCGGGTCCCGGTGCGGCTGCCCGTACCGGGACGGAGCGTGAGGTACGGGCGGTGACGGCCAACGGGGGGATGCGGGGCGGGAGCCCGGGTGTCGTCGGGGCCCGTCGCAGGGGTGGCCGGGTGGCGGTCAGGGCCGACCAGTCCAGGGAGGACTCTTCGGGTCGGGGCCGGCGGTCGGTCCGTTCGTCGTGGTGTTGCGTGACGTGCTCTGCGATATCGGGGCGCCCGGCCCAGGCGTCGCCGCAGACCTGTTCCCCGCCGATCGGCCGGGTGATGCCGCCCACGGTCGGCTCCCCCGTCACCGTGTGGTGCGGGGGGCGGGGCCAGAAGCGGGCCACCTGGACGGTGCCGAGTCCGCGCCGGGAGTGGATGTGGAAGGCGTCGGCCAGCCGCTGGACCGCTCCGAGGCCGATGCCGAGGGTGCCCGCCGTCGACATCCCGTCGCGCAGGGCCGCCGGTACGTCGGTGATCCCGGGGCCGCCGTCCACGACCACGACTTCGACTCCGGCCACGTGCGCGGTGCGCAGCACCCGCAGCAGCAGAGACCCTTCGACGGCGTGTTTGGTGATGTTGGTGGCCAACTCGGCGACGGCGAGCACCAGTTCGGCGGTGCGGTGCTCGGTGAGCCCGATGCGTCGCCCCAGAGCGGCGGCGGCGCCGCGGGCGGCTTCGGGCTCGTCCCGGAACCAGGCGACGTCCTCACAGTCCGTCAGGTGAAGTGTCACCGGGCCCACTTGGTGACCGTGATGGTGGTGCCGTGTCCCGGGGTGGTGTCCAGGACGAAGTCGTCGACGAGGCGTTTGGAGCCGGAGAGGCCGAGGCCCATGCCGCTGCCGGAGGTCCAGCCGTCGGTCAGCGCCAGGTCGATGTCGGGGATGCCGGGACCCTGGTCGGCGAAGACCAGGCGTACTCCCCGACGGCCGTGTTGCTCGATGAGGGAGGCGGTCATGGTTCCGCCACCGCCGTGGATCAGGGTGTTGCGGGCCAGTTCACTGGCCGCGGTGATCAGCTTGGTCTGCTCCACGAGGGAGAGCCTGCACGCCTGGGCCAGGGCGCGAACCGTCTGGCGTGCGTGCACGACTCCCGCGTTGGCGGTGATCTCCAGCAACTCCGGGCCGCTTTGCCCAGGAGCGTTCACCGGCCGGCCGCGGCATCCGGCGCGCTGACCTCGTCACCGGCTCCCGCTGGAGCGTCGTAGCCGGCTTCGGCGTGTGCCTGGGCGCGGGCACGCTCCAGCACGCGCAGCCCCTTGTCGAGGGTCAGCGCTGTTCGTACTCCGCCCAGCGACAGGCCGAGCTCGACCAGGGTGATGGCCACGGCGGGCCGCATGCCGACGACGACGGTCTGCGCGTCCAGCATCCGGGAGATCGAGGCGATCGTGGCGAGCATGCGACCCACGAAGGAATCGACGATCTCCACGGCGGTGATGTCGATGATCACGCCGTGGGCCCCGGAGTCCACCACCTTGGCGGCCAGGTCGTCCTGGAGCAGCATGACGGCCTGGTCGTCCAGATCCGTCTGGATCGAGACCAGCAGGACCTGCCCGATCTGCAGTACGGGTACCTGCTCGCTCACCGGTTGCCCGCCTGCGGCACCGTACGGGAGAAGGTGACGCCGGAGCGGCGCAGGGCGTGGCGCAGGGCGTCGGCGAGGGTCGCCTTGGTGACGATGTCACCGAAGTCGATCCCGAGCGCGACGATGGTCTGGGCGATCTGGGGGCGGATGCCGGAGATGGTGCATTCGGCGCCCATCAGACGGGCGGCCACGACGGTCTTGAGCAGGTGCTGGGCGACCTCGGTGTCGACCGCGGGAACGCCGGTGATGTCGATGATGGCCTGCTCGGAGCCGGTGTCGATCAGCGCCTGCAGCATCTTCTCCATGACGACCATCGTGCGCGCCGAGTCCAGGGTGCCGACCAGCGGCACCCCGATCACGCCGTCCCACAGCTTGACCACCGGGGTCGACAGCTCCAGGAGTTGCTCGGCCTGTGCGGAGATCAGGGCCTCGCGGGTGCGGGTGAACACCTCGATGGTGAACAGGCCCAGCGCGTCCAGCAGGGTCGCGAACTTCAGGTAGGCCTGGACGTCCTCCACGTCGCCGGACAGCGACGGCTCCAGGACCTCCTTGAGCGCGTACACGCTGAGCGCGGTTTCGGTGGGGGTGAAGCCCTGCTGGGCCCGGCTGCGCGAAAGCTCCGTCAGGAGTGCCCGCACCTCGCCGAACTCGTCGCCGTGCGCGTCGAGGCTGTCCCGCCCGAGGGCCGCCACCAGCGTGTCGTACAGCTCCTGCAGTTCACGCTGGACCTCCGCACGGCTCACCCTGCCGCCGAGGGAACCGGCGACCGTGTCCGCCCAGGCCGAAGCGAGGTCTTCACCCCGTACGGAAAGCAGGCCTACCAAACGCTTTGCAACGTCCCCACCAGCCACAACGCACATCCCTCATCACGGAAGCCCTGCGGCCTCTCCGTGGAAACCTTAGGCCATTGGGCCGAACCCCCGAGCGCCGCCCGGAAATGCCGGGGCCACCGCCGATGCCGGAGCGGAGCGGCGTGCGCCCGCCTCGGCGGCCGGGTGTCGGACGTGCCCCGACCCCCGGGGGGGCGGCGCCCCGTCCGGCGCGGTGCGCGGGGCGGCGTACCGGGGGTCACGGACGGCGACGGCACGTCCGATGCCCCGCGCTGCTCGGTGGCGTGCCCTCCCCGTGGCCGTACGAGGCGGGGGTGTGCGAGGATCGCGGGGTCGATTCGGCACGGGACAGATACGGAGACATGGGACGGTCACGAGGGAACGATGAGTCGGGTGCGCCGTCGGGCCGCCCTGAAACCACCCCTATGAACCCGCGTACCTCGCTTCCCGCCACGGCTGCCGACGCCCGCGACCAGGTCTCGGACCTGCTGCTGCACTCCGGACTCCGCTGCGATCCGGGTGCCGTGACGGACGCCTTGATGGTCACCACCGAACTCGTCACCAATGCCATCCGGCACGGCGGCGGTCTCGCCGGCTTCCACGCCGAGGTCCGGGACGGCGTCCTGCGGGTGTCCGTGGCCGACCACCGTCGCGAGGCACCCGTGACGCAGACCAGTCCGCCCGCCGGAATCCGGATCGGCGGCTACGGCTGGCCGCTGGTCCAGAGCATCGTCGATGAGCTGGCCGTGATTCCGCACGCCGACGGCAAGCGGATCACCGCGCACCTGAAGCTCGGCTGAGCCGCGGGCCCCGCCCCGGCCGCGGCTCTTCATCGGGTGACCGCCCGCGTGTCCGTCCGGATCGGGTGGGCGCGCGTCAGGGGCGCGGGAGGCGCGTGACGGTGTCGAGGTAGAAGGCGTCGATGCTCTGGACGGCCCGCTCGAACTCGTCCAGGTTGACCGGCTTGGTCACGTACGCGTTGGCGTGGCTGCTGTAGGCCCCGCTCACGTCTTCCGGAGCGGCGGAGGTGGTGAGGACGACGACGGGGATCGTCTGGAAGCCCTCGTCGTTCTTGAGGATCTGCAGGAGGTCACGGCCGTTCATCCGGGGCATGTTGAGGTCCAGCACGATGAGGTCGGGCCGTGCGCTGTCGGGGTCGCGCAGGTATTCGAGGGCGGCGACGCCGTCGGTGACCTGGACGAGGTTGCGGGTACCGCGCTCGGAGAGGGCCTCCTCGATGAGCATGGCATCGGCCATGTCGTCCTCGACGAGCAGGACGTCGTAAGGGCGTGCGGGCGCGGTCATCATCGAATGCTCCGTGGGAGTGGGGTGGGGTTTGCCGTCGGGCACGTGGTCGTAGAGGCCGGGCCAGCGACGGCGGGCGCCCTGTCGGCTGATGCCGCAGGCGTTTCCGAGCTGGGGGTAACCGGCGCCCGCGCGGGCGGCGTCGGCGGCCGCGTCACGTTGGAGCCCTTCGGCGGTCTGCCGTACCTGTTCCAGTACGTGCAGCAGGACGAGGGCCGGGTTGGGGTCCTCGGCCTCGGGTGACGTGGGACCGTCCGTCAGCCGGTGGGCAAGCCGGCGCGCGAGGTCGGCGACCGCCGCCCGTGTCACGGCTGCCGCGTCCTGGGACGCGGTCGACGAGGAGGAATCTCTACCCGGCATACCGGCACTGTAGGCGGCCCCACCCACCCTCGACAACATCTGTTGTCACGGAAGCCTCTACAGTGTGCAGGCCGACCGCATCCCGGGACGGCCCGTGACGGTGGAGGGGCGCAGGAAATGACCGGAGTTGAAGGGCTGCCCGATGCCCGGGGCCTGTCCTCGTGGACCACGCGCCGCTGGCTGCGCGTGGGGGTCTCCGCGACCTTGGCCGTCCTCGCCCTGCTCGGGCTGACCGGGGCGTGGGTGCTGGGGCGGACGGCCTCCATCAGTGACGAGCTGGTGGACGTGCGGTCGCCGGCCCTGATGATGGCGATCCGGCTGGAAGCGGCGCTGTTGAACCAGGAGACGGGCATCCGCGGCTACGGTGCGACCGGCAGCCCTGACTTCCTGGCCCCCTACCAGCAGGGGTTGAAGGACGAGAAGGCCTCCGCCGACGGGCTCGCCCGACTGCTGGCCGGCAACGAGCCGGGGCTGCGGGACCTCCGGGCCGTCGAGGGGGCCGCTCGGACGTGGCAGGACAGGATCGCCGGTCCGGTCGCCGCCACCGCGCCCGGGGCGCCCCCGCGATTGGACGCCGGGCGCGCCGAGGAGGGCAAGGCCTCCTTCGACGCCTTGCGGACGGCTATGGCCGGTCAGCAGGAGCAACTCCGGGCCGACCGGGCGAAGGTGCGCGATGACCTCGCGGGCGTCGTGGTCCTGCGCAACTGGGTCTTCAGCGCCATCGCCCTGGTGATCCTCCTCGTCGCCGGACTGGTCTTCGAAGGGTTGCGGCGCGGCATCACGGCGCCCCTCGGGCTGCTCGGAACCGATGCCCGTCGGGTCACCGGCGGCGATTTCGAGCACCCCATCACACCGACGGGTCCGGCCGATCTGCGCCGCCTCGGCGCGGAGATCGACTCCATGCGCCTGCGCCTCGTACAGGAGCTCGCCTTCACCGAGGAGGCCCGCCGGGCTCTCGACGCGCAGGCCGCCGACCTCAAGCGGTCCAACGCCGAGCTGGAGCAGTTCGCGTACGTGGCCTCGCACGACCTGCAGGAGCCGCTCCGGAAGATCTCCAGCTTCACCCAGCTCCTGCGGCGGCGCTACGGCGGGCAGTTGGACGCGAAGGCGGACCAGTACATCGACTACGCGGTCGACGGCGCGAACCGCATGCAGACGCTGATCAACGACCTGTTGGGGTTCTCCCGCGTCGGCCGCGTCGGTCACACCCACCAGAGCCTCGACCTGGACGCGGTCCTCACCCGGACGCTTTCCTCCCTCAGCGTCGGCATCGAGGAAACCGGGGCCGTGATCACCCACGATCCCCTTCCCACGCTGGTCGCGGACCCCACGCAGATGGGGATGCTCTGGCAGAACCTGATCGGCAACGCCATCAAGTTCCACCGGCCGGGAACACCTCCGGAGATCCACGTGTCCGCGGCCCTCGACGGAGCGCTGTGGCGGTTCTCGGTGACCGACAACGGCATCGGCATCGCTCCGGAGTACGCCGAGAAGGTCTTCGTCATCTTCCAACGGCTGCACACGAAGGACGCCTACTCCGGCAGCGGGATCGGCTTGGCGATGTGCAAGAAGATCGTCGAGTTCCACGGCGGCACCATCGCGGTCGACCCGGACCACCGCGACGGCACCCGCATCGAGTTCACGCTCGCGCAGGAACCGCCCACGGTTCACGACCCGTTCGCACCGACCGGAGCGGCCGACGGGCAGGCCTGAGGGGACGTTGCCCCGTCGGGGGCGCCGGCTCCGCGACCGCGGGGCGGGGTCAGTCGGCGAGCATGCCTTCGCGGAGCCGGTTCAGGGTGCGGGTGAGGATGCGGGAGATCTGCATCTGGGAGATGCCCAGGCGCTCCCCGATCTGTGCCTGCGTCATCTCGTCGCCGAAGCGCATCTGCAGGATGAGCCGGTCGCGGCCTTCGAGTTGGCTCAGCAGCGGGGCGAGGGTGCGGAAGTCCTCGAAGAGCTCCATCGCGGGATCCTCGCTGCCGAGCATCTCGGCGAGCGGCCGTGCGGCGGCCGCGGTGGAATCGTCCGCCTCCTGCTCCAGGGGCTGGCTGGAGTGGCCGTTGGCGGCGACCATGCCCTCGATCACCTCTTCGTCGGTGATCTCCAGGTGCTCCGCCAGTTCCCGGACGGTCGGCGCGCGGTCGAGGACGGCATGCAGGTCCTCCTTGCCGCGCGCCAGTGCGATGCGCAGCTCCTGCAGGCGGCGCGGCACGCGCACGGCCCAGGTGGTGTCGCGGAAGTGCCGCTTGATCTCCCCGGTGATGTAGGGAAGGGCGAGCGTCGCGAACTCGTTGCCGAGGGTGGGGTCGAACCGGTCGATGGCCTTGATCAGACCGATGGTCCCGACCTGGATGATGTCCTCGATGTCCGTACCGTCGGTGCGGTTGCGGAACCGGCGGGCCGCGAACTGGACCAGGGACAGGTTCATCTCGATCAGCGTGTTGCGGACGTACTGACGCTCGTGAGTGCCCTCGTCGAGAGTACGGAGCCGCTCGAAGAAGGTCTTGGAAAGGGCCCGGGCGTCTTCGGGAGCGACCTCACGGGGGTCCGCGACGCGGGGCAACGCTTCGAGGAGATGCGTGGTCTCCGTCACCGCTTCGCCCGTTCCGGCCGGGGCGTGGGTGGTGAGGGTGTCCATTTCATCTCCCCGAGTGAGTTGCATCCGTCGCCGAGGTCACCCCCCGGGACGCTGCTGTCCGTGCTGACGCACCCAGAGTTTTACGCCTGACACCCACACCAGTCAAGAAATACGCGAAACGAGTTTCATGAGTTTGGTTGCCGTGTACGCGGCGAGGGCTCGGCCGGGTCCTTCGGCCCCTGCTCCCGGTGCGAACGTCCCGTTTCCGCGCGGCGCCCGTTTCAAAGCGCGTGGCGGGTGCAGAAGCAGCCTGACACCGGCTTCATTCGCAACGTAGGAGAAACATCGTGGGCATCATCGCTTGGATCCTCATCGGCCTGCTCGCCGGCTTCATCGCGAAGGCTCTGATGCCGGGCAAGGACCCGGGCGGCGTCATCATCACGATGTTCATCGGCATCGCCGGCGGTCTGCTCGGCGGCTGGCTCGGCAAGGTCATATTCGGCGTCGACTCCATCGACGGCTTCTTCCACCTCTCCACCTGGATCGCCGCCATCATCGGCTCCGTCATCCTCCTGATCGTCTACCGCCTGGTCACCGGCAACCGACGCGGGCACCGCCACGGCTGACCGGGTCCTCCGTCGACTTCTCTGCCCGGCCCCCTCACCGAGGGGGCCGGGCAGATGCCGTCGGCGGGAGGCTTCTCCCCCGTGAAGATCTTGAACCGCGGAAAACGGGGAACAGGGACAGCAGACGCCCGTTCACGTACGCCGCCGCCGCACAAGGAGCCGCACCTCCATGAGCCCCATCCCGGCCCCGTTCCCCCGTCAGTCGCCCAGGGCAGCCGTCCGCACGCCCGCCCCGCCGGCCTACCCGGTAGGACTCGACGCGATGCTGGACGCCGTGTACGAGACGCACCGCCGCTTCCGGCACGGCGTGTACGCGGTTCCGTGCACGACCTGTCACGTACCGGCCGGCGAACTGTGCAGGGCGCGGCGGAGCGTGCACGCCGCACGCAGGCAGGCCCACCGGGACCGCCTGGCCCAGCACGAGCGGACCCCGTTCCTGGCACCGCTGGCCGCCTAGTGCGGTCACAGCACTGGCGCGCGCGGGAACCGCACCTCGCCCCGGATCAGGAGTCGGACGGCGTCGCGGTGTGGTGCGGGTGCCCCTGAGTGCGGCGGATCGTCTTGAGCCGGGCCTCCAGGAGATGGTCGCGGCCGCCGACGACCTCCTCCACGATGTCGCGCTCCACCTCCGCGAAGGGCCGGTAGTAGGTGGAGTTGTACGCCTCGACGATCTGGAACGTCCAGTGGCCCGGGATCACGTTGCGGCCCACGATCTCCCGTTCCACCCGCCGGGCGTGCTCCTCGTGGCCCGCCTCGCGCAGCAGCCGGACCGCGTCGCCGAGTTCGAAGTCCGCCGTCCCGGTCAACTGGTGGAAACCGTAGAGGTGGCCGCGGGCCCGCTCCGTCGTCTCCAGCGCCTTCGAGAGCGCGCCCAGGGCGCGCACCGTCTTCTCGTCGACGCCCTCGGGCGTCCGGTGTGCCGGGTCCATCTCGCGATTGCTGTCCATGGGAGGAGTCCTGCCCGGGGAGCGGCGGGCCGAGCGGTCGGTTGGACCGAGCGGCGTACGACGGTCCCACCGAACGGGTGGGCGAGGGACGGACGGTCGGGGACGGACCGCTTTCGCGCCTGCCGGGGTCCGGTTTCGGACTGTACCGGTACGTAACCGGGGCGACCCGTGCTGACCGTTGTTCAATACCCCCGTACGGGCGGAGATCGAGACGGGAAACGGCCGATGGCCTTATGGGTGCAGCAGCGCCACCAGGACCTCCACGAACACGCACTGGACCACCTCCACGCACTGCACCGCTTCGACGGGCTCGACGACGCGGCCACCCGCTTCTGCTGGCACCCCGAGCAGGCCGACCGGGCCGTCACGCACGGGCTGGTCTACCGCATCGACGGCCTGGACCACACGATCGCCGTCCACTCCGGCGCACCGCCTGCCGAAGTGATCCGCGTCGCCCACCGCCCCTGGACCCTCCTGCTCCACCACCACGGCCGCACCGCCCACCACGCCTTCAACGCCCCCGCGACACCGGAGGCGTTCTCACGGATCGTCACCGCCCTCGACCGCGCCGTCCAGGACCAGCGGGCCGTCGACCCGTCCCGGACACCGGCTCCTTAGGGACTCCCGAGCGGTCCCGAAGGGGTGGCGCGGGGCTCACCGGTTCGCGCGCAGCGTGCGCATGCGGCCGTACGCGTACACGCAGCCGGCGAGCGCGAGGTCGGACAGCAGCATGAAGCCGATCGAGTACGAGCCCTTGGCGCTGTGGATGGCGCCCATCAGCAGCGGTGGTACGAATCCACCGAGGCCGCCGACGGCACCCACGATGCCGGTGACGCTGCCCACCTGCGCTTGTGGGGTGACCTGGGAGACCAGGGCGAAGACGCTGCCGCCGGCCGTGCCGAGTCCGGCCGCCATCAACAACAGGGCGCAGGTGCCGACGGGGGCGAGGGGCGGGTCGAAGGCCTGCACCACGGCGAACAGGGCGACGACCGCCAGGGCCGCGGCCGTGACGAGGGCCGGGTGGAAGCGGTCCGACAGCCGACCTCCGATGGGTCGGAAGATCACGGTGACCAGGGCGAAGCCGGCCGCCTTGGTGCCGGCGTCGGTCGGGGTGAGCTCGTACCAGGTTTTCAGGTACGTCGGCAGGTAGACGCCGAACGCCACCACTCCCCCGAACCCGATGGCGTACAGGGCCGACAACTCCCACGTCACCCTCAGCCCGCCCGCCTGCCGGAGCCGGGAGATCAGCGGGGCGCCGGGCACCGGGCGCCCGGGGCGGTCGGTGATCAGGATCGCGGCGAGCACCGCGTACACCGCGAGGGCGCCGGCGACCACGACGAAGGGCAGGTTCTCGCCGTGCGCGGCGATGCGCGGGGTGAAGTAGCCCGAGAGGGCGACGCCTCCGGTGCCCATGCCGAAGACGCCCAGCGCGAAGCCGCGCCGCCCGGGCGGGAACCAGGAATTGACCAGCGGGACACCGATCGCGAACGTGGTCCCGCCCAGGCCGAGCAGGAGGGCGACCACCAGGAGCAGGACGAAGTCGTCCTTGACCGGGATCAGCAGGAGCACCGGCACGATGGTGAGCGCGGACACCAGCGGAAACATCAGCCGGGCGCCGTAGCGGTCGGTCAGGGCGCCCGCCGGGATGCGTCCCACGGAGCCGACCAGGACCGGGATCGCGACGAGCAAGGACTGTTGGAACGAGCTGAGGCCGAGCCGGTCCTTGTACCCGGCGGCCAGCGGAGCGATCAGGTCCCACGCCCAGAAGGTGAGCCCGAACCCCACCGTCGCCATGATCAGATTCCGGTACGCCACGGCGGAAGGCTGCTGTTCGCTGTCCACGCCCCAAGTCAAGCCGGCGCGGCCCCGAGCGGCACGTAGAACTGCGCCGTACAGGTCTACCGCGCGGCAGACCTGCCGCGACCGGGGGACGTGGCCGAACGTGGGCGCTCGTCCGTCGGCGCGGCGAGCCACCACACCGCGACCTACTATGAAAATCCACGATCAACCATGTCATTTCCGGCGGCTCCGGGGTTCCCCCGCGGGCAGCCGGCCCGCCCGGGAGGCGTGATGACCGGATCCCCCGACACGGCCCCGCAGTACACGCACGGCGACCCCGAGGACTTCCTGAAACAGCTCGGCGGCTCCTGGCACTGGGCCCTCGGATTCGCACTGACGACCCTGATCCCCGGCATCCTGGTCCTCGTCTGGCCCGACGAGACGCTGCACATCCTGGCCGTGATCATCGGGCTCCAGCTGCTGGTCGCGGGCGGCTTCCGGTTCGTGACCGCGTTCTCCCACAGCGACGACCGCGGCAACAGCCGGTTGGCCGGCGTCCTCATCGCCCTGTTGGCGTTCCTGGCGGGCGTCCTGGTCCTGCGGCACCCCATGCAGACCATCGGCGCGCTGTCGCTGATCGTCGGGGTCTTCTGGTTGCTGACGGGAGTCCTCACCGCGTACGTCGCGATCGCCGATCGCGCGCTGGTCCACCGCGGCATGCTCCTCGGCGTGGGCCTGCTCGGAGCCGTCGCCGGCATCGTCGTGCTCTGCTTCCCGGTGAACTCCGCGATCGCTCTGACGCGACTCCTCGGGCTGTGGCTCGTCCTGCTCGGCGTGTTCGAAGTGGTGATGGCGCTCGCGCTGCGTTCCACCACCCGCCGGAACGCGGATGCGGCCGGCGGTGGGGATGTCGTCCCGTAGCCCTCGGTCCCGCCGCGTCCGCCGCCCCGGTGCGGCCGTGTCCGCCGCCGTCGGACCGCGACCGGTTGGTTGGATGAGGGCATGAGCCATGTGCACTGGCTGTTCGGCGACCAACTCGGCCCGCACTTCACCGCCACGGCCACCGGCGGGCCGCCGAGGAACACCCGGTGGCTGCTGATCGAGTCCCGGGCCGTGTTCCGACGTCGGCGCTTCCACCGGGCCAAGGCCCACCTGATCCTCAGCGCCATGCGGCACCGGGCGGCCGATCTCGGCGCGAGCGCGCGGTACGTCGCCGCGGAGACCTACCGGGAGGGTCTGGCGCGGGCCGCCGGCACCGATCCCGTCTCCGTTCACCATCCGACCTCGCACGCGGCCCTCGCCCTGGTCACCTCACTGCCACAGGTCACCGTCCACCCCGCCCGCGGGTACCTGGTCGGTCACCGCGAGTTCGCCGACTGGGCGGCGCGGCAGACGGGCCGACGGCTGCTCCAGGAGAACTTCTACGAGAACACCCGGCGCGCCCACGACATCCTGATGGACGGGGATCGGCCGGCGGGCGGCCGCTGGAACCTGGACCACGAGAACCGCGAGCCCCCGCCCCGGGGCCGGGAGACGCTCGGCGCGCCGGCCCCGTACCGGCCCCGGGAGGACGGGATCGACGAGGAGGTCCGGCGGGATCTGGACCGTTGGGAACGGGAGGAGGGCATCACCTTCGTGGGCCGCGACGGTCCCCGGCTCTTCCCCGCGAGCCGTCGCGAGGCGCTGGCCGCCCTCGATCACTTCATCACGCACCGCCTCGCCGGTTTCGGCGCCCACGAGGACGCGATGCTGGCCGGCGACCCCGTGATGAGCCACAGCCTGTTGTCCTCCTCCCTCAACCTCGGTCTCCTCGACCCGTGGGAGTGCGTGACCCGGGCCGAGGACGCGTGGCGGGCCGGGCACGTGCCGCTCAACAGCGCCGAGGGGTTCATCAGGCAGGTGTGCGGCTGGCGCGAGTACGTGTGGCACCTCTACTGGCACCTGGGCGAGGACTACCGGCACCGCAACGCCCTGCGGCACACCGCACCGGTACCCGCGTGGTTCCGGGAGTTGGACGCGGACGCCGTGCGGGCCCGCTGCCTGTCGAGCGTGCTGACACAGGTCCGGGACACGGGCTGGACACACCACATCCCCCGCCTGATGGTCCTCGGCAGCTTCGCCCTCCAGCGGGGCTGGGACCCGGTCGAGGTGACGGACTGGTTCCACCGGTCGTTCGTGGACGGCTACGACTGGGTGATGCTGCCGAACGTGGTGGGCATGTCCCAGTACGGGGACGGCGGACTGATGACCACCAAGCCCTACACCTCGGGCGGGGCCTACATCCACCGGATGAGCGACCTGTGCGGCGGCTGCCGGTACCGGCCCACCGACCGTACCGGCGAACGTGCCTGCCCCTACACCATCGGCTACTGGAGCTTCCTCGACCGGCACCGCGCCCGGCTGGAGGGGAACCCCCGCATGGCCCGGGCCGTGAGCGGTCTGGACCGACTCGGTGATCTGGACCAGCTCGTCCGCGCCCATCGCGAAGCGGGCGCCTCCCCGCCCTGAGGACGCGGCGGGGCCTCTCCCGTACCACCGGGGCGCCCCCGGGGTCGCCCGGTGTGGGCCACGGCGTCCTTCTGCGGTTCCGTCGCCGCCGGCAGGCTCAGCTTCGGCTCAGCCCGGCGTTCGTCCCGGGCCGCTCCGGCGGACACTTACTTGGCGGAGGCCCTTTTGGCGGAGGCTTCTTTGGCAGACGCCTCCAGCCTCGCCCGGTACTCCTCGTACCAGGCCGCGTCACCACCGTCCATGTTGTCGTTGGTCTCCCGCATGCCGACCTTGCCGTCGATCAGTTCGCGGACGATGTCGGCGTGGCCGGCGTGGCGGTGCGTCTCGGCCGTCATGTGCAGCATGACGCGCTGGAGCGTCGCGTCGGCGTTCTGGTCCCACCACGCGACGTGGCCCATCGCGTCGAGCGGCAGTGCCTCGATCGTCGCGTCCGCGTGCGCCCGGGCCCGGCGGTAGAGGTCGACGATGTCCTCCCGCGATTCGTCGGCGGTGGCCCACATGTCCGAGTTGGGCTCGGAGTCCTCCTCTTCCCAGGGGTTGGATTCGGTGTGGGGGCGGCCGAAGGTCGGGCCGAAGTAGCCGAGTTCGCCACAGGCGAGGTGTTTGACGAGGCCGAGGAGGTTGGTGCCGGTCGGCGTCAGGGGGCGTCGGATGTCGTACTCGGACAATCCGTCCAGCTTCCAGATGAGGGCATCGCGTGCCGCGTCGAGGTAGCGGTGCAGGTCGTCCTTGGGATCGTTGGGCTTCATGGAGTGAGTCTCGCACCACCGGCCGCCGGCGGTCGCTCGGTTTCACCGACACCTGGTAGGCGCCCGCGCGCTGCGGGGGAGCACGCACGTGTCGATTTCCCGCGTCCGCCCGGCGCCACGGGAGACCATGGGGCCGGGCGGCCGGGTCGTGCCGCCCGGCCCCTTCACGTTCGGAGTGCCCAACGTCCGGTCCGAAGCCGAGCCGGCGAGCCGGCGAGCCGGGGGCGTGCGGCGGTTCTTCGTCCGCGATCCCAACGGCCGGGTGATCAACGTGTTGGGTCAGCGCTGACCGGCCCCGTACGGATCCGGTGGCTCGGCCGCTACGGCTTCGCCGCGTCCGCCCCCGCTGTCTTGGCGTGCCCGTCCCGGGCGAGGGAGCTGGGCCACCAGCTCTTCGGCCCGATGTCGATCACGAGGGCGGGCACGAGGAGGGAACGGACGACGAGGGTGTCGAGGAGGACTCCGAAGGCGACGATGAAGGCGATCTGGAAGAGGAAGGCGAGCGGGATGACCATGAGGGCGGCGAAGGTGGCGGCCAGCACCACGCCGGCCGAGGTGATGACGCCGCCGGTGGTGGTCAGGCCGCGCAGCACCCCCTGCCGGACGCCGTGGGTGAGGGTTTCCTCGCGGACCCGGGACATGAGGAAGATGTTGTAGTCGACGCCGAGGGCGACGAGGAACACGAATCCGTACAGGGGCACGGAGGCGTCCGTGCCGCTGAACCCGAGCAGGTGCTGGAAGACCAGCGCGGAAACGCCGAGGGTGGCCAGGAAGTTGAGGGCCACCGTGGCCACGAGCAGGACGGGGACCAGGACGGAGCGCAGGAGCAGGACGAGGATCAGCAGGATGATGGCGAGGACGATCGGGACGATGAGGGTCCGGTCGCGGGCCGCCGTCTGCTCGGTGTCGTACTTCTGGGCGGTGTAGCCACCCACCAGCGCTTCCGCTCCGGGCACGGCGTGGACGCGGCTCCGGAGTTCGGCGACGGTGTTCTTCGCGGCGTCGCTGTCGGCGGCCGCGGTGAGGGTGGCGTCGATGCGGATCCTGCCGTCGACGACCAGCGGCTCGCCGCCGCCGGGGCGACCAGCGGCGGTGACGGGCGCGGCGGAGGCGACTCCGTCGGTCCCCCGGACCGCCGCTTCCACCTCCTTGGCCTTGGCCGCGTCCACGATGATCACCGCGGGCTGTCCCGACCCGCCGGGGAAGTGCCGGCCGAGAGTCTCCTGCGCGGCGACGGAGGGTGCGTCCTTCACGAAGATCTCGTCGAGGGGGACGCCCCGGGAGTTGAGCGTCGGCGCGAAGGCGGCGAGGACGACCAGGAGCAGGGTCGTCGACACCCAGACGCGGCGCGGCGCCCGGTCGATGAGGCCGGCGACGCGGCGCCAGAGCCGGTGGCCCTCCGTGGTGGCGTCGGCCGGCTTCGGCGTGGCGGGCCAGAACGCGGCGCGGCCGAGGAGGACGAGGACGGCGGGCAGGAACGTCAGGGTGGACAGGACCGCGCAGACGATGCCGATGGCGCCGACCGGCCCCAGGGCCCGGTTGTTCGTCAGGTCGCTGGCCAGCAGGGCGAGCAGGCCGAGGGCCACGGTGGCGGCGCTGGCGGTGATCGCGCCCGCCGAGCGGCGGAGCGACGCCACGGCGGCGGCCGTCCGGTCGTCGCGGGCGGCGAGTTCCTCCCGGAAGCGGGCGGCCAGCAACAGTGCGTAGTCGGTGGCGGCGCCGATGACCAGGATCGACAGGATGCCCTGGACCTGGCCGTCGACCCGCACGACGCCGTGGTCCGCCAGAGCGTAGACGACCGCGCAGGCGAGGCCGAGGGCGAACACGGCGCTGATGATGATCACGAGCGGCAGCAGGAGGCTGCGGTAGACGAGCAGCAGGATCAGCAGGACGGCGCCGAGCGCGACGCCCAGCAGGAGCCCGTCGATGCCGGCGAAGGCGTCGGCGAGGTCGGCCTGGGTGGCGGCCGGTCCGGCGACGCTCGCGCTCAGTCCGGGTACGGTCCGCGCGGCGGCGCGCACGTCGTCCAGGACGGCGGGCAGTTCCTCGCCGAGGTCGGGGGCCAAGGGCACCACGGCCTGCAGGGCCGAGCCGTCGTCGGAGCGCAGGGCCGGGGACGGCGCGGAGGTGACGCCCTCGCGCCCCGCGAGGGCGGCCACGGCACGCCCCGCCGCCTGCTGCTGTCCGTCGGTGACGGCGCCGCCCCCGGGAGCCTGCCAGACGACGATCGCCGGGACCGACTCGGAGCGCTCGAAGTCCTTGCGCGCTTCGACCACCTGCGTGGATTCGGCGCTCTGCGGCAGGAAGGCGGCCTGGTCGTTCGTGGCCACTTCGCCGAGCTTGCCCGCGTAGGGACCGAGCGTTCCGCCGATGCCGAGCCAGATCACCAGCAATACGACTGGTACCAGCCAGCGGGCCCATCGCGGTGTGTGCGTCATCAAGGTCTCCCCAAGTTACTCAATGATGAAGTATCTCAATCATCGAGAGATCATATGCTGGTGCCATGCCAAGCGCTGACACGCCCCTGCCCGTACTTCCGTGCGATGACCCGATCGGATTGCAGTCCTTCGCCGTACTGCTGCGCGCGCTGAACGCGGAGTTCAACCGGATCTCCCAGGAGTTCGCGCAGGCGCAGGGGTTGCACCTGACCGACGTGCAGGCGCTCATCGCGGTGCTCGACGCGGAGCACGAGGAGGAGGACGCCGGACCGATGACGCCCGGGCGGCTGGGCACGCGGATGAACCTGACGTCCGGCGCGGTGACCGCCTGTCTCGACCGGCTGGAGAAGGCGGGTCACATCAGCAGGGTGCGTTCGGCCGACGATCGACGCGTGGTGCACGTGCACTACGCGCAGGCGGGCCGGGTCGCGGCGCGCGAGTACTTCCGTCCGCTGGCCACGTCCACCGATGCCGTCCGGGCCCAGTTCGACGCCCATGAACTGCACGTCGTGGTGCGGTTCCTGGCCGAGCTGAACCGCCGGCTCGCCCTCGTACGGCGCTGAGGGCGAGCCGGCGGCGGGATGCCGCAGGGGTGGTCACCAACTCCAGATGCGGGCGATGAAGAACCCGGCGACCATCAGGGCCCCGATCACGATGAGCAATACGAACATCCCCGGGTGCTCCCACAGGCCCCCGTCCGCCCGCTCGGGGTGCGCGGACGCGGTCGAACCCTCTGCCGGCGGGGTCTCGCCCGGTGGTACTCCGGATATGGACATGCGCTTCTCCGTCCCTCGGCGTGTCGTACGAGTCACCTCGGTCGCGCGCCCGACGCGGCCCTCCGTCACCGACCGGGCAGGTGGGCGTCGAGGGTGGTGAGCGCCGTCCGGGGCTCTTGACCGACGCCGGCGGCCCGGCCGGGATGGCGCTTCTGCCAGTAGGGGTTGTCGTGCGCCAGGCCGCCGCTGACCCGGCCGTACATGCCGAACGTCATGATCAGCAGCCCCATCAGGAAGCTGAAGATCACGTTCGACATGCCGAAGTCGAGGATGTTGCCCGGCCGCCCCAGGAGGAACAGGTGGACGAATCCGCTCAGTACGAACAGCGCCCCGACGCCGATGTTGACGTTCGACGCGACGTTTCCCCCGATCAGCGCGGCGACGAACAGCAACAGCCCGACGACCACGGAGATCGCGCTGAGCAACCCGTTGGTGGACAGTCCGGCGACGCTGCGCCCGGCGGTGTCGAAGGAGGACAGGCTGTCGGCGAATCCGAGGCAGCCGAACACGAGGAGGAGGACTCCGCACAGCGCGGCGCCGATCCGGTAGACCCGGCTGAGGGGATGGTCGACGGGGAGTTCGTCTCGCAGGTTCATCGGCACTCCCACTGATCATGACTCCGGTCCCGAGAGAACCAGAATGACGACGTGGCTGGATGCCGACAAGTTGCACTGCTTGTGCAGCGGATCGACCTCGCCGCGACCCGGCGATGCCCGGATCTGCGACCACGAAGGGGTACGGCGGAGGTCTCTAGCCACAAGGAACTGTTGCTGGGATTTCAGCGACTGTCAGTGGCTGTATGTTCACTCGTTGATGATCGATGAACTTGAGGCGGAAGCCGGTCCGTTGGCGCGGTGGCAGGTGCATTGGCGCAACCCGCGGCGGGAGGTTTCATGGTACGCGGCTGATCCGGTGCCGGCGGGTCTGCCGACGCCGGCGGAGTGGGCGCATGCACACGGTACGCAGCTGGGACAGCCGGTGCTGCTGCGGGCCGATGGCTGGTCGGTGCCGGAGGTCAACGGGTTCTTCGCCTCGGCTCGGATGCGTAACGCGAGCACGGGCACGCGGAGGAAGTACGCCTTCGCGGTAGCCGTCCGGCTGGGATTCCTTGCTGCGGCGGGCCGGACCTGAAGGGCGAGGCGACATGACTGTTGAGCGCGTCCTGTGAACGAGTCTTGTAGTCGACCCGTCCTGCCGACTCCATGCTCAGCTTCAGTCTCCTCCGCCGTCACGCAGGCAGTTTCAGCTCAGGAGAGGATTGCCCCTGAGGTTCGCTTCCCCGCACGGCCAGGGGCCCTCGGCCAGGGAGCCCAGCGGTGTACGGAAGACCAGGACCTCGTTGTCCAGGGAGACAACGACACTGCCTTCGCTCAGCAGTAGCGCACGACCGATAACCGCTCGGCTGTCATCCATGGCGAACAGCTCGTGTCCGGCGAGATCCGTGTCCACAGCGAGCAGCTTGCCGTCTCGCCAGAACACCGCGGTTCCCTCGCAGTCCATCGCGGGGTAGGACGTGTAGTAACCCGTCAGCGGCGGCCCGTCCACAAGGCTGTTGTCCGGTGCGAGCCGCCGAAAGCGTGATCGCGAAGGCAGGCTGTTTTCGAGCTCCGGGCCGCGGACGCCGCCGTTCTT
Organism: Streptomyces sp. NPDC048383; assembly: GCF_040651775.1. Lineage (NCBI taxonomy): Bacteria > Bacillati > Actinomycetota > Actinomycetes > Kitasatosporales > Streptomycetaceae > Streptomyces > Streptomyces sp. NPDC048383. The sequence continues at coordinate 178,315 of NZ_JBEZKS010000005.1, forward strand.
GTCGACGAGCATTGCCCCGTGGCTGGCCCAACGCGCGGTTTCGACGCCGTCCCGGCCGAAGCGGCCGGTCGTGAAGGCACCGTAACCCTGGGATCCGAGCAGGAACTGGCCAGGGCCAGCTATCGCCTTTCGGCCTGTGGGAGCGGGAGCGGTGACCGAGACGGTCTCGCCGCTGTCGAGGTCGAGGAAGAACGTCCTTCCGATGCCACCCCGTGTGTCGGTGAAGCTGGCTGCGATCCGGTCGGCCGATACGAGCAGTGGCTCCCAGTGATCACTGCCGATCTCCTCCGGGACCCAAGGCCTACGCGGCCGGACCTCCCATCCGGTTCGGTCTCCCATCTCCACCACGCCCGGGAACGACACCGCACCGAGCGCAATGGGCGTGGACCAGAGACACTCCCCCTCTCTCGTGTACCGGGCCACGCGAGGCTCCGGTACAGAGGTGGGTCGGCTTCGTTCCCTACGGACCATGCGGGAGCCGCTGACCCAGGAAATGACGAACCCGTCGTCGAGGAGGACGAATGCGCCGATCTCCTCATCGGCGCGGCACTCCGGGCGGACGGTGGGCCCAGTGGAACCGTCCGGCAGAACACCTTCCAGGAGCTGACCGTCGCGGTCTGGGTAGGCGAGCCACAGCGCGCCGTCCGCGGCCAGCCGGGATTGCGGCTTGCCTGTCCCAGGGTAGGTCCGCTGCCACGCCACCTTGCCTGAAAGGTCGACCCTCGTGATGACGGTCGCCAGCGGATTCGGGCCGTAGCCGGTCACGGTCAGTGGCCCGGAGGGGTCGGATGTGGCCACAGCCCGGATCTGGCCCGGCATGGTGAAACGTGATGAGAGGGTCATGCGTCCGCATCTTGCCGCATGTCTCCGTCCGCTGCGGTTGGGCCCTCTGCAGCGCTCGTCTGGAACGCTCAGGGGCCAACTGCAGTGCTCAGTCACACACCGGCTTGACGTGGGGAGCTACAGACGAGCCGTGATCGATTGATGCTCGGCAACAGCTCGGAATAGGCGAGAGAAGCGGCGGACGGCACCGCTCTCCAGTTGTGCGTCGCCGCCACCCCTGAGGGTGGCGGCGACGTCCCCCGTTGCGCAACAAACGTATCGATACGAAACGAACCGTTGCGGTTCCGCCACGATGCCGGCGCGCGCCACCCTTTGTCAACACGAGACGTAGCGTTGCGTGGCGTTAGGATCGACTCGTGCCACCTGCCATCCGCAACGAAGACGCGCGTCAGGCCATCCTCGACGCGACCGTCGCCCTCTGTGTCGAACGGGGTTTCGCCACGACCACCATCGAGGGCATCGCCGGACGGGCCGGCGTGGGCAAGACGACGATCTACCGCTGGTGGCCGTCCAAGGCCGCCATCCTCATCGAGGCGATCGAGGCGGCGCGGGACGCGTCCGCCGGCTTCCCCGACACCGGCGACATCCAGGCCGATCTGGTCACCCAGACCACCAACGTGATGAGCCTCTTCCAGTCGGACTTCGGCAGGCTCTGGCGCGGCCTGATCGCCGCCGCGCAGAGTGAGGAGGCCGCCGCGGAAGGGGTCACGCGCATCCTGCGCGTCGCCATCGACGGGTGCGTGGCCCGCCTCGCCGCGGCCCGCGCGGCCGGCCAGATCCGGGGCGACCTCGACCTCGAACTCGTCGTCGAACTCGTCTACGGCCCGGTCTACCACACGTGGCTGCTGCGTACGCGCCCCATCCCGGAGGGGTACATGGCATCGGTGCTGGCCACGCTCATGCCCGCGTTCGCGCCGACCCCCGAGGGGGCCTGACGCGAACGAACGGGCGGGGCGACTTGTGACTCCGGGACGTCAGAACGCGTAGACCGGGTTGCCGTTGAGGGTCGCGGACATCACGCAGGCGTTGGAGAAGGTGTGCTTCCACGCGACGTGATGGCCGCGCAGCACTCCGTTCGCGGTGACGGTGACCGGGTCGTGGATCATCGGGCAGGCCCGGTCCGGATCCGGGGCGGCCAGCAGGTGGTTGAGCTCGCCGTCGGTGGCGTTGAGGGCGTCGCACGCGGCCCGGGGGGCGGGGTGCGTGCCCTCGGCGGTGTAGGCGCAGCTGAGGGTGGTCGCGCGCAGGACGGTGCCGGTGGTGTCGCTCGCGCCCTGGGTCACGGTGAAGACCATGGCCGAGGGGGCGTACAGGCTCGCGGGCTGGGCCTGCGCCGCGCCGGTGGCGCCTGCGAGGCAAAGGAGCGCGGCTGCGGAGACGGTCGCTAGGCGGTGACGCACGACGGAACTCGCTTTCGATTCGAAGGTTGATTGCGGCGCTGCATCTCTTATGCAGTGCTCAACTAGGTTTGAGGCTGCCAGACTTGAAGGAAGGTCACCAACCGAGGATCGCTTTACGGACAGGTCATCCGCATATCGGATCGCCACCGGCCATCCCCGCAGCTCGTGGCGTGCGCCCCGCCCCTCCGGAGCGCACGCGGACACGGCCCACCTCGGGCCAGGACCTGCGCCCGAACACCACCCGCCCTGGTGACGGCCGCGCGCGATTCACCGGGCCGCCATGCAGGGTGACGCGATTGATGCGGTGACGAAGCGGGCCGACGGGGGTCATAGCGGTCGTCCGGCTCGCCCACCAACCGCTGCCGCGTCCCCGAAAGCGCGTACGAGCGGTGACGTTCAGCGAGATTCGGGCGGCTCCGGGGTGAGCCGTCCCACAGGACCCACGTCACATACGAGCCCGGATAGTAGGCCGCGAAGGTCCGCGGCGGCGCTCCGCGCCGGCCCGCGCCCGCCCTCCTGCCCGCGGACCGGCCGACGGGCTGTCGGTCCCCGGCTGCGAGGGCGGGTAGTAGAAGGGCTCGTTGCCAGGCAGGTGGGGCGTCGGTAGAACTGGATGAGTCGCCGGGCGGCACGGGTGCTCCACCCGCCGCTGACGAGCCCCTCTCCACCGCGTGAAGGGATCACGCATGCCCTCGGCATGCCGCGACCGTCCTCGTCCCCTGTGGAAGGTTCCCCGTGTCGAACACCGTCATCCGCCGCATCGCCGCCTCGAAGAAGGCCCTCGCGGGCACCGTCGTCGCCCTCGGCGTCGCCGGCTCGATGCTCGCCACGGTCCCCGCCCAGGCGGCCCCCACGAGCGCCAAGGCGATCGCCCAGCAGATGATCAAGGACCCGGCGCAGTTCGCGGCGTTCAA
>NZ_JBEZKS010000006.1:0-179645 GCF_040651775.1 Streptomyces sp. NPDC048383
TCTTCCGGGCCGGGCCGCGGCCCGGCCCCACCCCGGGGGCCCGATGACGACGGAAGCGGTCAGTGCTTCCGGTGCCGGAAGATGTCCTTCATCTTTTCCTTGGCCTGACGCAGGTCACCCTTCGTCCGCTCGCTGCGGCCCTCGGCGGCCAGCCGGTCGTTGCCCACCGCACGACCCGCCGCTTCCTTGAGCTTGCCCACGGCCTGCTCGGCATTGGCCCGACGCTTCTCGTTGTCCGGCACAGCTGATCACTCCCTGGAGTCGAACGGGAACTCGTACCCCCTCGTGTGGCCCGGATCCCGCACCTCAAACGCCGGCGCCGCACGGACGCGGATGTGATCAGCGGACCGCCGAAATATGATGAGTGCTGTCTCGCGTCAGAACCCTGAAGGCGGACGTACCCCGGAGGGCCCATGACCTCCCATCGGTCCCCGCGGTCGGAGACCGCCGACGATTTGCTGACGAGGCTCGGCCGACTGACGGCCCAGGCCAGGGAAGGCGCGGAACTCCAGCAGGCCCGCGTGGAACTCGCCGAGGCGCTCCAGCGCGAGATCCTCCCCGCCTCGCTCCCCGCCGTCCCCGGCCTGCGCACGGCCGCCCGGTACACGCCCGCCCGCCACGGCCTGAGCATCGGCGGCGACTGGTACGACGGCTTCGCGCTCCCCGGCGGAGCCCTCGGCTTCTCCATCGGCGATGTGGAGGGCCACGACGTGGAGGCCGCCGCCTTCATGGGTCAGGTCCGCATCGCGGTCCGCGCGGTGGCCGCGGCCGCCGCCGATCCGGGCGAGGTGCTCAGCCGGGCCAACGACCTGCTGCTCTCCGTGGACTGCGACCTCTTCGCCACCTGCACCTTCCTCCGGTTCGACCCCGACACCTGGGAGATCCAGACGGCCCGCGCAGGCCACGTGCCCGGTGTCTGGGCCACCGTTGACGGCCGGTCCGGCGTCGTCGAGGACGAGGGCGGGACCCCGCTCGGCATGCTGCCCGGCGCCGAGTACCCCGTGACCCGGCGCCGACTGACGACGGCGGGCTCGTACGTCCTGGTCACCGACGGGGTCGTCGAAGGCCCGTCGTTCCCGATGGAGGCCGGGCTGGCACGGGTGGCCGCCGCGGCCCGCGCCGCCGCCGGCGCGGAACCGGGGGCGCTGGCCGCCGAGGTGATGAAGGTCGCCGATTCGACGGGCCACGAGGACGACGCGGCCGTCCTGGTGCTGCGCCACGAGGCCTTCCGGGCCGGACCGGGTGACACGGGCGACGCCTGAGGCGTGTCACGCCGCGCCGACGGGCCGGAGCTGTTGTCTGATGCAGTGATGCGCACCGAGGGCTTCCGACGTCCGTTCCTGGCCGTGGTCCGGGTCCTCGCCGTTGCCGCTGCCTACTTCGCGGGCGCCCGGATCGGGCTGCTCCAGCAGGTGGTGATCGAAGGAGCGGTCGTCACCCCGCTGTGGCCGCCCACCGGTATCGCCCTCGCCTGCCTGCTCTGGCAGGGCCTGCGGGTCTGGCCGGGCATCGCGCTCGGCGCGTTCCTCGTCATCCGTTCGCTCGGCTCCGAGGACCCGGGCGGCCTGGTGATCGTCGCGGGCAACACCCTCGCCCCCGTGTGCGCCGCCCTGATGCTGCGCCGGGTCGGCTTCCGGCGGGACCTGGACCGGCTGCGCGACGGGGTGGCCCTGGTGTTCCTCGGAGGTCTGGCGCCGATGCTGATCAGCGCGACCGTCGGCGCCTGGCTGCTGGTCCTCACCCACAGCCTGCCGGACGGTGGATTCTGGACGGTGTGGTGGACGTGGTGGGCCGGCGACGCGATGGGCGTGCTGGTGCTGACGCCGCTGCTGCTGGTCGCGCACAAGGTCCACGTGTCCCAGGACCCCTACCGGTGGGCCGAGGCCGCCGCCCTGGCCGTCGGCTCGCTCGCCATCACGCTGCTGGCGACCAGGAGCGGCCTGGCCCTGCTCTTCCTCGTCTTCCCGCTCCTGATCTGGGCGGCCCTGCGGTTCCAACTGGCGGGGAGCGCCCCCGTCATGCTGCTCGTGTCGGTCATGGCGAACGCCGCGGCGATCGCCCGCGTGGGCCCCTTCGCCCACCACACCTTCGTGGAGGGGATGGTCAACCTCCAGGCGCTCAACGGCAGCGCGGCCCTCACCTCTTTGCTGCTGTCGGCGCTCGTCACCGAGCAGAACACCATCCGGCTGCGGATCGAGCAGGCGTGCCTGGACCTCGCCGAGGTGGTGGACCAGCTCGCGTCGGGCAAGACGGCCTCGCACTGGCACCCGCGCGACGCCGCCGGCCCGGGCGCGGAGGGTTCGCGCGGGGAGGGATCCCGCGCGGACGGCGAGTAGGCGCGCGCGGTTTCCCGCCGGAGGCCCGGACCCGTCGGGCCCCGGGACACGCCAAGAGCCTCCGGCCCACCGGGCCGGAGGCTCTTGGCATCAAGGGTGGTGCCCACGGGGAGGTTCGGATCCGCGGATCCGGGGGTGGTGCAAGCCGGGGCCCCGTGGGCACTCGCGCAGGCGTCGGAGGCCCCGGCTCGAAGAGAGGACCGGGTCAGCTGTTGGCGGACACGTTGCCCGAGAGGACCGGGATGTTGCTGAGGATGTGCGAGAGCGGCTCGTCACCCTTGGCCTGGGTGGAGTTCTCGGTGCACTGCTGGTTCTGCGGGTTGGACAGGACGTTGATGTCCTGGACACCGATGTTCAGCGCGGCGATCAGCGACTGGGCGTTGACCTTGGCCGGCAGGCCGATGCAGGGCTTGTTGAGCGTGCCCTGGACGAGGCCGAGCTGCGGGCTCTGGTCGCCGTGGGTCTTCTGGTTGCCGTAGACCTGGGAAGCGCCGTTGCCGTTGACGGTGTTGATCCCGTTGTCGTTGCCGATGGCCATGGCCGGAGCGGCAACAGCGGCGCCGGCGCCGAGGATGGAGGCGGTGGCGGCGGCGGTGGCCATCATCTTCTTGATCATCATGGTCCTTCTGTTGCACGAGTGCACGGTGGTGAGCGGCTTGATCAACGCCCGGACCTGCGGCAGGTTGCTCTTCTTCACCCGATCGGCCCTACCCCGTGCACCGCCCGGCGGCCTCCGCTCAGGCCGCCGTGACGACCGACGCCCGTATCGCCGACGCCCACTCCTCCAGCAGCCCCGCGTGGCGCACCCGCTCGTCGTCACGAAGACGCCCCTCGGCGCGGGCGAACAGGCAACGGATGTCCGCGTTGATGTCGGAGAGGGGGCGGCCGGTCGTCGTGGAGTCAGGGGTCGGGCTCATGTGATCAAGGGTAGGCGCAGGGTCCGACAGGCGAGGTTCCTGTCCGTCATGCGGACGCCCCTGCCCGGTCGTTGGCATCGCCGTCGGGGTCCTCGCCGAGCCGGGCGGCCCGGGAGCGCAGGTAGCGCCGCTCGGGGAGGCTGAGGGTCAGCTCGGCGGCCCTGGTGTAGGCGGCACGGGCCGCCACCGTGTCGCCGGCCCGCTCCAACAGGTGGGCCCGTACGGCCTCCGGGCGGTGGTGACCCGCGAGGTGTTCGTCCCGCTCCAGGTCGGCCAGCAGGGCGAGGGCCCGGTCCGGGCCGTGCACCATGGCCACGGCCACCGCGTGGCCCAACAGTTCCGCCGGCCCGGGCACCAGCCGGATCAGGACCTCGTACAACCCGAGGATGTCCGTCCAGTCGGTGTCCTCGTCGCGGGCGGCCTCGTCGTGGACGGCCGCGATGGCGGCCCGCACCTGGTACGGGCCGAGCGGCGCCCGCGTCAGGGCGTCGCGGACCAGGGCGACCCCCTCGGCGATCGCCGCCGCGTCCCAGCGTCCGCGGTCCTGTTCGGCGAGCGGGACCAGGCTGCCGTCGGGCGTCGTACGGGCCTCCCGTCGCGCGTCGGTGAGCAGCATCAGGGCCAGCAGGCCGGCCACCTCCCCGTCGGCGGGGAGCAGGGCGTGGACGGCCCGGGTGAGACGGATGGCCTCGACGGCGAGCGCGGCGCGCCGCAGTTCACGGCCGGAGGTGGCGGTGTGGCCCTCGTTGAAGATCAGGTAGAGCACCTGGAGGACGTCCCCGAGCCGCTCGGCGCGGTCGTCCTCGTCCGGCATGCCGAAAGGAGCCCCCGCGGCCCGGATCCGACGCTTCGCCCGACTGATCCGCTGCGCCACCGTCGCCTCCGGGACCAGCAGCGCCCGGGCGATCTCGGCGGTGGTCAGACCGCCCACGGCGCGCAGGGTCAGCGCGATCCGGGCGGCCGGGCCCAGGTCGGCGCGACAGCACAGGAACAGCAGCTTCAGGGTGTCGTCCTCGGCCGGGGCGCGGGCCTCGCCCGGCGGCGGGGCGAGGAACTCGTCGCGCGGGGTCAGCGCGGCGGCCGACTCCTCGCGGCGCCTGCGCGCCTCCTCGCCGCGCAGCAGGTCCGTCAGCCGACGCGAGGCGACCCGGATCAGCCAGCCGCGCGGATTGTCGGGCCGTCCTTCGCGCGGCCACTGCCGGGCGGCGGCCGGCAGCGCCTCCTGCACGGCGTCCTCGGCGAGGTCGAAGTGGCCGTAGCGGCGCACGAGCGCGCCGAGGACCTGCGGCGCCGTGCGGCGCAGCAGGTCCTCGGGGACGGGGCCCGTCGTCACATCTCGGTCCCCACGCCCTCGCCGACCGGGTGGACGACGACCGGGTAGTTCGGGGCGCCCTCGGGGACGGGGCAGGCGTAGGCCCGGGCGGCGATCTCGGCGGCCCGCGCGAAATCGGTGACGTCGACGATCCAGTAGCCGGCGAGCACCTCCTTCGTCTCCCCGTACGGACCGTGGGACACGATCGGCGAGCCGTCGGCGCCGGCGGTCACCAGCCGGGCCCCGCGCGGTTCGGCGAGGCCTTGGCCGTCGACCCACTCGCCCGACTCGGCGAGGTCGTCGTTCAGCGCGTTCATGTGGTCGAACATCGCCTTGACGTCCGCCTCGGACCAGGCCGGATTGCCGGGGCTGCCCTTGCCGGCCATGGCGTCGTAGTCGGCCTGGTTGCCGAGGACCATCAGCATGTACTTCATGGGGTGCCACTCCTCCAGATCGTTGGCCACCTCCGCGGTGGCCTCTCGCAGGGGACGTCGGAGCCGTGGCTCCCATTTCGACACGCGGCCCGCGGCATCGCGCGACGACCCGCCGTCCGGAACGCCCCTCGGGCCTCGTCGTCGCAGGTCCGGGCGTTGTCGAAAGGCGAAAACATCTGCCGCGGGAGGCGGGTGAGGCGCGGCAACGGGCACGAACGGATCAAACGCGGCACCTCCGGGGTCCGTCGTGGGGGAAGCGCCGGGCCGTGAATAACCCGACCCATCCGAATCCGCGCCGGCCGCGAAGGACAGGTGACAGGCCGCTGCCGGGCGGCACGACACACAGCGGCCCGGCGCGGAACGCAGCGACCGGAAGGCCCCACTTCGTGACCCTCTCGACGCCTCGTGCCACGCGTGAGGACCAGTCCGTTCCCCGCCTGCGGATACCGGCCGGCCCCCGGTCCTGGCCCGACGTGGTGCGGTGCCCGGAACCGCCACTGGGTCACACGGCCATCGCCCGCGGGCTCCTGCGGCGCGCCTTCGCCCGGCTCCCGCTGCGCGTGCGCCTCGGTGACCTCGCGCCCTGCGGCAACGGCCCCGAGCTCACCGTCCACGACCCGGACGCCTTCTTCCGCCGGATCGCCGCCCACGGCCTCATCGGCTTCGGCGAGTCGTACATGGCCGGCGAATGGGACGCCGCCGACCTGCCCGGTGTCCTCACCGTCCTCGCCGCCCACGTCGACGAACTCGTCCCCGCCCCGCTGCGCCGGCTGCGCGCCGCCTGGGTGCGGAGCAGGCCCGACGCGCAGCGCGGCACCCCGGAAGGCGCCCGGGAGAACATCCAGCACCACTACGACCTGTCGAACGAGCTCTTCGAACTCTTCCTCGACCCGTCGCTGAGCTACTCCTCGGCCGTGTTCACCGCCTTCCCCGCCCGCCCCGAAATCCTGGAGACGGCGCAACACCGGAAGATCGACCGGCTGCTCGACCTGGCCGGCGTCGGTCCGGGCCGCCGCGTCCTGGAGATCGGCACGGGCTGGGGCGAACTCGCGCTGCGCGCCGCCTCCCGGGGCGCCGACGTCGTGACGCTCACCCTCTCCGCCGAGCAACGGGACCTGGCCGAGCGCCGGATCGCCGCGGCGGGCCTCTCGGACCGGGTCACCGTACGGCTGCGGGACTACCGCGAGGTGCGGGGCACGTACGACTCCGTCGTCAGCGTGGAGATGATCGAGGCCGTCGGCGCCGACTACTGGCCCGTCTACTTCCGGTCCCTGCGCGGCGCCCTCGCCCCGGGCGGCAGGATCGCCCTCCAGTCCATCACCATGCCGCACGACCGGATGCTCCTCACCGACCGCACCCACACCTGGATCAGCAAGTACGTCTTCCCCGGCGGACTGATCCCCTCCCGGCGCGCCATGGAGGAACACGCCGGCCGCGCGGGCCTCGGCGTCGTCTCCGACGAGGGCTACGGCGACCACTACGCGGAGACGCTGCGCCTGTGGCGCGAACGGTTCACCACCCGCGCCGACGAAGTGGCCGACCTCGGGTTCGACCGTACGTTCCGCCGCATGTGGGAGCTGTACCTCGCCTACTCCGAAGCCGGGTTCCGGGCCCGCTACCTCGACGTCCGTCAGCTGCTCCTCGTCGAGGGGTCCCGGTGACCCCCGTGACCGACCGCCCCGCCGGGCCCTCCCGGGACTCGCGCGGGGCCCGTGAGGCCGGTGCGTCCGCGGACGCCCTGCGGGTGCGACGGGCGCCGCGGCGGCCCGACTGCGCCGTGCTGCTGCTCCACGGCGGCCGTGCGGAAGGACTCGCGCCGCCCCCACGCGTCGGCCTGCCGTCGCTGCGCATGCGCCCCTTCGCCGCCGCCGTGCTGCGCGCCGGCCGGGCGGAGCGGATCCTGGTGGGCGACGTCCGCTACCGGCACCGGGGGTGGAACGGCGACCGGGCGGACCCCGTCGAGGACGCCCGGCGGGCCCTACGGGAACTGCGCCGCAGCGCCGGGCCGATACCGGTCGTGCTGATCGGGCACTCCATGGGCGCCCGCGCCGCCCTCCGGGTGGCCGACGAGGCGGACGTCCGGGGCGTCGTCGGCCTCGCCCCCTGGTGTCCGCCCGGCGAACCGGTGGCCCACCTCCGGGACACCCCGATCGTCCTGCTCCACGACGAAGCGGACCGGGTCACCCGTGCCGAGGACACCTGGGCGTACCTGCGCCGCGCCCGCGCCCGCGGCACACCGGCCGAGGGCATCGCGATGCCGTACGGGAGCCACGCCATGCTCCGCGACGCCCGCACGTGGCACCGGACCGCCACCGCCGCCGCCCTCGCGCTCCTCGACCTCGGCCCGATGCCCGCCACCGACCGCTGAGCCGAAGCCGGTCGTCCCCCGGGGTGCATCCGGCGGGCGGTTCGGGGCCGAAGGGGCAGTGACAGCAGCAGCCGTAGGACGGAAAGGACGGCGGCCCATGCCCGGCACGCGCGGCACCCGTGGAGGAAACCGCTCCGTCATCGTGGTCGGCGCCGGGGCGGCGGGCCTCGCCTGCGCCGCGGACCTCGCCCGCGCCGGGACGGAGGTGTCCCTGTTGGAGGCGTCCGACCGGGTGGGCGGCCGCATGCGGACCGATATACGCGACGGGTTCCGCCTCGACCGGGGCTTCCAGGTGTTCAACACCTCCTACCCCCAGGTCAAACGCCGCCTGGACCTGCGCGCCCTGCGGCTACGCCCGTTCACCCCCGGCATGCTCGTCCACACCGACCGGGGACGCGTCCGCTTCGCGGATCCGACCCGGCGGCCCGGCGAGGCCCTCCGCCTGCTGCGCGACGGCCGGCTGTCCCCGGCGGGCGCCGCCGCCACGGGCGCGCTCGGCGCGGCGGGCCTGCTGCTGCCGGCCCCGGTCCTCAAGCGGCTGCCGGAGACCGGCACGCGTGAGGCCCTGCGCTCCTGGGGCCTGCCGGCCCCCCTGACCGAGGAAGTACTGGGCCCCTTCCTGGCCGGCGTGTTCCTCGAAGACCGCCTGGAGACCTCCAGCCGGGTGTTCCACCTGATCTGGCGCAGCTTCCTGCGCGGCACCCAGGCGCTGCCCGCCCTGGGCATCGGCGCGGTGCCGGAGCAACTCGCCGAGGCCGTCCCGGCCGGTCGGCTGGCGCTGGGCACCGCCGTCGCCTCCGTCGCCGACGGGGGAGTGGTCCTCGCCGACGGCTCCTCCCGCGAGGCCGACACCGTCGTCGTCGCCACCGACCCGGCCACCGCGTCCCGCCTGCTCCCCGGCCGGCCGGCCGTCGCCACCCGCACGGTGACCACGTACTACCACGCCTGCGCCACGTCCCCGCTGAAGGAGCCGACCCTGCTGCTCGACGCGAAGCGCAGGTTCCTGAACAGCTGCGTGCTGACCGAGGTGGCTCCGTCCTACGCGAGCGACGGCCGCGCCCTGGTGTCCACGTCGGTCCTGGGCGCGGGCGCTCCCGAAGCCTCGGCGGACCTGTTGGCGGCGCTGTCCGAGGCCTACGGGACGGACGCGGGCCGGTGGGAGCCGGTCGCCGCCGTCACGGTGGAGGGGGCGTTGCCCGTCATGCTCCCGCCGTGGCCGCTCAGCCGGCCCACCCGGATCGCCGACGGCCTGCACCTGTGCGGCGACCACCGGGCGACCGGTTCGCTCCAGGGCGCGCTGGCCTCCGGCGCCCGCGCCGCGCGCGAGGTCCTGCGTACCGTCCGCGCCTGAGCGGTCTCAGGCGGGTCGGCCGCCGGTCACCGGGACGAGGAAGACCTCGTCCCGGTAGCACCAGGCCCACGCCTCGCCGTCCTCGGCGGACCGGGCCACCGGGTGACCCGAGGCGGCGGCGTGCGACGCGGCGTGCTTGCCGGCGGAGCTGTCGCAGCAACCGACGTGACCACAGCTCAGGCACAGCCGCAGGTGCACCCACGACCGTCGGGCCGCCAGGCACGCGGCGCAGCCGTCGCCGGCCGCGGGAGGCTCGCCCCCGCCGGCCGTGTCCAGATGCCCGCACGGGCGCCCCTCGGGCCTGCCCGCGTCATGGGCGACGGTCCAACGCGTCACGACGGCTCCCTTCGTGCGGCCTTCACACGGCTTGGCGCGGCCTTCGTGCGGCCGTGGTGCGGCCTTGGTGCGAGAGGCCCCCGCTCCATCCTCGTCGCCGTTCGGGCCCGTGTCCATCCGTCATGACACCCATATCCCCGGCTCGTTCGCAGGTGGCAACATATGGTCTTGCCGCGCTGGATCACCTGCCTGAATCCGCCGCGCGCCACACCACCATCGCAAAGAACGAGATTGAGGGGGATGGGCTGTGCCTGCTCCACGGATGAGCACGACACCGCTGCCCGGCATCGGCGTGCAGTACGACCTCACCACCCGGGAACACCGACACCTGTCGGTGATCGCGCACCGGGACGGGACCCGGACGGTCAACGTGTACCGGGCCGACGACCCCGACGCGTGTTCCCAGTCGCTGCACCTGACGGGCGCGGAGACCACGTCCCTGATCGACGCCCTGATGCCCGCGCACCACAGCCCGAACCTGCTGCACACCACCGACCTGGGCCTGGTCGCCGAGCGCATCGAACTGTCGGCGCACTCGCACTGGAACGGCCGCGTGCTCGGCGAGACCCGGATGCGCACCGAGACCGGCGTGTCCGTGGTTGCCGTCCTGCGCCGCGCCGAGGCCCGCCCCTCGCCCGCGCCCGACTTCCGCCTCGCCGGCGGCGACACCCTCATCGTGATCGGCACCCGCGAGGGCGTCGACGCCGCCGCCTCGATACTCGGACGGGAGTGATCCGCACGTGCATTCCGCAGTCTTCCTGATCGAATTCGGTGCGATCATCCTCGGCCTGGGTCTGCTGGGCAGGCTCGCCGGCCGCTTCCACTTCTCCCCGATCCCGCTCTACCTGCTCGCGGGCCTCGCCTTCGGCACCGGTGGGCTCCTGCCGCTGGGCGCGAGCGAGGAGTTCGTCGCCATCGGCGCCGAGATCGGCGTCATCCTGCTCCTGCTGATGCTCGGCCTCGAGTACACCGCCAGCGATCTGGTGTCGAACCTCAAGACCCAGTACCCCGCCGGTCTCGTCGACTTCACGCTCAACGCCGTACCCGGTGCGGTCGCCGCGCTGCTGATGGGCTGGGGACCGGTCGCCGCCGTCGTGCTGGCGGGGGTCACCTGGATCTCGTCCTCCGGGGTCATCGCCAAGGTGATGGGGGACCTGGGGCGGCTCGGCAACCGCGAGACGCCGGTCATCCTCAGCATCCTGGTGCTCGAAGACCTCGCCATGGCCGTCTACCTGCCGATCGTCACCGCGCTCCTCGCGGGCGTCGGCCTCGCCGCGGGCAGCCTCACCCTGGCCATCGCCCTCGGCGTCGCGGGCGCCGTGCTGTTCGTGGCCGTCCGCTACGGCCGGGTCATCTCCCGCTTCGTCTCCAGCGATGACCCGGAGAAGCTCCTCCTCGTCGTCCTCGGCCTGACCCTGCTGGTCGCCGGCGTCGCGCAGCAGCTCCAGGTATCCGCCGCCGTCGGGGCCTTCCTCGTCGGCATCGCGCTCTCCGGTGAAGTCGCCGAGGGCACCCACACCCTGCTGAGCCCGCTGCGGGACCTCTTCGCCGCCGTGTTCTTCGTCTTCTTCGGTCTGCACACGGACCCCGCGAGCATTCCGCCCGTGCTGCTGCCGGCGCTCGCGCTCGCCGTGGTGACCGCGCTGACGAAGATCGCCACCGGCTACTGGGCCGCCCGGCGGGCCGGCGTCGGGGTCAACGGGCGCTGGCGGGCCGGAGGCACGCTCGTCGCCCGCGGCGAGTTCTCCATCGTCATCGCGGGCCTCGCCGTCACCGCCGGCATCGAACCCGCCTTGGGCCCGCTCGCCACCGCCTACGTCCTGCTCCTGGTGATCATCGGACCCCTCACCGCCCGCTGGACCCAGCCCGTGGCCGTATGGATCACCGGGCGCCGTACGCCGCCCGCCCCGCCCGTGCTCGCCGCGGTGCCCTCGCCGGCGACGTCCCCGGAGCGGGGGACGGGGACGGAGACGGGGACGGAGACGGCGGCGGACCGGCGTTCGGTCCAGGACCAGGACCCGGCCGGCCGCGCCTGAGCCCGGCCCGCCCGGGGCCCGCGTACGGTTCCGGGCGGCCGGCGTCAGTGCATGCGCAGCGCCGCGACGAAGTCCATCTTGTCCTCCAGTCGGGCCAGGTTGCGGCCCGTCAGCGACTCGATGCGGCTGATCCGGTAGCGCAACGAGTTCACGTGCAGGTGCAGCGACTCCCCGCAGCGGGCCCAGGACCCGTCGTGGTCCAGGAAGGACCGCAGCGTGGGGACCAGGTCGCTGTGGTGCCGGCGGTCGTACTCGTACAACGGGGACAGCAGCCGCCGGCTGAACGCCCGTCGGACCTCCGCCGGGATCAGCGGCAGCAGGGACATCACGTGCGAGGCCATGTCGGCGGGGCCGCACACGCCGACGGACGACGCCGGCCCGGTCCCGGCCGTCCTCGGTGCGGCCGCCACCTGACGGGCGTGGCGGGCCTCCGCCACGGCGTGCCGCAGGTCGGCCGCGTCCTCGACCGGGTCGCCGAGCCCCAGGCTCAAGCGCTCCCCGTCCCGCAGCGCGAGCGGCAGGGCCGCGCCCGCCACGTGTCGTACGGCCTCGGACGTCAACTCCTCGCCCCGCGCCAGGAGGACGAAGGCCACCGCCTCGCCCGCGTCCCCGGTCGCCGTCACCGCGATCCGGTGCGCGGCGTCGGGGCCGAGGCACCGCGGGTGCAGCAGTACCTCCTCCAGCAGGTCCGCCACGGGCGCACCGCCCGTAAGGGTCTCCCACCGCGCCGCCACCGGCTGCCAACGGACCCCGTCGCCGGGCCCGTCCGCTCCGGTCAGGGTCGTGGCGAGACGGGCCGCGGCCTCCGAGGGAGCCGCCACGCCGCCGCCCGCGGGGGATTCCAACGGGCCGAGCAGCCGCCCCGCCGCCCGCCGCCCCGGGGCACGGTCGGCGTGCCGGCCGGCGCGCTCCACCGCCATCAGGGCGGCCAACCGTTCGACGAGGTCGATGTGTTCGCCGGGCCAGTCGCCGCTGTCGGCCTCCACCGCCACCAGCCAGTCCGTCGGCGCGGCCCCGGCGCCCGGGCCCGACCGCACGGGGAACAGGGAGTAGGCCGTGGTGTGGACCCTCGTGCGGTGCGGGGGCCGCCGGCGAGACCGCTCCGCGGTCAGGAACCGGGCGGCGAGGGCCGTCGCCGTCTCCTCGGGCAGGGCCGGTCGGGTGCCGGCGACCAGCCGGCCTGTGGGGGACACGAGGTGGGCGCGCAGGTCGAGTTCGGACCACAGCAGTTCCAGGAGGGCCTCGGCCCCGCCACCGGTACCGCCGGCCGTCGTCAGTCGCCGGTGCCGGTCCACCAGCGCCGCCAGGTTCCCCACCCGTGCCCCGGCCTGTCGGCGGGCGACGAACTCAGCGATCGAGGTGAAGGAGACGTTCACGCCGATCGCGAGCAGTGGCAGTCCGTGCCGGGTGCAGGCCTCCTCCAACGCGCTGGGCACGTGCCCGAACTCGGCCTCGCCGGCGCCGAGTGCGGCGGCGCCGGCCTCCACGAGGATCCGTACGTAGGCGTCGGGGCGCTCGGGATCCTGTCGCAGCCAGATCAGTCCGGTCAGTACCAGGTCGCCGGGGGAGACGAACCGCCGCGGGTCCGGCAGGTCGATGGTCACCGTGCGGTGCACGGGCCGGTCGAGCCCGTCGTCGCCGTCCCGGTCCGCCCGACCGGCCCGCCCGTCGTCGACGAGCCGAAGGAGCCGGGACGAGATCACATCGCGCAACTGCATGGCCCCAGCCTGTCATGACCTCGCACAACTGCCCCAGTAGGACCACATGGTGGGCGAGGTAAAGAATGCTTGACACGATGTCGCGCGTCCTTGACACTCCAGGTGTCTGGTTTTCTTGACATGGGCGGTGGTGGTGGCAGTGGCGGTCGAAGAGAAACGCGCCTGGATCATGCTGGTGGTCGCGGTGACGTCGTACGCGGCGTACCTGTGGTGGGTGCTGGCGCGCCCCGCCGGGGTGGAGCTGGATCAAGCGCCGTACGTGGCGGCCCTGTTGTGGACGGTCGGGCTGTCGATCGCCGCCTCCGTCGCGGGGCACGTCGCGGTGTCGGCCCTCGCCGCCCCGGAGGACAACACCAAGGACCGGCGGGACCGGGAGATCCACCGGTTCGGCGAGTACGTCGGCCAGTCGTTCGTCGTGATCGGCGCGGTCGTCGGACTCCTGCTGGCGATGGCCGAGGCCGCGCCCTTCTGGATCGCCAACGCGATCTACCTGGCCTTCGTCCTGTCGTCGGCCCTCGGCTCCACGGTCAAGATCGTCTCCTACCGGTTCGGATTCCACCCGTGGTGAAGCCGACGAGGGTCACCAACACCATCCGGGCCCAGCGCTTCGCGCACGGCGAGATGACCCAGGCCGAACTCGCCCGCCGCATCGGCGTCAGCCGGCAGACGGTCATCGCCATCGAGCAGGGCCGCTACTCGCCCTCCCTGGAGATGGCGTTCCAGATCGCCGCCGTGTTCGGCGTCCCGCTCGACAACGTCTTCCAGTACGCGGATGGTTCCGCCGCGCCGGTCACGCCGACCGAGCCCGCCGCGCCCGCCGCGCCGACCGAGCCCGCGCCTTCCGGCGACGAGGGAGGAACCCCGTGAGAGCGATCGTCCAGGACGTCTACGGACCGCCCGAGGTGCTGCGCCTCGATGACGTGCCCCGGCCCGTGCCCGGCCGCGGCGAGGTGCTCCTGCGGGTGCACGCCGCCGGCGTCGACCAGGGCGTCTGGCACCTGATGGCCGGCCGGCCCCACCTGATCCGCGCCGTCGGCTTCGGCCTGCGCAAGCCCAAGGACCGCGTCCGCGGCCTGGACGTCGCGGGTCGGGTCGAGGCCGTCGGACCCGGCGTCACCCGCTTCGGCCCGGGCGACGAGGTGTACGGGATCTGCGACGGCTCGTTCGCGGAGTACGCCCGCGCCAAGGAGGACCGCCTCGCCCCCCGGCCCGCCGGGCTCACCCCCGAACAGGCGGCCGCCGTACCGGTGTCGGCCGCCGCGGCCCTCCAGGCGCTGCGCGGCACGGGACGGCTCCGGCCCGGCGGCAGCGTCCTGGTCATCGGGGCGGCGGGCGGTGTCGGCACGTACGCCGTGCAACTGGCCAAGGCCCTCGGCGCCGGCCACGTCACCGGGGTGTGCGGCGCCGGCGCGGCGGACCTGGTCCGCGCGCTCGGCGCCGACGAGATCATCGACTACGCCACCGAGGACCCCGTCGACGGCGCCCGGCGCTACGACCTGGTCCTCGACATCGCCGGGAACCGTCCCCTGCGGAACCTGCGCCGGGCCCTCGCCCCGCGCGGCACCCTCGTCATCGTCGGCGGGGAGAGCGAGGGGCGCTGGATCGGCGGCAACGACCGTCAACTGCGAGCCCTGTTGCTGTCGCCCTTCGTCCGACACCGCCTCCGGGCCCTGGCCTCCGCGGTCCGCGCCGACGACCTGCTCGCCCTGGCCGGGTTCATCGACTCGGGCGCGCTCGTACCGGCCGTCGACCGGACGTACCCCCTGGCCGAAGTGCCGGACGCCATACGGCACTTGAGGGCAGGTGGGGTACGGGGCAAGCTCGTCATCCGGGTGTGAGGCCGGGACCGGCCTGCGTCGTGGTGGGGGCGGTCGGTGGCGCGAAGAGCGCCCGGACGGTTTCGGTGGCCAGGTCGCGCAGCCAGGCGTGGGCGGGGTCCTCCTCGTAGCGCTGGTGCCACAGGAGGTACAGGGGGACCTCCGGCAGGGGGAGCGGCGGCGGCAGTGCGACGAGGCCGAGTCGCTCCCGGACCGCGCGGGTGACCGCGTCGGGGAGGGTGACGACCCCGACCTGGGCGCCGCCCTCGTCGGCACCGGCCAGGCCAGGCCCGGCGAGGACGAGCGCACCTTCCGGCGGATCGGTGACTCGGTCACCGCGATGCTCATCAACGGCCTGGTCGTGCGCGTGTCCGTCCCCGCCACGATGCAGCTCATCCACGTCGCGGCCGGCCGCACCGACGCCTTCTGGCAGTTCTCAAGACCCACAACACCATGCTGTTCATGGTCATGACCGCCCCCGAAACCCTGGCCGTCCCACCGACGGCCTACCTCTCGGGCGACGACCAGGAGGCGAAGAGCACCGTCGCTCACCTGCTCGGTGGCCTGGGCTGGCAGCCCGGGTGGATCGAGGACCTCGGCGGCATCAGCACGGCCCGCGCCACCGAGGCCATGATCCTCCGGCCCACGGTGGAGGCCCGGCGCTCCAGCGGATCGTCGGCCCGGGTCTGCGTGGACACGGGCCCGTACGCCCGGATTCAGCGCACCGGGCCGGTATCCGCCTCGCGTTGCATGCCCGTGCACAGGGCCCAGATGATGAAGAGGTTGACGGCGATCAGCACCAGCGCCCACAAGGGGTAGTACGGCAGCCAGAGGAAGTTGGCGATCGCGCCCAGGCCCGCGATGGCGACGCCGAAGTAGCGCGCCCACAGGGCGCCGCTGAGCACCGCGCAGCCGGCGAGGACCAGGATGATGCCCAGGATCAGGTGGATCCAGCCCCAGCCCGTCAGGGTGAGCCGGAACACGTAGTGGCGGGTCATCAGGAACAAGCCGTCCCGCGAGAGGGCCGCGATCCCCTCGAAGACCGCCATGATCCCGCCGAAGATCATCAGTGCGGCGGCGAGGACGGTGGTCCCGGACGTGTGCGCGTGCGTGGGGCTCGGATGCGTGCGCCCCGGTTGGGGTCGGGTGGCGTCACTGGCCATGTGGGTCTCCTCGGATGGCAGAGCCGGACGAGCAGCCGGGGCGGGTGATCCTTCGATTCAGCGTGGCACAGGGGCATGACGTCGGCACTCCGGCCGGGAGGGAGCGGCGACGTGGCCGCGCGCAGGCCACCGCCCGCCATATTCGAGCAGGTGTTCGGATTCGGGGGTATCGTGGAACCATGCACGCGCTCCAGGGCTCCCTCTTCGACCAGACCGACGAGATCCGACTCGGCCCCCTCGCCGGCATGCGGCGCACGCCGCTCGGCGCCGGAGCCTGGGTGGACCGGCTGCCCGGCTGGCTGACCGGAGCAGACGCCCTCTTCGAGCACCTCGCCGCCGAGGTGCCGTGGCGTGCCGAACGCCGGCAGATGTACGAACGCGAGGTCGAAGTGCCCCGGCTGCTCGCGTTCTACGGGGACGGCGCGGAACTGCCCCACCCCGCCCTCACCGAAGCCCGTACGGCGCTCGACCGGCACTACGCCGCCGAGCTGCACGAACCGTTCGTCACCGCCGGCCTGTGCCTCTACCGCGACGGCCGTGACAGCGTCGCCTGGCACGGCGACCGCACCGGCCGCTCCGCCACGCAGGACACCATGGTCGCGATCCTGTCCGTCGGCGATCCCCGAGACCTCGTACTGCGCCCGCGCGACGGTGGCGCCACCCTGCTCCGACTGCCCCTGGGCCACGGCGACCTCGTCGTCATGGGCGGCTCCTGTCAGCGGACCATGGAGCACGCCGTCCCCAAGACGGTCCGTGCCGTCGGCCCCCGGATCAGCGTCCAGTTCCGCACCCGCGGCGTCATGTGAGGACCCGGCGCGCCGACGTCGCGGGCGCCGCCGCGTTGAGGTGTCATGGGACCCGCCCGGGAACCGCACCCCTCGCGAGCCCGACGGGACCGAAAGCCGGTGGACATGAGCGTCGCACCCGACCGGGGCCGGTGGACCGGACTGACGCCCGCCGCCGGGGGCGCCGTCATGGCCGGCGGCATCCTGTCCGTCGGCCTGGACCTCGTCGGCCGCACCTGGATCTCCCTCGGCGCCCTCGCCGTCGCCGTGGCGCTGTGGCTGGTGCTCGCCGCCGACTTCGCGGTCCGGCTCGTCGCCGACCGCGGCCGGTTCCGGGCCGAGGCCTACACCCCTTCCGCCCTCACCGCCGTCGCCGCCACCACCGTGATCGGCACCCGCGTCGCGCAGCTCGACCGGGCGGCCGCGCAGACCACCGCCACCGCGCTCCTGGTACTCGCCGCCGTGCTGTGGCCCGGCCTCCTCGGCGCCGTCGTCCGGCACTGGCGTCGACGGATGCCCGGCGCCGCCTTCCTCGCCTGCGTCGCCACCCAGGGGCTCGCCGTCCTCGCCGCGACCCTGGCCGACGGCCGGCACGTCGACTGGCTCGCCCGGGCCGCCCTGGCGTGTTTCTGCCTCGGACTGGCGCTCTACGCGCTGGCCCTGCCCCGCTTCGACTTCCGGGAGGTCACCGGCGGGGCGGGCGACCACTGGGTGGCCGGCGGGGCGCTGTCCATCACCGCCCTGGCGGGCGCGAAACTCACCGCCTCCCCCCTGTGGACCGGCGCCGCGCACACCGCGCTGCGCACCCTCACCCTGGCCTGCCTCGCCGTCTCCCTCGTCTGGTACGCCGTCCTGCTCGCCGCCGAAGTGCGCAGCCCCCGCACGCACTACGACATCCGCCGCTGGTCGACCGTCTTCCCGCTCGGCATGACCGCCACGGCCTGCCTGTCCGCCGCGGCCGCCACCGGCCCCGGCTGGCTGCGGCCGCTGGGCGAGGTGCTGCTCTGGATCGCGGTCGGGGCGTGCGTCCTCACCTGCGCGGCCTTCTGGCTGTCCCGTCGGGGCGGCGGTTCCGGTACGCCGGGCCCGTGACGGCGTGCCGCGGGCGGGCCGGGCGGGGCCGTGCGGTGGCGGGTCGCGGCAGTGGTCAGTAGGGTCCCGGCATGGCGTACACGTTCCAGGTGACCATCGACTCCACCGACCCGCACCCGCTCGCCGACTGGTGGGCCGAGGCCCTCGGCTGGGAAGTCGAGCCCAGCGACGAACAGTTCATCCGCGGCGTGATCGCGGCGGGACACGCGAGCGACGAGGACACCACCACCCACCGCGGCGTGCTGGTCTGGAAACTCGGCGCCGCCATCCGCCACCCGGAGGGGCTCGAACAGGCGCCGCGCGTCCTGTTCCAGTTGGTGCCGGAGGCCAAGACCGTGAAGAACCGCGTCCACCTCGACGTCCGCATCGGGGACGACGACCCGAAGACCGTCGTCGAGCGGTTCCTCGCCATGGGGGCGACCCACCTCCACGAAGCGAGCCAGGGCCCCTTCCGGTGGACCACCCTCGCCGATCCGGAGGGCAACGAGCTCTGCGTGACGTACTGACGTCGCGTCGCCCGACCTCGACGGCTGCTTCTTCCTTCCCGACCGCATCCTGCGCCCCCGCGACATCAACCGCCCGGGCGCCGCCCCGACCAGGCACAATTGACTACCGGGCACCCCCTCCCACAGGCGAGAATGAGCCATCTAAACCGGGAGGAACCCATGAGCCAGGACCACCTGACTCTGCATGACCTGGTGCCCGCCCAGGCACTGGCCGAGTCGATCGCCGCCGGGTACGTCACCCGCAAGCCGCACCCCGAGCTGCCGCTGTCGATCTACACGTACACCAGGGCGGCCCAGTACCAAGGCGTTTGGGACCAGGTCACCACGCGCTGCCGCGGACTCGTCGCCGACGACGGCACGGGCGCGGTCGTCGCGCTGCCGCTGCCGAAGTTCTTCAACGTCGGCGAGCACGAGGCCGGCATGCCCTACGCGCCCGCCCTCCCGGACGAGCCGTTCGAGGTGTACGACAAGGTCGACGGCAGCCTCGCCGTCGTCTTCCACTACGCGGACCGCTGGCGCGTCGCCTCCAAGGGGTCCTTCACCAGCACCCAGGCCGACTGGGCCCAGCGGCGCCTCGACGGCAAGGACACCGGTGCGCTGCGCCCGGGCGTCACCTACCTCGCGGAGATCCTGTACCCGCAGAACCGCATCGTCGTGAACTACGGCGACCGCCGTGACCTCGTCCTGCTCGCCGCCTTCGGCCCGGACGGAGCCGAGGTCCCGCTCGCCGAGGCCGCAGGCCACTGGGAAGGCGTCGGCTCCGTCGTCAAGGTGTGGCCCGCGATGCCCCTGGGCGAGCTGATGGCGCTGACCGAGTCCAACACCCTGCCCGGCGGCGCGCCCGCGACCGGCACCGACGCGGAGGGCTTCGTCCTGCGCTTCGCCTCCGGCGTGCGCGCCAAGGCCAAGCTCTCCGAGTACGTCCGCCTCCACCACGTCCTCACCGGCGTCAACGAGCGCGACATCTGGCGCGGCCACGGCATCCAGCGGTTCGCCGGCGTGCCCGCCAAGCGGCTCGCGCAGGGCCTCAACTGCACCGTCGCCGAGATCGAGGCCTCCGGCGGCAAACCGCTGGACGCCCTGCTGGAACAGGTGCCCGACGAGTTCGACGCCTGGGTCCGCGAGGTCATCGCCCGCCTGGAGGCGCGGGCCGCGGACCACGAGCGGGCCATCGACGAGGCCTGGGCGAGCCTCGCGCACCTCGCCGCCGACCGGGGCGCGTTCGCCCGCGCCGTCAAGGAACTCCCGGACCGGGACGTCCGTCCGGCGATGTTCATGCGGCTGGACGGCCGGTCGACGGAACTCACCAGCTGGCGTCACGTACGGCCCGACGTGGCCGACATCCACACCACCGACGAGGAGGGCGGCGCGCAGGAGTCCGCCCGAGGTTCCGCGCCGCGCCCAGTCGTACCGGCCGCGGCCCGCCCCGCGGTTCCCGCCGGTCGGCGGCCCGCCGCGCGCGAAGCCGCTCCGCGGCAGGCGGCCGCCGACCCGGCCGCCGGTGGGGACGGCGTGCTGCCCGTCGTGCACGTCATGACGGGACTGCCGGCCTCCGGCAAGACGACCGCCGCGCGCGCCCTGCAGGCATCGGCCGGCGGCCGGATGCGCCGCGTCAACCTCGATGACCTGCGGGCCATGCTCGACCTGCCGGACCCCGAGCGCGGCCGGTCCTTCGCCCACGAACAGACCGTCCTGGAGATCCAGGACGCGGCCGTCCGCGCCGCCGTCGACGGCGGGTTCGACGTGGTCGTCGACAACACCCACCTGACCAAGAACATCCCGAAGCGGCTCAAGGCGGCGGTCGGTGGTCTCGCCACCTTCGTCGTCCACGATTTCACCGACGTGCCCCTGGAGGAGTGCCTGCGCCGCGACGCGGCCCGGGAACGGCAGGTCGGCGAGGAGATCATCCGGATCCTGGCCGACAAGCACCAGAAGGCCCGCAAGGGCGGCTGGCGGCTCACCGCCGAGTGGATGAACGGCGGCTCCGACGGGGCGGCCCTGCCGGCCGTCCGGCCCTACGTCCCCGACCCGGCGCTGCCCTCGGCCGTGATGTGCGACATCGACGGGACCCTCGCGCTGCTCGGCAACCGGGGACCGTACGACTTCTCGCGCTGCGAACTCGACCTGCTCAACGAGTCCGTGCGGCACGCGCTGGACGCCTTCCGGCGCGCCGACGACGACGTGATCGTGCTGCTGTCGGGACGCAGTGAGGAACACCGTCCGCAGACGGAGTCCTGGCTGCGCGGCCACCGGGTGCCCTACGACGAACTGTGGATGCGGGCCGCCGGGGACACGCGCCGCGACGACGTGGTCAAGGCGGAGCTCTTCGACGCGCACGTGCGGGACCGCTACGCCGTCCGCGTCTCGCTCGACGACCGGGACCGCGTGGTCGCGGTCTGGCGCCGGATGGGCCTGCCGACCTGGCAGGTCAACTACGGCGATTTCTGAGAGGTGACGCCGTGACGGTCCTCATCGTGGACGCCGCGAACGTGGTGGGGTCCGTCCCCGACGGCTGGTGGCGGGACCGGCGCGCCGCCGCCGAGCGGCTGCGCGACCGCTCGCGCTGCGCGAGGCGGGGGAGGAGATCATCCTCGTGGTCGAGGGCGCCGCCCGCGGCGTCCCGTCCGTGCCCGGCGTACGGGTGGACGAGGCGCCCGGCAGCGGCGACGACCGGATCGTCGAGCTGGCCGCCGCCCACGCCGGCCGCGGCTGCGTCGTGGTCACGGCGGACCGGGAACTGCGCGAGCGGGTGCGGGCGTACGGAGCCGAGTGCGCGGGGCCCCGGAGCGTACGCCCGCAGGACTGACCCGGAAGGTCAGCGGCACCACTTCACGGGCGTGATGTTGTGGATGTAACGGGCGGAGACCCAGGCCTCCCGGTGGTCCATGCGGCGCTCGTCACCGCGGGCGCCGTCCGACTCGTCGCCGCGGACCGGCTCGCCGTTCATGTCCTCCCGGCGGTCCTTGCGGTCCAGGAGGTACCAGAGGTCGTTGCCGTCGACGCGCTCACCGCGCTGCTTGCACTCGATCGCCAGCTTCTGGTTCGGGTACACCTTGCCCAGCTCGTACCCGCGCGTGCTCGGCTTGCTGCGGACCTTCAGCGGCCCGCGCGAGACGACCTTGCCCAGGGCGTGGCGCGGCTTGGGGTAGATGACCGGCCCGCCGGTCTGGACGTCGTCGTACACGTCTTCCTGCGCGGGCCGGTCCCTGTACGGACCCTCGTCCGCGACGGAGACGCCCGCACCGACCAGGCCGAGCACCAGGCTTCCGGTGGCGAGAGCGAGGATGGTCCTGGTGGGCTTCAGCATGAGCCGCTCCTCTACGAAGACTTCCGCCCGGCCCGCGACGCGCGGCCCGGGGCGGCAACCAGCCGGTTGCCACCGACGACTATGGCGAGGCGATGCCGCCGGGCCCGTCCGACGCACCGCCCTTTAGCCCGATATGCCCAATGCGCGGCCGGGGTCGGGGCGCGGCCTCGGGGCCCGGCGTGGATGTCCGGCCGCCCGGGCCGCCGTTCCGGCGCGGGACAACCGCGTCTCGTACTCAGGCGGTTGGGCGCACGTACTCGAGCAGCAGGGCCCCCGCGCCGCTACCGTGGGGGCAGCCGGGGGAACCGACGGCAGTTCAGGGGGCGGTCATGCGTCGTCGCACGAGGGCGATCGCGGGGGCGGGGTCACTGGGCGGGGCGCTGCCGGCGTCCCTGCTCCTCGCCGGGTGCGGTACGGACGCCGGCGGCGCCGAGCCGGGGGCCGGGGCCCCCGGGACGGCCGCCACGGCGACGCCCTCCGCCGCGGCGGGCCCCTCCGGGACGTCCGCGCCGGCCCCTTCGGGGTCGACGGCTCCCGGCACGCTGCCGACGGCGTACGCCTTCACCCCCGACCCGGCGCGCGTCCCGCGCACCGCCGGGGAGGCGCGCCGGTTCACCCGGGCCGCCGCGCTGGACCCGGACTCCTGGTCGGCCGGCATGGTCCGGCACGAACCGGCCCCGCTGCACGCGGCCGAGGCCTACGACGCGGTGCACCTGCCGGCCCGGTGCGCGCAGGACCTGGGCCGCGTCCGGGTGGAACGCGGCGACCTGCTCGCGTCGGTGCGCGGGACGACGTACCAGGGGGTGTCGAAGAAGTACGCCTTCGAAGCGGCGAACGGCACCTTCACCGGCGACGGCGGCCTGTACTTCTACACCGTCTCCGCGGGCCGGTTCCGGCTGCTCGGCGACCGCCCGACGCTCTGGCCCGCGTGAGGGCGACCAGTACCGGCCGGAACTGGCCGATACGCGAGCACCCTTTCGGGGGACTCCCGTTCGGCCCCGGCGTGGCTAGCATTCTCGTAAGTGCTTGTCACGCAATCGCATATGGGATTGCGTGATCATGGACGTCCGATGAGAAGGGGACCGAACATGCAATTACGCAATGGGGTCGTGGCGAGCGAGATTCCCGACGTGACGTGGGTGAAGAGCAGTTCCAGCGTGGGCAACGGCAACTGCGTGGAGGTCGCCGCACTCGACGGCGGCGGGGTGGCGATGCGCAACTCGCGCTTCCCCGACGGACCCGCGCTGGTGTTCACGGCGGCCGAGATCGAGGCGTTCGTGGACGGGGCGAAGCGGTCCGAATTCGATCACTTGGCGGGATGAGCGCCGGACCACGGGCCGTCGCGCAGGCTGGATTCCGGGCTAAATCGTAGGCCAAAGCTTGGACGGTCGGGTGGAGAGACTCCATGGTGATGACTGGGACCTGCCTCAGTCGTATAGGAGTTCATATGCCCGCGCTCCCCGAGCCGCTGCCCGATCAGGTCGCTCCGGTACTGCCCCTGGGGCGAGAACCGAGTCGGGCAGCGGCGGGCCGCGTCCTGGGCCAGGCGCTCCGGGGGTTCCGTGAGGACCGCGGCCTCACCCTGAGGGACGTGGCGCCCGTCATCCGCGGCTCCGTCTCGAAGATCAGCCGCCTGGAGCGGGGCGAGAGTCCGCCCAAACCCAAGGACGTCCTCGACCTGGCCCGGCACTACGGACTGGACGCCGAGGAGACGCGGACGCTCGAACGGCTCCTGGAGTTCGCCCAGGACTGCGAGTGGTACGAGCAGTACAGCGACGTGACCCCCGGCTACCTCAGGCGCCTCATCCAACTGGAGGGCGACGCCGAGGAGATCTGCCTCTACGAGAACCTCGTGGTCCCCGGCATCCTCCAAACGCCCGACTACGCCGCGCACATGGTCCGCGCCGTCATGCCCAGCGCCCCGCACGAGGAGATCGTCCGGGTCGTACAACTGCGCACCCAGCGCCGCCTGCGCCTCATGGGGGCCGAGGTGCCGCGGTTGACGGTGCTGCTCGACCAAGGCGTCCTCAAACGCCGCTGCGGCAGCTCCGAAGTGATGCGCGAGCAACTGTCGTACCTGCTGAGCGCCGGTGACACCGCCAGGGTCAACATCCGGATCCTCGACATGACCTCGGGGTACGTCGCCGCGCCGCCCTATCCGATCACCCACCTCACGTTCCGCGACGGCGGACCCGGCGAGCTGGCGTACGTCGAGCACATCAACGGCGCCAACTACGTGACCCGGCCGCGGGCCCTGGACGACCACCGCAACGCGCTGAGCAACCTGCGGGTCGCGGCGGCCTCCCGGGACCGCAGCCGGGAACTGATCGTCGAGGCGCTCGACGGCTTCCGCTGAACCGGGTTCAGCGCAGCCGGCCCACGCCGCCCCACTCGACCCAGTCCCTCGGCCGGAGCTCGGGGGGCGGCGGTGTGCTGTCAGGGCGCCAGTCGACCACGTCGACGAGGTGCGGTTCGAGGATGTCCAGACCGTCGAAGTACCGCTCGACCTCGTGGGTTTCGCGCACCCGGCCCCAATGGCCTTGCGTGCTCACGTCCATGAGCCGGGTGACGTCCTCGCGCACGACCGGATCGTCGCTGACGAGCTGGCAGATCACCATGAAGCTGCCCGGCGGCAGCATGGCCGCGGTCCGGCGCACGACCGCCGCGGGATCCAACTCGTCGCCGGTGTCCGGAATGCAGTGCAGGACCGACACGAACAGGGCGGCCATCGGCGCCTCCCAGTCCAGGAAGGTGTCCGTCGCCCGCCGAATCGATTCGGTGTCCCGCAGATCCCGCGAGATGACCAGGGTGCCCGCGTTGTCGTGGAGGGTCGTCTGGGCGTGCGCGAGGACCATCGGGTCGTTGTCGACGTAGGCCACTTTGCAGCGGGGATCGACGCGCTGCGCCACCTCGTGGACGTTGTCCTGGGTGGGGAGGCCGGATCCGTGGTCGAGGAACTGCCGGATGCCGTAGTCCTCGACGAGGGTCCGTACGACCCGGGTGAGGAACGCCCGGTTGTTCCGGGCCAGGAGCTGGGTGCTGGGCGCGATCTCCAACAACTTGGCGCAGGCGGTGCGGTCGCTGTCGTAGTTCTCCACACCTCCCAGGAGCCAGTCGTACATGCGCGCCACGCTCGGGGTGTGCATGTCGATCACGGGTGGCCGGCGGTTCTGCCCTAAGTCCATGTGCCCTCCTCGTGGCCCTGCCGGGCCTGTGCCGTGGAACCGGCCCATGGTAGGGAGTGCCCGGCCCCCCTGCCAATGGCCCGTACCCGGTTCCGGCCGTCCTGTGGTCCGGTACCGGCCGCGGCCCGGCCCGGCGGGCGGAGACGCCGGCTCAGTAGGTGACGACGATCCGCCGCGCCGGCCCGTCCACCCGGATGTTCCCGCCGACGGGCACCACGAGTTGGGGGTCGGTGTGGCCGAGGTCGACGTCGAACACGGCCATCGTGTCCGGGGCGTACTCGCGCAGCGCCCGCAGGACGGCCTCCCGCTGCCGCTGCCGGAACAGGACCTTCTCCGCCGGGTCGAGGGGCTGGTCGAACGACCAGCTCTTGGCCCGGCCCATCAGCAGTGCGGGGAACTGTCGCAGGAGACCGCGTTCGCCCATGCTCCGCAGGACGCGGTACACCTCCTCGGCGCGCGGCATGTCCTCCGAGGTCTCCAGGAACAGGACCTGGCCCGCGTGGGATTCCGAGGGCCCGATGCGGCCGGCCATCAGGAGCTGGGCGATGATCTCCAGGTTGCCGCCCCAGCCGCGGCCCTCGACCACCCGGTCGTCGCCGTACCAACTCCAGCCGTCGACCGGCTCCGTGCGCGGTTCGGAGTCGAAGGTGCGCGGATCGTCCCAGGGTCGGTCGACGTCCCTCGACGCGGACGCCGGGGTGAGTTCGTACGGGCCCGAGGTGAACAGCGCCGCGCGGAGCGAGGCCGCCGTCGCCGGGTGCAGCATTCCGGGCCGGCCCCACTCGACCATCACCGAGCCGCCGTGGTAGGCGACCATGCCGAGCTCCCGCAGGAACAGCAGCAGGTTCGTGTTGTCGCTGTAGCCGAAGAACGGCTTGGGGTGGGCGCGCAGCAGTTCGCGGTCGAGGTGCGGGAGGACCGTGATCTGGTCGTCGCCACCGATGCTGGCGATCACGGCCTTGACCTCGGGGTCCGAGAAGGCCGCGTGCAGGTCCGCCGCCCGCTCCGCGGGCGTCGCGCCCATGCGCCGGGTGGTCGGGTACTCCACGGTCCGCAACCCGAAGTCCTCCCGGAGCCTGCGCAACCCGAGCTCGTGCGGCAGCGGGAACAGGCCGGGCAGCCCTGCGGCGGGGGACACCACCGCGACCAGGTCGCCGGGGCGGGGCTTGACCGGGTGGACGGGCTCGATCGTGGTCATCGGATGATCGTAGACGGGCCGCGGGCCCTGCGGGGAGAGGTCGCGGGAGCCGAGCGGGGCCCTCGAATCGAACGGACGTGCGTTGCGGGTCGGCCGCAGGTCGGGCTGCGGATGCGGGGCGGCGTGGGTGGCGCCACAGTGGGCCCATGGGTATCGAAGACTACGGCGGCGGGCCCGGCGCCCAGCAGACCGGCGTACTGGTGGTCACCACCAACGACGTCCCCGGGTACCGGGTCGAGCAGGTCATCGGCGAGGTCTTCGGGCTCACCGTGCGCTCCCGGCACCTGGGCAGCCAGATCGGCGCAGGCTTGAAGTCCATGATCGGCGGCGAGCTGAAGGGCCTGACCAAGACCCTCGTCGAAACGCGCAACCAGGCCATGGACCGGCTCATCGAGCAGGCCAAGGCGCGCGGCGGGAACGCGGTGCTGATGATGCGCTTCGACGTCACCGAGGCCGCCGACATCGGCACCGAGGTGTGCGCCTACGGCACGGCCGTCGTACTCGTACCGGCCCCCTGACCGGGTTCGGACCCGCCGGACCCTCACCGCAGGGGCCGACGTCCGGATCCGGCCGCGCGAGATCGGCCGGTAAGGGTCCCCGACGCGCCGCGTGCCCTTCGCCCCGGGGTGGGCGCACTCCGGGCACCGCGCGCCACCCGGCCGCACGGGAGCACGTCGGCAACCCCCGTACCCCCTCGATGAGTTCGACATCGGCCATCGGCCCTGACGTCGGAACACCGCAAGGGGCCCCGGCCCGTGCCGGTCGCCCAGTACGGTGGGTTTCCGAGACGAGGAGGGGCCATGACCCGACGCAAGTCAGCGGCAGAGGTGTTCGACGCGCTGGGCGAGCGGTACGAGGACCTGTTCGGGCAGGTCCCCGGTCAGCTCGAAGCCCTCGACTGGCTCGCGGAACGGCTCCCCGCCGGCGCCCGGGTACTGGACGTCGGCAGCGGCACAGGCCGGCCCACCGCCGAGGTGCTCGCCCACGCGGGCCACTCCGTGACCGGCATCGACGTGTCGGCGGCCATGGTCGAGGCCGCCCGTGCCCGGGTCCCCGGGGCCCGCTTCGACCAGGCCGACGTACGCACGTACGCGCCGCGGCAGGGCGGGTACGACGCGGTCTGCTCCTTCTTCCCGTTGCTCGTCATGGACCAGCCGGACATCGCGGTCGCGCTGCGCCGCATGGCGTCCTGGGTGGTGCCCGGCGGCTACTTCGTGCTGGCCACGGTGCCCGGTGACATCCGGGGGCTGGACATCGAGTGGATGGGCCACCCGGTCACCGTCAGCAGCCTCTCCACGGAGGTCCACCTCTCGCTGCTCGCGGAAGCGGGCCTCGACGTACTGCGCCACCACACCGCGTTCTTCACCCCGACCGACCCGCTCGCGGGCCCCGAGGAACACCTGTTCTGCTACGCGCACCGGCCGGTCTGAGCCGGCCCGCCGGCGCCCGGAGGGGGCGACCGCTCAAGGCGCGGCGATCCCCCTCCCGTCCCGGGCCACCGGCTCGGGCCGCAGCACCAGCGCGAGACCGGCGACCACCACCGCGAGGCCCCGCCACACGGCGGGCCCCGGCACCCCGCCCCCGGTCAGGGAGTCGACCGCGGCGGCCGCCAGGGGCGCGACCCCGGTCAGCAGCCCGGGCCGGCCCGCGCCGACGGCGGCCACGGTGCGGTACCAGGGCGGGAAGGCGGCCACCGGACTGGTGCCGTTCAACTTGGCGATCCCGGCCGGCCACAGCCACTCGCGGCCCCTGGGCCGCACGATCCGCACCCGGGCGACCGGGCCGGCGGCGACGGGACCTGCTGTCCTGGGCGGCCGCCGGGGGACTGGTCGTCGAGGACGACCACGACGCCGAGCACCGCTACGACCGCGCCCCCGTCCCCGCCCTGCGCGCCCTCCTCCCGGACGCCGTCTGTTACGCCGGGAGCGTCTCCAAACTGCTCGCCCCCCGCCCTGCGCCCGGGCCGGCTGCTGGTCCCGCCGCGGCTGCGCGACCGGGTCGTCACCGCGAAGCGGTACGCGGACCTGGGCAACCCGGTCCTCGCGCAGCTGGTCCTGGCACCGGCAGCGCCCGGGCCCGCCGGGGCTGATCCTCGGCTACGCCGCCGGGTCGACGGGCGGGATCGAGGAAGGGGCGGCCCTGCTCGGCGCGGCCCTGCGGAAGCAACCGCAAGATCATCGGCGTTGACAGGGGACGGCCGAGTACGTCTAATGGTGCCCGGTGTCGCGTGACTCCGGCCACAGAGCAGTGGGCCGGCCGGTGATCGGGCGAACACCCCGCACACCCGAGGACGCGCCTTGAGCCAGAACTCCGCGCCCCGCAGCTGACGCGTTCGTGGCCGCACGCCGGCCCCGCCCAGCTCCGCAGCACCTCCACCACCGGGCATGCCACCACGGCCCCGCCCCGCCGCGCCGTTCGGCGTCCGCGGGACCGGCCGACCGCATGCCCCGCCCCGCCCTGACGCGCCACGCCCCGGGTCCCGTACCGTCGGCCGGGTGGCGTGCGCGCTCCTGCCCCGAGAGGGAAAACAGTCGTGCCCACGTCCTTCAACCAGTCCGTCATCGAGGAGTTCCGAGCCCACCGGGGGAAGGTGGGCGGCCCGTTCGAGGGATCGGAGCTGCTCCTGCTGACCACCACGGGCGCCCGGTCGGGCGCCGAACGGACCACACCGCTCGGCTTCGTCCGCCACGGCGAGGGCCTCCTCGTCGTCGCCTCCAACCTCGGCGCCCCCCACCACCCCGACTGGTACCACAACCTGCTCGCCCACCCTGAGGTGCGGGTGGAACTCGGCGCCGACACCTTCGAAGCCCTCGCCGTGCCGGCCGAAGGGGCCCGGCGGGACGAACTCTTCGCCCA
The DNA here is from genome assembly GCF_040651775.1 of Streptomyces sp. NPDC048383. Taxonomy (NCBI): domain Bacteria; kingdom Bacillati; phylum Actinomycetota; class Actinomycetes; order Kitasatosporales; family Streptomycetaceae; genus Streptomyces; species Streptomyces sp. NPDC048383. The sequence continues at coordinate 28,718 of NZ_JBEZKS010000006.1, forward strand.
CGTGCTCGAGGCCGAGCCCGGCTACGGGGACTACCAGAACGGCACCGAGCGGATCCTGCCGGTCGTGGTCCTCGGCCCGGCCGACCCCGACGGATGGCAGGCCCCCGGCGAGGTCCGCGACCTCGCGGCCAAGGTCATGGAGGTCCACACCTGGCTGCGGGCCCAACTGCGGCACGTGGGCGTCGAGACCGAAGCCCACTTCACGGCCCGCGCCTCGCACACCGGCCCGGGCGAGCCGCCGCCGCCCGGACTCGGCCTGCAGATCCGCCAGCGCTGCCTGGCGTTCTGCCAGGCCCTCGCGTTCCACCACGCGAGCGAGGACGACCACCTGTTCCCCGGGATGGCCCCCCACCACCCGCACCTGGCCGCGACGTTCGCCCGGTTGCGGGAGGAGCACGAGGAACTCGCCCGGATCCAGGCCCGGCTCGTGGCCCTGCTCGACGGCGTCCACATCGCCGAACCGGAGCGGTTCCGCACCGAACTGGCGCGGATGACGGCCGAACTGACCGCGCACCTCGACCACGAGGAGGCGGAGCTCATCCCGCTGCTGGCCGAGATCCCCTGGCCGCCGCTGCCGCCCGGCCGCGACTGATCGACGCCGGCCACGGGGGGCGAGGCGGGGGAGCGGGGGCGGCGAGCGGGAGCCCGCCCCCGGAGCAGGAGCCCGCCCCCGGGGGGAGGGGCGACGGGCTTCGGGCACGGTCCGGGAGAAAGTTTTTCGGAAACGGTGACAACCGATCGGACGGCCGCGCGTCGTGCGGGGGTGAAGGGCGTGGTTGAGCGCCCTCGACCCGATCGTGGAGAACCACTGTGAAGAACCTCAAGCGCGTCCCCCTCTCCGCCCGCCGGGCGGCCGTCGCCCTCGCCGTCGCCGCGGGGGCGACCGTCGTCCTCGGCGGGCCGGCCGCGGCCGCGCAGGGTGCGGCCGGCGCTCCGGTGCCCACCGCCAGCGCGAGCCCGAGCGCCGCGCCCAGCGGCGTGCCGACCCTCCCGGCCGGCGCGAAGCCGATCCCGTCGTCCAGCGCCCCGACCACCTCGAAGCCCGCTCCGACCGCGAGCGTGCCCGCCGGTGCGAAGCCGAGCGCCCCGACGAGCCCGAAGCCGAGCCCGAGCGTCAGCGTGCCGGGCAGTGCGACGCCGAGCGCGCCGGGTGCCACGCCCACCGCGACGCCGTCCGCCGCTCCCGGCGGATCCGAGCTGGCGCATACTGGCTCCTCGGCGACCACCGTCGCCCTCGGCGCGGGTGCGGCCGGGCTCGTCGCCGTCGGTGGCGGAGCCCTGTACGCCGTACGGCGCCGCACCGCCAACTGAGGACCCCCGTGCTCGACCTCGCACCAACCGCCGGCCCCTTCACGCCCGGGTTCGCCCGGGCATGGCGGGGCTTGTGGTGGTGGCTCTCGCGCCGCGACCGCACCGCCCCACCGGCCGGTCCCGGCACGCGCCCGTACGCGTACACGCACGACCACGCGTACACGCACGACCACGCCCGCCCGTACGACGACGCCGGGGGCTTCGCCGACGACGGAACGTACGGCGGCGCGGACGAACCACCGCCCAAACCCACCATCAGCGAGCTCTACCACGCGCACCGGCTGGGCATGGTCCGCCTGGCGGTGCTCCTCGTCGACGACCCGGCCACGGCCGAGGACGTGGTCCAGGACGCCTTCACCGCCCTGTACCGCCGGTACGGAGAACAGATCTCGGAGGTCGACAACGCGCTCGGCTACCTGCGCACCTCGGTGGTGAACACCTCGCGCTCCGTGCTGCGCCGACGGCGCACCGCCCGGGCGTGGGTGCCGCCGGTGACGGCCGACATGCCCTCGGCCGAGGCGTCGGTCGTCCTCGGAGAGGCGCACCGCGAGGTGTTGGCCGCGCTCCGCGAGCTGTCCCCGCGCCGCCGCCAGGTGCTGGTGCTGCGCTACTGGGCCGATCTGAGCGAGGCGGAGATCGCCACCACCCTCGGCATCAGCCGGGGATCGGTGAAGTCGAACGCCAGCCGCGGTCTGGACGCGCTGGAGAGGATCTTGGAGGGCCGGGTATGACGGGTACGACGGACAGGGAGCGGCACGACGGCGAACGCCCCGTCGAACACCGACTGCGGCAGGCCCTGGCCGCGCGCGCGGACGAGGTGACGGTCATCGGGCTCGGGCCCGCCGATCCGCCCGGTCCGCACCTGCGCCGGCTGTCGGTGCGCGCGCTGTGGCGGCGCCGCTCGACCTGGGCCCTCGTCGGGCTCTCCGGGTTGGCCGCGGCGGCCCTTGCCGGGTACCTGGTGCTCGGGCCCGATGCGGTGGCGCCCCGACCGGTGCCGCCCGCCGCGCCGCCCGAGCTCACCTCGCCGAGCCCGAACCCGAGCCCGCCACCGACCTCGACCTCGAAGCCGACCCCGTCACCGAGCCGGCCGTCGACGTCCCCCGCACCCGGTGGGGCGCCGTCGCCCTCGGCGACTCCCTCGGGGCTGGTCGGTCCGTCCCGGATGCCGCCGTCCGCCACCGCGGGGGCCGGCTCCGCGCCGACACCGTCGCGGGCGCCCGCGACGACTCCGGCGAACTCCGTCCCGCCGTCCACGACCTCCCCGTCGGCCGCCAAACCCTTCCCCACCCCGAGCTCCCCGTCCACCTGACCAGGCCGGATACGGAAGGGACGGCCTACGCGCGCTTCGAGCCCGTGGCCTCGATCGCCGTGACCAGAGGGGCCAGTTCGGGGTTGCCTGCGGCTTCGTCCAGGGCTTCCCGGAGGGCCGCGGCGTTGGTCGGGCGGGCCTGGGAGAGGAGGGCCAGGCCCGCGGCGCTGACGTCGGTGTAGATGCCCCGGCGGTCGGTGTCGCAGATGTAGCGGTTCAGCAGGCCGCGGTCCTCCAGCCGGCTGACCAGACGGGTCGTCGCGCTCTGACTGAGCACCACGGAGTCCGCGACCTGGTGCATGCGCAGGTGTCCGCCCGGTCCGCTGTGCTGCCTGCTGAGCACGTCCAGCAACGAGTACTCGCGCACGCTCAGGCCGTGTTCCGCCTGAAGGGCCCGCTCGATGTGGGCCTCGATGCGGCCGTGGAGGAGGGAGAGGGCGCACCAGCCCTGGGCGAGGGCGGTCAGTGCGCTGTGCGTGGCCGTCATGGCTCCTCCGTCGATTGCCGTTGGCGTCGCCCTACGACGCGTACCGCCAGGATAGGCCACTCGCGCAATAGCCCGCGCTTGCAAATATCCCGCGTGCGCAATTAATGTGGACGAAGGCAAACGGCGAACGCATCCATGAGGTGCGGCATTCGACCGGATCACCCCGCCACTCACCCCACTCGAACCCTGAAGGGCACCTCCCTCATGCCTCTCGCGCTCCTCGCCCTCGCCATCGGGGCCTTCGGGATCGGCACCACCGAATTCGTGATCATGGGCCTGCTCCCCGAGGTCGCCGCCGGCTACGGCGTCACGATCCCCACGGCCGGCCTGCTGGTCACGGGCTACGCCCTCGGCGTCGTCCTCGGCGCCCCGCTGATGACCGTCCTCGGCACCCGCGTCCCCCGCAAGCGCATGCTCATGCTGCTGATGGGCCTCTTCATCGTGGGCAACGTGCTCTCCGCGCTCGCCCCGACCTTCGGCCTCATGCTCACCGGCCGGGTGGTCGCCTCCCTGGCTCACGGCGCCTTCTTCGGGATCGGCTCGGTGGTCGCCGCCGGGCTCGTCGCCCCCGAGAAGAAGGCCGGCGCCATCGCCATGATGTTCACCGGCCTCACCGTCGCCAACGTCGTCGGCGTGCCGCTCGGCACCCTCGTCGGGCAGCACCTCGGCTGGCGCGTCACCTTCCTCATCGTCGCCGCGCTCGGCGTCCTCGGGCTCCTCGGCATCGCCCGGCTGGTGCCCGACCTGCCCCGCCCCGAGGGCGTGCGCGTCCGCCACGAGATCGCCGCGTTCCGCAACGTCCAGGTGCTGCTCGCCATGGCGATGACCGTGCTCGGCTTCGGCGGGGTCTTCGCCGCCATCACCTACATCACCCCGATGATGACCAACGTCGCCGGCTTCGCAGACACCTCCGTCACCTGGCTGCTCGTCCTCTTCGGCGTCGGCATGGTCGCGGGCAACCTCGTCGGTGGCCGGTTCGCCGACCGCTCGCTGATGCCGATGCTGTACGTGTCCCTGGGCGCGCTGGCCGTCGTACTGGCCGTCTTCACGCTCACCGCCCACACCAAGGCGGGCGCCGCGATCACCATCGTCCTCATCGGCGCCCTCGGCTTCGCGACTGTGCCCCCGCTGCAGAAGCGGGTCCTCGACCAGGCCGCCGGCGCCCCCACCCTGGCCTCCGCCGTCAACATCGGCGCCTTCAACCTGGGCAACGCCCTCGCCGCCTGGCTCGGCGGGCTCGTGATCGCCGCCGGCCTCGGCTGGACCGCGCCGAACTGGGTCGGCGCCGCCCTCGCCGCCTCCGCGCTCGTCCTCGCCGTCGTCTCCGGAGCCCTGGAACGCCGTACGGGACGCCGGGCGGCGGCGGGAACCGGCGTCGTCGTCGCCGAACCGGCAACGCCCGCGCCCGCACCCGTGTCCGCACACCGCTGACCGCACACCGCTGACCGCTGACCGCCGACCGTCACCCCTCCCCACACCACAGGAGCCCCCGCATGTCCCGCACCACCGCCATCCGCCCCACCCTTACGCCCCTGACCAGCGATGACGCCGACCTGCTCGTCGGCGCCGCCCGCACCGCCGCCGAGGCGGCGGGGGTCAGGGTCAGCGTCACCGTCCTCGACGCGGGCGGCCACCTGCTCGCCTTCCGTCGCGACGACCGGGCCGTGCTGATCTCCGGCGAGACCAGCACCCGCAAGGCCTTCACCGCCCTCCAGCTCGACACCCCCACCGCCGACCTCGTCGACGCCGTCCAGCCCGGCGGGCCCTTCCACACCCTGCCCACCGCCCTCGACCGGCCGCTGCTCTTCATCGCCGGCGGCATGCCCGTCCACCGCGACGGCCGTCTCATCGGGGCGATCGGCGTCGGCGGCGGCGCCCCCGACCAGGACCACGGCTTCGCCGCCGCCGCGCTCGACGCCCTGCTCTGAGCCCCGCCGCCGCCCCCGGGTCGCGCGCCCGTGCCCCCCGTGCCAGGTTGGTACAGGGGGTACGGGCACACCATGCGACAGACGACCGGGACGTTCAGGAGAGTCAGGACCATCGCGACGGCAACGGCCACCGCACTGGTCACCCTCGCGGTGCCCGCCTGCTCGGCCTCCTCCGGGACCGCGCCCGCCGGCCCGGGAACGGCCGCCACGGCCGGAGCCGGCACCACGAGCGCCGCTCCCGATCCGACGCCCCCGCCGGAACCCTCGTACCCGATGTCCTCCACGCCGAGCACCGTCCCGGCCGTACGGGAGCACCAGCCCGCGCGGGGCCCCGGCTGGAAGCCCGCGCCCGGCGCCCGGGTGGTCGTGGCTCCCGCCGACCGTGCGGCCCTCGCCGACGAGGGGAAGCTGCTCGCGGGCGAACTGGGCCTGGGATACGCGGAGTCCGACGAGGTCAAGCCGGGCGACGTCCAACTGGACCTCGGCGCCGAGGGATCGGGCGCCGCCGAGTCCTACACCCTCACCGTCCGCGACGGCGGGGTCCACATAGCCGGACCCGACGAGGCGGGCGTCTTCTACGGCACCCGCACCCTCAAGCAGGCGGTGCGCGGCGCCGGTTCGGCCCCCGAGGGCACCGTCAAGGACGCGCCCGCCAAGGCACAGCGCGGCCTCAACCTCGACATCGCCCGCAAGTACTTCGCCCCCGAGTGGATCGAGGACCGGCTGCGCGAGATGGCAGACCTCAAGCTCAACCAGCTCGGCCTGCACTTCTCCGACGACCAGGCCTTCCGGATCCAGTCCGACAGCCATCCCGAGATCGTCTCGACCCCGCACCTGACCAAGGCGGAGGTCCGCCGGATCACCGCGCTCGCCGCCCGACTGCACATCGCCGTCGTCCCCGAGATCGACTCGCCCGGACACCTCGGCGCCGTCCTGCGCGCCCACCCCGACCTGCAACTGCGCGACGCGCAGGGCAAGGCCGTCAAGGGCGCCGTCGACATATCCGATCCGGCGTCGGCCGAGCTGGTGGACGAACTGCTCCGCGAGTACATCCCGCTGTTCCCCGCCGGAGCCTGGCACCTGGGCGCCGACGAGTACCAGGCCCTCGTCGTCCGCGACCCGCAGGCCTCCTTCCCCGAGCTCGCGGCCGCCGCCCGGCAACGCTACGGACCCGCGGCCCGGGTCCAGGACCTGGCGACGGGCTGGCTGAACGACAGGGCCGCGGTGGTCCGTCCGTCGGGCAAGGCCCTCAAGGCGTGGAACGACGGATTCTTCCGCGGCGGAGTGGTCGCCGCCGCGCCGGACCTCCAGGTCGAGTACTGGACCGGAAAGGAGATCGGCGCCCGACCGCCGCTCCAGTACCTCGACGCGGGCCGCAAGGTCGTCAACCTCAACGACGAGTACCTCTACTACGTGCTCGGCGAGCCCAACGAGTTCACCTACCCCACCGGCCGCCGCATCTACGAGCAGTGGACCCCGCTGGTGCTGCGCGGCACCACACCCGTCCCGGCGCGCTACGACGCGCAGATACTCGGCGCCCGACTGGCCATCTGGGCCGACCTGGCCGGGGCACAGACCCCCGCCCAGGTGGCGGCCGGCATCCGGCTGCCCCTGGCGGCCCTGTCCCAGAAGGTGTGGGACGCGCGGCCCCCGCAGCTGCCCTGGCCCCGGTTCCAGGCCCTCGCCGACCGGCTGCGGACCCCGTAGCGCCCGAGTCGCCCGGCCCGCGTACGGCACCCGGAGCGTGGCCGCACCCCCCTTGTCGGAGTTCCATGCCACCGCCATGGGGATTCAGCCGAACGGGTGGGCGCGCGGTGCGGGGGCCTCGGGCGCCTCGCTAGCGTGGGCCGCCGGACCGCAACGGAGGCGCCCATGGACGGACGTGACCGGTCGCCGGACGGAGCCGCCGGGCCCGCCCCGACCGGGAAGGAAGCGGGCGCGCACGGAGCCGCACGGCCCGCCACCGAGGACGAATCGGGAGCCGAGGGAACCGCCGGGGACGGGGCCGGCCCGGCCGCGGACTTCGGGGCGGCGCTGCGGCGGATCCGGACGGAGCGCGGGCTGTCGCTCTCCGGCCTGGCCCGGCTCATGCACTACAGCAAGGGCTACCTCAGCAAGATCGAGAACGGCACCAAGCCGCCCACCGCCGATCTCGCCCAACGCTGCGACGAGGCGCTCGGGGCGGGCGGCGCGCTGGCCCGGCTGGTGCCCGACCCGGTGCCCCCGGCCCGCCGGCCGGAGGCCGAGCCCGCCGCCTGCCCGTACCGGGGACTGGCCGCGTTCGGCCCCGGCGACAGCGACTGGTTCTTCGGACGGGAACGGGCCACGTCGACGCTGCTGCACCGGCTGGCGGGGCAGGCCGGCAAGGGGCCCCTGGCGGTGGTCGCGCCGTCGGGAGCCGGCAAGTCCTCGCTGTTGCGGGCCGGGCTCGTGCCCGCCCTGCGGCGGGGCGGCGACGGACTCTTCGGCGACCGGGCGCCGCGCGTGCTGCTCTGCACGCCGACGGCCCACCCGATGCGGGAGCTGGCACGCGTGCTGGAACCGACCACCGGACCGGTCCCCGCACCACGGCCGCGGGACGGCTCCGCGCCGGACGGGGCCCGGCTGGTCCTGGTGGTCGACCAGTTCGAGGAAGTGTTCACGCTCTGCCGCGACGAGGGCGAACGGCGCGCCTTCATCACCGCGCTCACCGAACTCGCCGCGCTCTCCGGCGGCGCCCCCGACGCCCCCGCACTCGTCGTCCTCGGCCTGCGCGCCGACTTCAGCGGCCGCTGCCTCGACCACCCCGAACTCGCCGACGTGTTCACCCGCGGACTGTTCGTCCTCGCCCCGATGACTCCCGAAGAGCTGCGCGCGGCCATCACCCGCCCCGCCGAACGGGCCGGACTGCTGCTGGAACCCGGCCTGGTGGAACTGCTCGCGCGGGACGCCGGAGCGGAGGACGGCACCCCGGCGGGCTCCGCGGGCGCCCTGCCGCTCCTTTCGCACGCCCTATTGGTGACCTGGGGCGCCCGCTCGGGCCGCACCCTCACGGTCGCCGGATACGAGGCGACGGGAGGCCTGCGCGGCGCGGTCGCCCGCACGGCGGAGGACGTGTTCACCGGGCTGGACGCGGCCGGCAGGGACGCGGCCCGGCGCCTGCTGCTGCGGTTGGTGCGGGTCGCCGACGGGGACGTGGAGACCCGGCGCCGGGTCGAGCCCGACCGGCTGCTGGCGGGGCTGCGCGACGCGGGCGCGGCGGGCGCCGCGCTGGACGCCTTCGTACGGGCCCGCCTCGTCACGGCGGGGGACTCCGCGGTACGGATCACCCACGAGGCCCTGCTCCGGGCCTGGCCCCGGCTGCGCGAATGGATCCACTCCGACCGGGCGGGCCTGCTGCTGCGCCAGCAGCTCGCCGACGACGCCGCGGCCTGGGTGCGCGGCGACCGGGACGCGGAACTCCTCTACCGGGGCAGCCGGTTGGCGGCGGCCGGGGAATGGGCCGAGCGGCAGGACGGCCACGACCCCCCGGGCCCCTGGGAGGGCGAGTTCCTCGAGGCGAGCCGGGCCGAGGAACACGGCCGCCGGCTGCGGTCCCTGCGCCGGACACGGACGCGCCGCAGGCTGCTGGTGACCCTGGGCCTGCTGCTCGCCGTGGCGCTGACCGCCGGCGGCCTGGCCTTCCACCAGTGGTCGCGGGCGGTGGAGGAACGCCTCGTCGCGCAGTCGCAGGCGCTGGCGGTGCGGTCCGGGGCGATGGCCTCCGGCCGGCCCGAGGCCTCGATGCTGCTGGCGGCCGAGGCGTACCGGACGGCGCCGACGACCGAGGCGAGGGGCGCCCTGCTCAGCACCCAGGCGCAGGCCTTCACCGGTCGACTGTCCGGGCACACGGGCCCGGTCAACGGCGTGGCCTTCGCCCCGGACGGTGAGCTGCTCGCTACGGCCAGCGCCGACGCGACCGTACGACTGTGGGGCGGCGCCGGCCACCGCTCGGCGGTGGCCACGCTCACCGGGCACGGCGGGCCCGTGCTGGGGGTGGCCTTCGCACCGGACGGCAGGCTGCTGGCGTCGGCGAGCGCGGACGGGACGGTCCGACTGTGGCGGCTGCCGGACCGCCAGCCGGCGGGCACGCTCTACGGGCACGGCGGCGGGGTCCGGTCCGTCGCCTTCTCGCCCGACGGCGCGACCCTCGCGACGGGGGGCGTCGACGGGACGGTACGCCTGTGGGACACGGCGTCCGGGCGGCAGCGGAGCACCCTGCGCGGACACACCGACGCCGTGCACGCGGTCGTGTTCTCCCCGGACGGACGGCGCGTGGTCTCGGGCGCCGCCGATCGCACGGTCCGGCTGTGGGAGGTGTCCGACGCGGAGGCGCCCGCGGAGGTCCTCGAAGGGCACGAGGACGGGGTGCTCGGGGTGGCCTTCGCGCCGGACGGGCGCGGCGTCGCCTCGGGCGGCGCCGACCGAACCGTCCGGATCTGGGACGTTTCCGGGCCGGGCCGCCCGACGGTGACCGAGGTGCTGCGCGGGCACAGCGACGACGTCAACGCCGTCGCCTACACACGGGACGGCACCACCGTCGTCAGTACGAGCGGCGACGGCACCGCCAAGCTGTGGGACACGGCCGGACACCGGGTCACCCAGGTCCTCGCCGGGCACACCGACTACGTGCTCGCGGTCGCCGTCGGACCGGACGACCTGCTAGCCACCGGCGGCTTCGACCAGTCGGCGGTGGTGTGGGACCCGGGCCGGGCCGCGTTGGTGGTCCGCCCCTTCGCCGAGGTGTGGCAGGCGGCGTTCGCCCCCGGCGGCCGGCTGCTCGCCTCGGCGGGCGCGGACCGGGCCGTGCGCCTGTGGGACCTGCGGCAACGCCGTCCCGCCGGGCTGCTCGCCGGGCACCAGGGGGCCGTTTTCGCGGTGGCGTTCTCGCCCGACGGCCGACTCGTGGCCTCGGCGGGCGCCGACCGCACGGTCAGACTGTGGGACTGCGCCCGGCGCACGCTCCTCGCCACCCTCACCGGACACGGCGGGTCGGTGTTCGCGCTGGCCTTCTCTCCGGACGGGCGCACCCTCGCGTCGGCGAGCGCGGACCGCACCGTCAAATTGTGGGACACCGCCCGACGGACCCAGCTCAGCACCCTGACCGCGCACCAGGACTTCGTCAACGCGGTCGCGTTCTCCCCGGACGGGCGGCTCCTGGCCTCCGGGAGCGACGATCTGACGGTGCGGCTGTGGGACGTCGCCGGGCGTTCGGCGCGGACGGTCCTGCGCGGGCACCGCGGAGCCGTGCGGAGCGTGTCCTTCAGCCCCGACGGCGCGCGCCTGGCGAGCAGCGCCAACGACGGGACGGTCCGGGTGTGGGAGCCGGCGTCGGGCCGGTCCCTCGCCACTCTCGCCGGGCACACCGGCGCGGTCCGCGCCGTCGCCTACGGGCCCGACGGCCGGGTCCTGGCCTCCGGTGGCATCGACGGCACGGTCCGGATGTGGGACGCGGTCGGCTTCCGGCCCGTCGCCACCCTCGCCGGACACGCCGGGGCCGTGTGGGGCGTCGCCTACGACCCGTCCAGCGGCCGCCCGGCGAGCAGCGGCACCGACGGGACCATCCGCTTCTGGTCCGTCGACCCGGGCGAGCGGACCGCCGCGATCTGCACCCTGATCGGCGACCCCACGCCGGAGGACTGGCGTTTCCTGCTCCCCGGACGTCCGTACCGGCCGCCGTGCGCGGCCGCCGCGCCCACCGTCGGCCCCCGGGGCTGACGTCACGTCAAAAGCCCTGGTGGGAGGGGGTTTCCTCAGGGTTTCCCGTTTCCCGTCGCGGTGGGCGACCGTGGGGCCCTCGACAGGGAGGGGGCCCGGGGAACAGTCTCGAAGTGCCCGGCGGAGTGCCGGAGCGCGATCACGGGGACCGCACCGCGGCGACACCGCGACGGGGACGGGGAGACGTACATGGGGATGCGGAGAACGGTGGGGGCGACGGTGGCGGCGCTGCTGCTCCTGGCCGGGTGGGGAGGAGCGTGCGCCACGGCGGCGGCGGCAGGGGCACCAGCGGCGTCCTGCGGGGTGCTGGCCCCCGGGGCCTCGGCGACGGCGGAGGTCGCCGTGCGGGCCGCCTGCGAGCAGGTCGGCGTCTGGTACAGCTGGGGCGGCGGCCACGGGCCGCGGCCGGGGCCGACGTACGGCCAGGTCGACCCGAGCGACCCGGCGAGCGAACACGACCCGGAGCGGCTGGGCTTCGACTGCTCGGGCTTGGTCCGGTACGCCTGGGCCCGCGCCGCCGGCGGTGATCCGCTGTCCGGCAACGCGTACCACCAGTTCAACTCCCCGCGGGTGAAGCAGCGTTTCGCGGCGGGGCAGGGGACGGCGCCGCTGCTGCCGGGGGACCTCCTCGCCTGGGGGTCCGGGGGCTCCGTCCACCACATCGCGATCTACCTGGGTGCCGGGAAGCTGGTCGAGGCCCGGCAGTCGGGCACCCGGATCGCGGTGAGCGACGTACGGCTGGGCGGGGACTACGCGGGCGCGGTCCGCATCGACTCGCCGGCCCCGGCCCCGGGCACGTTCAGCACCTGGGGCACCGATGTGTGGACCCACACGGAACCCTCCACGGGCAGCGCGCGGGTGCACCGGTTCGCCGGCCCGACCTCGGTGCGCGTCGAGTGTCAGAAGCACGCCGAACTGGTCACGGCGGACGGCTACACGAACGACGCCTGGTCCTACCTGCCCGAGTACCGGGCGTGGATCAGCAACATCTACCTCAAGGGCCCGGCCTGGCTGGACGGCGTGCCCACCTGCTCCTGACCACCGACGGCCGGCCGGTCACCGACCGCCGGCCGGGACCCACCACCACACCCATCACCGGCTCCCGACGGAGCCCTTCGAAGGAGGAAACATGTCCGCACGCAAGAAGATCGCCCTCGGTCTCGCCGCAGCCGCCCTGGCGGGCGGCCTGGCGACCGCGACCGCTCCCGCGATGGCGACGCCCACGACCGTGAAGGGCGCGGCCGCCGAATGCGGGGTCCGCTCCGACGGCAAGCTGTGGTGCGGCAACCGGGCCGGCGCCAAGGGCTACGAGCACCGCTCCTACGGCTCCGCGGTGCGCGGCCCGCTGAACACGAGCTTCAGCTGGTTCCAGTGCTGGGGTCGCGGCGACAACCACCCCGGCGGCAACAACATCTGGTATTGGACCCAGCTGGACAACGGCCAGTGGGGCAACGTTCCCGCGGTGGACGTCCACACGTCGGTCGACCCCGCGCCGGGCCTGCGCCAGTGCTGAGCCGGCCGACGGGCTGACCGGCTGACGGAGCCGCCCCTTCCCGCACGGGGAGGGGCGGCTCCGTGGGCGTGTGCGGGTTGCCCCGGGGCCCTCGTACGGGGCGCCGACGATGAAGTGCCGCCGCCCGAACCCGCCCTCGACCGGATCCGTGCGGTGCGCGCTCCCTACCAGATGGCCCCGACCCACTCCGGGTGGTCGATGAAGGGGTTCCGGTTGTGCTGGTAGGTGTCGTGGATGACCTGGTTGCGGCGCTGCTCGAAGGCGTCCGGCGGGTCCTGCTGGTGCCACTGCTTCAGCAGGCTGATGCGGCCCATCGCGGGGGCGCTGCCGTTGTTGACCTTGTCGTTCATCTCCAGGTCGGCGAAGCCGTCGCCGCCCTCGTACCGCACCGCCATGTAGAGCAGCATGCGCGCGACGTCGCCCTTGACCGCGTCGCGCGGCTCGAACGAGTCCCCGTCGGTGAAGCTGCCGGGGGCCTCGGAGACCGGGCTGCCGCCCTTGTCGAAGTCCTTGTTGCCGCGCGTGCTGTTGACCGTCACGTCCTCGGGCCGCAGGTGGTGCAGGTCGGTGCCCGGGCCGGTGGCGGTGCCGAAGTCGCCGTGGCTCTTGGCCCAGACGTGCTCGCGGTTCCAGTCGTTGGCGCCGCCGCCGTTGGTGGACTTGGACTGGGAGCGACCCGAGTAGAGAAGGATGACGTTGTTGGAGTTGGCCGGGTCCTGGTCGGTCACCTTGAGCGCGTTCCACACGCCGTCGTAGGACACCTTGGACTGGTTCTTGATGATGCCGTGCAGCGCGGACTTCAGCGCCGCGCCGGTCTTGCCCGCCGCGGGGGCCCAGTAGTCCGCGTAGGGATCGGCTGCGGACGGAGCGGCCGCGGCGGCCGGAGTGGCCGTGGTGGTGTCGCGGACCTGGCCGGCGTGGGGAGCCGCCGCCGTCCGTTCCTGGACCGCCGAGGCGGTCGCGGGTATGAGGAGCAGGGAAGTGGCCGCGAGGGCACTTGCCCAGCCGGCCGTACGGGAGATTCTCATGACGTGGGGGATGCCTCTCCACACGCACCGTCCCCGCCATGGCAGTTGGCGGGGTGTCTGGTGGCAGAGCGAGGTTCACATTGTCATGTGCCCTACAGGTTGATTCCATGTGTCGGGCGTGAAGATCCCGAGGGTGTTTCGGGCCTGCCCGCGGGGCAGGGTACGGGTGGCCCCGGGTGGGGTCCGACCGTGCGCGAACAGCCTCGACAGGAGCCGTACATGGCAGTGAAGATCCTCATCGTGACCGGTGACGCGGCGGAGTCGCTGGAGGTCCTCTACCCCTACCAGCGCCTGCGCGAGGAGGGGTACGAGGTCCACATCGCGGCCCCCGCGGTCAAGAAGCTGCGGTTCGTGGTGCACGACTTCGAGGAGGGCTTCGACACCTACACGGAGAAGCCGGGCTACACCTGGCCGGCCGACATCGCCTTCGCCGACGTCGTCACGGAGGAGTACGCGGCGGTGGTCGTCCCGGGCGGCCGCGCGCCGGAGTACCTGCGCAACGACCCCGAGGTGCGGCGGATCCTGGCCGGCTTCGCCGACGTCGACAAGCCGATCGCGCAGATCTGTCACGGCCCGCTGATCACCGCCGCGAGCGGGGTGCTGGACGGCCGGCGGGTCACCGCCTATCCCGCGCTGGAGCCGGACATGAAGGCGGCGGGGGCCGACTTCGAGGACTCCGAGGCGGTCGTCGACGGAACCCTCGTCTCCGCCCGGGCCTGGCCCGACCACTCCGCCTGGATGCGGGAGTTCCTCACCGTGCTGCGCGCCAAGGCGCCGCAGGACTGATCCGCGGGGCGTGCGCCGCGGCGGCGCCCCCGGGTGCCCGGCGGCCACCGGTCACCCCGACGCACCGAACCCGCCGGCCGCGGGCCTCCGTGGGGCTGCGGCCGGCGGGCGCGGGGGAAGGGGGGCCGGCGGGCCGGGGGCCTCAGTCGTTCGTGGTGACCTGGGGGGCGGGCTCGTACTTGTAGTTCGCCGGGCCGAAGTTCTTCTTCACGGCGGTTTCCCAGGAGCCGTCCGAGACCATCTTGGTCAGCGCGGAGTTGATCTTCCGCTGGAGGTCCCCGTCACCCTTCTTGAGGCCGATGCCGTAGTTCTCGTTGCTCAGGCTCAGCCCGACGAGGCGGAACTTGCCCTCGTTGCCCTTCCTCGCCGCGTACCCGGCGAGGATGGAGTTGTCGGTGGTCATCGCGTCGACGAGGTTGTCCTGGAGGGCGACCAGACACTCGGAGTACCCGCCGAGCTCCAACACGCTCGCCTTGGGGGCGAGGTTGCGCTTGACGTTCTCGGCGGAGGTGGAGCCGGTCACCGAACACAGCCGCTTGGTGTTGAGGTCCTCGGCCTTGGTGATGGAGGTGTCGTCCGCGCGGACGAGCAGGTCCTGGTGCGCGACGAAGTAGGGGCCGGCGAAGTCGACCTTCTCCTTGCGCTTGTCGTTGATCGAGTAACTGGCCGCGACGAACTCGACCTCGTTGTACTGGATCAGGAGTTCCCGGTCCGAGCTGAAGACCTGCTTGAACACGATCTCGTTCGGCTTGTAGCCGAGCTCCTTCGCGATGTACGTGGCCACGTCGACATCGAAACCGGTGAAGGTGCCGTCGCTCTCGCGCATCCCCATGCCGGGCTGGTCGAACTTGATCCCGATGGCGAGGGGCTCCTTGGGGTCCGCACCGGCACAGCCCGAGGCGGTGACGGCGATGGCGATCGCGGCGGCGACCGCACCGGCCTTGGGAACCTTCATGCTGAACTCTTTCCTCGGGAACGCGGGACCACAGGGGGTGAATCGCGGGAACGGGGCACGTGGGGGACCGGGGCGCGGGAACGCCCATGTGAACGCACGTGTACGAGGAAGCTAGGAAGGTCACGGGCTCAGCGTCACTACATCTGAGTAAAACTTGAGGATAACGATCCGGTTCGGCCGAAGATCCTGCGGCCGTCCGGCCCCGGCGGGGGAAGGGTGACGGCCCGGGTGGTCGGCGGGGAGTGAGAGGGTCGGCACTCCCCGGAGTCGGACGAAAGAGCACGGATCGGATGCAGTAGGGACATTGTTGCGTCCGTTCGGCGCTTCCCCGTGCCGGAGTTGCTCAAACAGGTGATCGAGTCCCGGATGCTCCCGCCGCTATGATCACCCGGCAAGGTCGTATCGCTGAGCTCGTCGCGCCCGGGCATCGAGTCGGAGGACGTCGGTTCGCATCCGACCGGTCCTGCGTCTCCTTCCCGCCGCGGCGCACCCTCGACCTCGTCAACACCGGCATCGGTACCGCCGGCATCCGCCTGCTCCTCGACGCCCTCCTGGTCCGCGAACGGCCGCTGGAGCGGATCTTCCCTCGACCTGGGCCGGACCCTGGCCGAGCGCAGCCTCGGCGCCGCAGGCAACGACCCCGGTGACGAAGGGGCGTACGCCCTGGCCGCCGCCCTCCCCGGCAGCCCGCTGCGCCGCCTCGACCTGCGCCACACCGGCATCACCGGACGCGGCGCCAGGAGCCTGCTCGCCGCGCTACCCGAGGACGCCCCCCTCGAACACATCGGCCTGGGCCCCGGCACGCCCCGCCGGGTCAAGCGCGCCTTCGCCGAACGGCTGCGCCCCCCGTGGCCGCCCACCCGGACGTACGGGCCATCGGGAGCGCGTACCGGTGACGCCGGCCGCCCCGCCGCCCCGCGCACCGAGGGCGCGTCGGCCCGGCGACGAGTCCGCCGCCACGCCGTCCCCCGCCGGATGATCGAGCGGGCCGGCGCGCACCGCGTGGCCGGGAACGTGCGGTCGGCCGGCCCGTGAGTGACCGGTCGTGACAGCATGGCCGGGCATTGTGCAACAGGCAACACGGGCCAAAGCGCCCGAGCGGAGGGGGAGTTCGGTGAGCGGAGTACGCAAGAGCCTGGCCAAGGTGGAGATAAGCCTGCGCTGGGACCCGAGTCCGGCCGGAACACCCGCCAACGACCTCGACATCGTCGCCGCCGCGTACGCCACGGCCGACCCGCATGGGGAGCCCGTCCACCTCGTGCACTTCGGGAGCCGGTCACCCGACGGCACCATCACCCTGAGCCGCGACAGCCGGACCGGCCAGGGCTTCGGCTTCGACGAGGTGATGGTTCTCGAACTGGACCGAATGGCTCCCGAGTTGGGCCGCGTCGTGGTGGGCGTGGTGATACAGGACTCCGACCACGGGGGCACCGCGGACCGCAAGACCTTCGCCGCCGTCACCGGGACCGGCCTGCGGATCCGCGAGGGGTACGAGGACCTCGCCGAGACCGACTTCGCGGCCGTCCCGAACGCCACGGCGGCCCGGGTCGCCGAGTTCGTCCGCGACACCCACGGCGGGTGGTCCCTGGAGGCCCGGCCGTACGGATTCGACGTGGAGCCGCAGGAGTTCGCCCGCGTGATGGGCGCCGTACGCGGGTGATCACCGGCCGCGTCGCGGGGTGAACCGTACGTTCCCGGGGGTGCGGTCATCCGTACGGACCGGGTGGCGGTCACTCTGCTCGAAAGTGACCGCCACCCCGTCCGGTGGCGCGCTGCCGCCGTCCCCACGAGGCAGCGCGAGCAGGCAGCCGTCCGGTCATCGTGGACGGCGGCCCACCGTTCAGGGGGTGATGCCCAATGCGGGCAGCAGGGCCGCGTCGACGAACCTGACCAGGTAGTCGGCGTCGGCGTACCGTCCCTCCAGCACCGGCCGGATGCGCAGCACGCCCATCAGCTGCGCCGGCAGGAACTCGACCGCGGGGTGGTCCGCGCGGATCTCGCCCCGCGCCACCGCCCGCGCGACGATCGCGTCGAAGGCGGTGAGCTCGGGCTCCACCAGGGCCTCGCGCAGCGCGCGCTGGAGCTCCTCGTCGCTGAGGACGGCGTGTCCCAGCGCCTGGCTGAGGCGGGTGTCCCTGCCCGAGGTGCCGGCCGCGATGCGCGCGGCCTCGCGCAGGTCTCCGACGAGGGTCCCGGTGTCCACGCCGGCCAGAGTCCGATCGGTCCGGCTCGCGCGCAGGGCCGCCGCGACCAGCTGGGGCTTGGTGCGCCACTGCCGGTAGAGCGTGGACTTGCCGCAGCTGGCGCGGGCGGCGACACCCTCCATGGTCAGGGCCTCGTATCCGTGCTCGCGCAGGGCGTCCAGGACCGCGTCGTAGAACTCCTGCTCGCGCTCCGGGCTGATCTTGGAGCGGCGCGCGGTGACCTGCGGCGTCGACGTCATGGGGTGCGGCTCTCCTCAAGGGTTCCCGGGCGGCCTGATCCGTGCTCCGAGTGTACGGCTCCACCAGGCTATCGGAACACCAGCGTATCGATACGCCCATGTATCGATACACTGGCGTGTCGATGCGGTACGGATCCGGCCGGCGGTCACCCGCCGCGCCGCCCGCTTCCGGGCCCGGAAGCCGCACCGGCACGGCAGCACCACCGCAGCACCACCCGAAAGAAGTGAGACCGGGGGATGACCTCCCACACCACGCCCGGCGGGCCACGCGCCGCCGGGAAGAAGGACGAAAGGCGCCGGCTCATACGCGAGCTGTTGCTCGTCGCGGGGCTGTTCGCCGTCTACAAGGCGGGCCGGACGCTCTCGACGGGCCGCACCGGCGAGGCCTTCCGCAACGCCGACCGGGTGTGGGACGCCGAACGTGCCCTGCACCTGCCCGGCGAGGGCGTCGTACAGCGGCTCCTGCTGCACTCGGACGCCGTCGTGCACACCGCCAACACCTACTACGCGGCCGTGCACTTCCCGGCGACCGTCCTGTTCCTGATCTGGCTCTACCTGCGCAGGCCCGCCCACTACCTGTGGACCCGTCGGGTCCTCGCGCTGCTCACCGGCGCCGCCCTGGTCCTGCACCTCACCTTTCCGCTCGCGCCGCCGCGGATGCTGGCGGCCGCGCACCTGGTGGACACCGGCCAGGTCTACGGGCCGTCCGTCTACCGGGCCGCCCCCGCCGCCGACACGATGGCCAACCAGTTCGCCGCGATGCCCTCGCTGCACTTCGGATGGGCCCTGATGCTGGCCGTCGGGATGATCGCCGCGACCTCCTCGCGGCTGCGCGCGCTGTGGCTGCTGCACCCGCTGGTGACCCTGCTGGTGGTGGTCGGCACGGCCAACCACTACTGGCTCGACGCCCTGGTGGCGACCGCGCTGCTGGGCGCGGCCCTCCTGCTCGTTCCCCGGCCGGCGACGGAGCCCGGCGCGCCGCTTCCTGTCCCGGACGGCGCTCCGGACGGACGCGCCGTACCGGTGGCGGCTCCGGCGCCCGGAGCGGGCATCGCCCCCGCGCCTGCCGGGGCGGTCGTGCCCGCGCCCGCTGGGGCGGGCATCGCCCCCGCGCCCGCCGTGCCGGATCGCGCTTCCGTGCCGCCGCGCGTGCGGGCCGGAGCCGCCCCGGGCGGTCCGCACGGGGTGGCCGAGGCGGCCGTCGTGGCGGTCTCCGCAGCGAGGAGGGCCGGTCGGTGAACGCCACCGCGCTCGCCGTCGCCCTCTGCCTCGCCTCCGCCGTGACGTACGCGGCCGCCGCCGTCGCCCAGGAACGCCTCGCCCGCCGGGCCGTCGCCCGCAGCGCCTCGGCCCTCCTCGGCAACGGGGCCTGGTGGTGGTCGGCCGGCCTGAACGCCGCCGCCGCGCTACTGCACGCCGCCGCCCTGCGCTACGGGCCCCTCACCCTGGTCCAGCCGCTCGGCGCGCTCACCCTGGTGGCCGCCGTACCGCTCGGCGCCCGCGGCGCCGGACGCCGGGTCGCGGCCACCGAGTGGCGGGGCACGGCCGCCACCGTCGCCGGACTCGGACTGCTGCTGCTCCCCGCCTCCGGCCCCGCCCCCGACGACACCCTCACCCTCGCCGAGGCCCTCGGCGTGTCCGGGGCCACCGCCGCCGTGATCCTGCTGCTCACCGCCCGCAAGGACCCCCGTACCGGGCTGCGCCACGCGACCGCCTCCGGGCTGGCCTCCGCCGCCGCCTCCGCGCTGACCCAGACCGTGGCCGTCGCGGCGGGCCGGGGCGGTGCCCTGCTCAGCTTCCGGGTCGCCGCCGTCGCCCTGCTCGTCGCCGTGTTCGCGGTCGGCGGCATGCTGCTCTCCCAACGGGCCTACCGGGGCGGGCTCGGCGCCCCGCTGGCCGTGGTGAACCTGGCCAACCCGCTGGCCGCCGCCACGATCGGCATGGTCCTGCTCGGCGAACGCCTCCAGGGCGGTGCCGTGGGCGTCCTCCTCGCGATCGGCGGGGCCCTCGCCGCCACCCGCGGCGTCCTGTTGCTGACCCGCACGTCGCAGCCCCCACCCCCCGGCGCGGAAGCCCGCCCCTCCGGACCCTCTCCGTCCGCCGTCATCACGTCCCTGCCGGCGGGACCCGCGCTGCCGCGGCCGTAGGCCGTCGCGGGCCCGGCCCGTGGACACGTACGCCGCGCGAAGCGGGCCCGCGCCTACGCTGGGCCGGCACGGCGCGACGTACGAACCGCGAGGAGCCCGGATCCCCATGAGCGTCACCCCCGTCCCCACCGCCGACCTGTACGACGAGCACGGCGAGGACCTCGGCATCTGCGCCGCCCCCTTCCGGCGCGTCGGCGGCCGGGCCCTCTTCGCCGGGCCCGTGCGCACCGTCCGCTGCCACGAGGACAACGCCCTGCTCCGCGAACTGCTGCACACCCCCGGCGACGGCGCGGTCCTCGTCGTGGACGGCGGCGGTTCGCTGCGCACCGCCCTGGTCGGCGACCTCATCGCCGGGGCCGCGGCGCGTTCCGGCTGGGCCGGGCTGATCGTCAACGGCGCCGTCCGCGACAGCGTCGCCCTGGGCGGGCTCGACCTCGGCGTGCAGGCGCTCGGCACCTGCCCCCGCAAGAGCGGCAAGACCGGCGCGGGCGCCGTGGACGAACCCGTCACCATCGGCGGGGTCACCTTCCGCCCCGGCGACACCGTGTACGTCGACGACGACGGCGTCGTGGTGCTGCCCGCCGCCCGCTGAGCGACCCCGGGGAGGGGCGAGATTTCGCCACGTCGGGGCCGGCAACCCTGGCGGCCCGCGCCCCCGACGGGTTTCACTGCGGGGCCATGAGACGACTCAGGATCATGGGCCTGCTCGCCGCGCTCACCCTCGCCGCGGGCACCCCGGCTGTCACCGCGCCGGCCGCGGCGGCGGCCCCCGCCCGGGCCGCGGCGCCCTCCACCGGCGCACCGGAACCCGCCCCGCCCGCCGAGTTCGGGACGGACTGGCACGACCCCCTCACCGCCGCCCCGCCCGTCGAGCGGCCAGCCACCCGCTCCTGCCGGGTGACCCTGGCGGAGGCCCGGTTCAGCGACTTCACCCCCCACCGCGGGACCTACGCCCCGCCCGAGGGCTGCGGTCGCGGCCCCTGGGCGAAGGTCGTGCTGCGTCTCGACGGCGCCGTCAAGGGGCGCCAGTACGACCGCCTCGGCAACCTCACCGTCGGCGGCGTCGAGATCCTGCGCACCTCCACCCCGCAGCCCTCGCCCGACGGCATCACCTGGTCCGTCGAGAAGGACGTCACCCGCTACCGCGACACCCTCAGCCGCCCGCAACCCGTCGAGATGCTGATCGGCAACGTCGTCAACGACACCTACACCGGCGTCATCGACGTCAAGGTCACCCTCACCTTCTACGCCGCCGAAGGCGCCACCGCCCCCGCCGACACCCCCGACCTGGTGCTGCCGCTCACCACCCCCGACGTCACCACCCCGCGCAACACCGAGCGGCTCATCGCCGAGGTGTACGCCACCGGCTCGGGCGGCGGCTGCGAGGAGTACTGGTACCTGACCGTCCCGGACGCGGCCCCCTACTCCTGCAAGGCCGCCGACGGCCCCCACCGCGAGGTCCGGGTGTCCGTCGACGGCCGGCTCGCCGGCCTGGCCGCGCCCTTCCCCACCGTCTGGACCGGCGGCTGGTCCAACCCGTTCCTCTGGTACGTCACCCCCGGCCCGCGCACCTTCGACGTGCAGCCGATCCGCTACGACCTCACCCCCTACGCCGCCCTCCTCAACGACGGCCGACCGCACCGCGTCGAGGTGTCCGTCACCGGCGTACCGGCCGGGCAGAGCGGCTGGAGCACCCCGACCAACCTGCTGCTCTGGCAGGACCACGGCCGTCGCGTCGTCACCGGCGCGCTCACCCGCCACGAGGAGGGCACCCCGGCGAACTCCTCCCGCTGGACCCCCGCCCCGCCCGGCGGCGAACACCGTCTCGACACCTCGGGCGGCCACCGGCTCACCGTCGCAGGATATCTGGACACCTCCCACGGCCGGGTCGCGACCACCGTCACCCGGGCCGTCCGCACCACCTCCGCGCACCGCTGGACCGAGGGCGGGAGCCGGGACGCGCTGACCGCCTCGTGGACCGACGAGGAGAGCGTGACCCGCGGCCCGACGACCACCCGCACCGACCGGACGTACACGATGGACGGCGCCACCACCCTCGGCGCCGGCGACCGGCTGCGCACCGTCCTCACGCTCGGCGACCGCGCCGATTCGGTCACCCTGCGCGGCGGCCGCGAGGTCGACCGGTCGGCGCTCGACGACCGCTACACGGGCGACGCCACGTACACGGCGAACGTTCCGCGCGATCAGCGGCACGCGGTGGGCACCACGACCGTCCGGCACCGCCTGTACGGGTCCGGAAGCGGGGACGGATGTTACGACCGGACGGTGTCCACCGCGCAGGGCACGCTCACGGTGGACCGCCGCCACTGCTGACGACGGGGCCCCCTACGATGACGCCCCATGGAGACGAGTGGGGCCGGTAGACGGCTCGTGGACGGCCGCTTCGAGCTGATCGGCCCGCTGGGCGCCGGCGGGATGGGCACGGTGTGGCGCGCCCGCGACATCGCACTGCACCGTGACGTCGCACTCAAGGAGGTGCGCCCGCCGGACCCGGCCATGGCCGCCGCCCAGCCCGACCTCACCGTCCAACTGCGCGAACGGGCCGTCCGCGAGGCCCGCGCCCTCGCCCGCCTCGCCCACCCGAACGTGGTGACCATCCACCACATCGTCGAACCCGCGCCGGGCTCGGAGGGCCACCCCTGGATCGTCATGGAGCTGGTCAAGGGCGGCTCCCTGCACGACCGCCTCGCCGCCGGCCCGATGCCCGTCCCCGACGTGCTGCGACTCGGCCTCGACGTCCTCGCGGCGCTCCGGGCCGCCCACGCCGAGGGGGTGCTGCACCGCGACGTGAAACCGGCCAACGTGCTGCTGCGGCCCGACGGCTCGGCCGTCCTGACCGACTTCGGCATCGCCGCCCTGCACGGCTCGACCGCCCTCACCTCGACGGGCGTCCTGATCGGTTCCCCGGAGTACATCGCCCCCGAACGCGTGCGCGGCGAGGAGGGGCTGGCCGCCTCCGACCTCTGGTCGCTCGGCATGCTCCTGTACGTCGCCGCCGAGGGGGCCCACCCGCTGCGCCGCGCCACCAGCCTGGCCACCGTCGTCGCGGTCCTGGACGAGCCGATCCCCGCCCCCGCCCGGTCCGGCCCGCTGGGTCCCGTACTGGAGGCGCTGCTCGTACGGGACCCGGCGGTGCGGCCCGACGCCGCCGCCCTCGAAGCGCTGCTCCGCGGCGCGCAGGCCGGCGGCCCCGGCCCGGTCCCGTCGGCCGCCCTCGGCCGGTACGGGCCGCCCGCCGCCGGCGGTCCGGTGCCGCTGCCCGCGACGCCCCCGGCCGGCGCGCCCAACCCGTACGCGACGCCGGTGGGGTTCGCGCAGTCCGCGTTCGGCCCGGGGCCCGGGACCACCGCGGTGTCGGACGGGGCCGGCGCCGCCCGGCCGGCCCGGTCCCGGCTCGTGCCGGCCGTACTCCTGACGGCGGTCCTGGCCGGCGCGGCGTTCGGTGCGTTCCAACTGCTCCCCGACGGCGACTCGGACGGCGGCAACGAGGCCAAGGGCAGCAACCCGACCGCCTCCACCCCCGCCACGCCCCTGCCCTCCGCCGTCGGCGCCACGGGCACCCCGAGGGCGGGGACGTCCCGGACGCCGGGCACGGGCACGAAGGTCGGGGGGAGCCTGCTCACCCCGGACGGTGTCCGCGCGGCCCTGGCCGCGCTGAAGGAGAAGACCGGCACCACCACCTTCGTCGACCTGAAGGTCTACGAGGAGTACGTGATCGCCGCGGTGCCCACCGCCCCCGGCGCCAGGACCGTCGACGCCTGGCAGTACCGGGACGGCGCGGCCAGGCGCACCGGCCCCCAGGGCACGGTGAAGGACGGCGAGCCGCTCATCGACATGGCGGCCGTCAACTGGGACGTCCTGCCGGGGCTGTTGGAGCAGGCGCAACGCGACCTGAAGGTCGACAGGCCGACCTCGCGCTACGTCATCGTCGACCCCTGGATGATGGACAAGGAGCCCTGCATGCGGCCCTACCTCAGCGACGAGTACGGTCAGGGCGGCTACGTCCTCGCCGGGATCGACGGCAAGGTCAGGAAGATCGTGCCCTCCTGACATCGTGTACCCGTCCGCGCCCCCTGGAGGCGGCCCGCGACACCCCGGCCGTCCGCGGCCTCCTCGCCGCGGAACGCCGGCGTGCCCGTACCGCCCTGCGCGCCACCGAAGGGATCGCCGAGCCGGCGGACCCCGGGCTGCGGCCCGTCGTCACGACCTTGACGGAGCTGATGGGCCACCAGTTGACGGCCGTGGAACGAGCCGGCGCGCACGCCCTGCGCAAGGACGTCGGCTACGACCTGGTGGCCCCGCCGCGCACCCTGGGGCGCGCGCTGCCGCGACGTCGTGCCACCGGGCCCGTCAGTACGCGCCGTTGACGTTGTCGATCGAGCCGTAGCGGGCCGCCGCGTAGTTGCAGGCGGCCGTGATGTTGGCGACCGGGTCGTACGAGTCGTGCGGGGTGCCGGGCACGTGATAGGCGCGGAAGGTCGGATCGATGACCTGGAGCAGCCCCTTGGAGGGAATGCCGGCCGCGGCGTTGGAGTCCCAGTTGTTGATCGCCCGGGGATTGCCCGAGGATTCACGCATCACATTGCGGTGGATTCCGTTGTAGCTGCCGGGAATTCCGTGCTGGGCCATCACGTCCAGGGACTCCCGGATCCAGCCGTCGAGGTTGTCCGGGTAGGACGTGGCGGCCTTCACGTTGCTCGCCGCGCCGGCCTTCGCGGCCTTCTCCGGGGCCGCCTTCGCGACGCCGGAGGCGAGCTTCAGGGTGAGCCCCGGGCGGATCACCGAGGGGTCGCCGCCGACGGCGGCGCGGTTGGCCGCGTACAGCTGCTCCCAGCCACCGCTGAGGGAATGCCGCGCCGCGATCTTGGAAAGGGTGTCGCCGGCGACGACGGAATAGGTGGCGGGCGCGGCCACGGAACGCACGGCGGGCGCCGCGGCGGTCTCCGCCGCACCAGCCGTGGTGGCGCTGATCAGCGGGAGGGCGAGAGCGGCCGTCCCGGTGCCGGCGAATGCCAGGCGGCGGGCGAGCGGGTTCTGCTTCGGCCTGCGGTGCTTACCCTTTGCGGGCATGGCGCTATTCCTCACGTGGGGGTACGGGAGCGCCCCGGCGGCGGCCGTATTCGGCAGTTGGCCGCTGGGAGTGAGGGTGACCGTAGGCGAGTGCGCGGGGCCGCAACAAGATGCGAATGTCCGGGAGAGATCGACTCCCCGGTTTCCGTCGGTAAATGACCATGAAAGGAAGTTCGGGTCAGGGTGGATTTCCTTTCGGGGAAAAGGGAATCCAGCCTTTCGAGGAAATGATGTTGACCGGGCCCGTGTGGTCGACATCACGGTTTCGGGGACCCCGCGCCATTTCGGTCAATTACGAACCCGATGCCCCCGATTCGGGCTACCGGGCCCTTGGCGGCGAATCGCCCATACCGGGACCCAGTGGTGTGCCGGCGGGCCGAAGTCGGCCGCTCAGGAGGCCGGGAGTTCCGCGAGCGCCTTCAGGGCGGCCCCGACCGAGGCGTCCGACGCCGGCAGCAGCGGGAGTCGTACGTCCGGCGACGGGATCCGGCCCTGGGCGTGCAGCACGCCCTTGAGGACCACCGGGTTCGGCTCCGCGAAGACGGTCGCCGAGAGCCGCGCCAGCGCGTGGCCCAGGGCCCGGGCGCGCCGGACGTCGCCGGCCTCCCAGGCCGAGGCGAGCTCCACGAACCGCCCCGTCGCCAGGTGCGCCGAGGCCAGGATCCCGCCGGCCGCCCCG
Organism: Streptomyces sp. NPDC048383; assembly: GCF_040651775.1. NCBI lineage: Bacteria > Bacillati > Actinomycetota > Actinomycetes > Kitasatosporales > Streptomycetaceae > Streptomyces > Streptomyces sp. NPDC048383. The sequence continues at coordinate 54,134 of NZ_JBEZKS010000006.1, forward strand.
AGGGCGAGCATCGGCGACAGGTAGGCGTCGTCCCCCGCCAGCGCCGCGAAACCGGCCGGCAGCCCGCCCAGCAGCTCCACCGTGTCCTGGTCGATCCCGCCGGCCGCGTACTTCACCCCGACCACCCCCGGCAGGGAGCCCAGCGCGAGCAGCGTCGCCGCGTCCAACTCCCGTCCCGTGCGGTACGGGACGTGGTAGACGATCAACGGTACGGGGCTCGCCTCCACCAGACGCGCGAAGTGCGCCAGCACCCCCGCCGCCGAGGGCCGCACGAACGGCGGCACCGTCACCAGGGCCGCCCCGACCTCCGGCCACCGCGCCAGCCGCACCAGCGCGGCTTCCGCCGCCCGGGTGGCGGAGGCCCCGGCGCCCACCGTCAGCAGCGCGCCGCGCTCCTGACAGACGCGGGCGCAGACCCCGGTGACGAGGTCCCGCTCGGCCTCGTCGAGGGCGGCGCTCTCGGCGGTGGTGCCGAGAGCGACGATGCCGGCCGACCCGGCGTCGAGCGCCTCGTGCGCCAGGGCCTCCAGCGCCTCCACGGCGACGTCCCCGGAAGGGGTGAACGGGGTGACGAGCGGAACGTGGATCCCGCCGAGCGCGGGAGTACGCGCCGCGCCGCGGGCGGGTTCGTGGACGATCCCCGGGGAAGCGTGCCGATCGGTGGCCTGAGAGAAGTCCTGCACGGTGTCCTGGTCCATGGACCGAGCCTGACCGGTCCCGAGCGCCGAATCCAGTTCGCCTTCCTTACCGGAACCGTAAGCTGAGCCGATGCTCGACGTACGCCGCCTGCGCCTGCTGCGCGAACTCGCCCTGCGCGGCACCATCGCCGCCGTCGCCGAGGCCCTGGCCTTCAGCCCATCGGCCGTGTCCCAGCAACTCGGCGTCCTGGAACGCGAGGCGGGGCTCCCCCTGCTGGAGCGCACCGGGCGCGGGGTCCGCCTCACCCCCGCCGCGCAGAACCTGGTCCGTCACGCCGAGGCCGTCCTCGAACGGCTGGAACGGGCCGACGCGGAACTGGCCGACGCCCGCACCGGCCTGGCCGGAGCCCTGCGCATCGGGGCCTTCCCCACCGCCACCCGGGCCATCGTCCCGGCGGCCCTCGCCGACCTGGCCCGGCGCCACCCGGGGCTGGAGCCCATGCTCAGCGAGACCGACCCGGCGGCCGTCGCGCACGCGCTGCGGGCCGGCGAACTGGACGTGGCCCTGGTCCACTCGTACGACTTCGTCCCCGACCCGGAGGAACCGGGGCTGAGCACCCGGCCGTTGTACCGGGAGGCCATGTACCTGGCGGCGCCCGCAGCGGGGCCGGACGGCACGCGTACGGGCGGGGGAGTCGGTCGCGGTCGCGGGGCGGGCCCCGACCCCGACCCCGACGCCGACGCCCCGCCCGGCCAGGACGAGGCCCTGCGGGCTCAGCGGGACGCCCCCTGGATCACCGCCACGCCCGGGACCCTCTGCCACGCGATGACCGTACGGGCCTGCCAGGCCGCCGGGTTCAGCCCGCGCGTCCGGCACCGGGTCGACGAGTTCGCCACCGTCCTGGCCCTGGTCGCCGCGGGCCTCGGAGTCGCCGTGGTGCCGCAGCTCGGCACCCCGGGACCCGATGTGCCGGGCGTCTCCCTCACCCGGCTGCGCATGGAACGCCGTACCCGGCTCGCCTTCCGCAGCGGGGCCGGCGCGCACCCCGCCGTGGCCGCGTTCGCCGCTTCGCTGCGGTCCGCCCTGCCGCCCGATCTCGCCGGTCGGGGGGCCGGAGCGTGACACGGGTCCCGCACCGCCCGCGGCCCGTGTACGTTCGTTGATCCGGAGGTTCCGGAGATCCGGCGGTCCAGCGACCCTGAGACCACCCGCTCTCCGGAACCAGGAGCGACCAAGAGGACTGGGGTACGACGTGACGCATCGTGTACGAGGGGTCATCGCGCGCGGCAAGGGCGCACCGGTTGAGGTGACCACGATCCTCGTGCCCGACCCGGGGCCCGGGGAGGCCCTGGTCAAGATCCAGGCCTGCGGGGTCTGTCACACCGATCTGCACTACCGGGAGGGCGGGATCAACGACGAGTTCCCGTTCCTCCTCGGCCACGAGGCCGCCGGCGTCGTCGAGTCCGTCGGCGCGGGCGTCACCTCCGTGGCCCCCGGCGACTTCGTCGTCCTCAACTGGCGTGCGGTGTGCGGGAATTGTCGGGCGTGCCGACGGGGCCGCCCCTGGTACTGCTTCGCCACGCACAACGCCGCCCAGTCGATGACGCTGGAGGACGGCACCCCGCTGTCCCCGGCGTTGGGCATCGGCGCCTTCGCCGAGAAGACCCTCGTCGCCGCCGGTCAGTGCACCAAGGTGGACCCGGCCGCCTCGCCCGCCGCCGCCGGCCTGCTGGGCTGCGGGGTGATGGCGGGCCTCGGCGCCGCCCTGAACACCGGCAACGTCGGGCGCGGGGACTCGGTCGCCGTCATCGGCTGCGGCGGAGTCGGCAACGCGGCGGTCGCCGGAGCCCGGCTCGCGGGGGCCTCCCGGATCATCGCCGTCGACCTCGACGACCGGAAGTTGGAGTGGGCGCGCGGCCTCGGAGCCACCCACACGGTCAACGGCGGTACGCAGGACGTCGTCAAGGCGATCCAGGAGCTGACCGGCGGAAACGGCGCGGACGTCGTCATCGAGGCGGTCGGCCGCCCGGAAACCTACCGGCAGGCCTTCTACGCCCGCGACCTCGCCGGGACCGTCGTCCTGGTCGGGGTCCCGACACCCGAGATGAAGCTCGAACTCCCCCTGCTGGACGTCTTCGGGCGCGGTGGCGCGCTCAAGTCCTCCTGGTACGGGGACTGCCTGCCCGAGCGGGACTTCCCCCCCCTGATCGACCTCTACCTCCAGGGCCGGCTCGACCTCGACGCCTTCGTCTCCGAGACCATCGCGCTCGACGGGGTCGAGGAGGCGTTCGGCCGAATGGAGCGGGGCGAGGTCCTCCGCTCGGTGGTCCAGTTCTGACGGCGCGACGGCGTGACGGCGTGACCGAGTGACCGAGTGACTGGGTGGCCGCCTGACGGCGTGACGGCGTGACGCCATCGCGATGTGACGGTGTGACGGTGTGACCGTGTGTGCCGTAGTGATCGTGTGACCAGCGCAACGCCCGCCCCGGCCGTCGCCGGGGCGGGTCGGCCGCCCGTCCCACCATTCCCGCCGCCCGGCGGGTCCCCGGGGCCACGGCCTACACTCGGCCCGACCGCCGAACTCTCCGTCCCGCCCCGCCCCCCGCCGCGATCCGGCCGGAGGCGCGGGCGCGCGGGATCCGTACCCACACCCCAGGGGCCGTCCGTGACCGTCGCCCGCAGCTACCGCCAGCCCGGTGTCGTCCTCACCGACCACCGGTTCACCGTCCCCCTCGACCACGCCCGCCCCGACGGCGAGCGGATCGAGCTGTACGGCCGTGAGGTCGTGGCCACCGGCCAGGACCCGGAACGCCTGCCGTGGCTGTTGTACCTGGAGGGTGGTCCCGGCTTCGGGGCGCGACGCTTCATCGGCCGCCAAGCCTGGCTGGAGCGGGCGCTCAGCGGCTACCGGGTGCTGTTCCTCGACCAGCGCGGAACGGGCCGCTCCACGCCCCTGACCCGGCAGACCCTGCCCGTACGGGGCAACCCCGCCGAGCAGGCCGAGTACCTCGCACACTTCCGGTCCGACGCGATCGTCCGCGACGCCGAGGCCGTCCGCGTCCACCTGACGGGAGGCGCCCCCTGGACCGTCCTCGGCCAGAGCTTCGGCGGATTCTGCGTCACGCACTACCTCTCCACCGCCCCCGAGGGACTCACCGCCGCCCTCGTCACCGGCGGGCTCCCGTCACTCGACGCGACCGCGGACCAGGTGTACGAAGCCGCGTACCCGCGCATCGAGTGCAAGAACCTCGCCCACTATGCCCGCTACCCCATGGACGCCGAGCGCGCCCGGCGCATCGCCGCCCACCTCGCCGAGCGGCCCGCCCTCCTCCCCGGCGGCTACCGGCTGACCGTCGAGGCGTTCCAGTCCCTCGGGATGCTCCTCGGCTCCGGCGACGGCAGCCACCAGTTGCACTACCTCCTGGAGGACGCCTTCGTCCCCACGATCGGCGGGCCCGCCCTCTCCGACGCCTTCCTGGAGAACGCCCACGCCCACCTCTCCTTCGCGGGGCACCCCCTCTACGCGCTGCTGCACGAGGCGATCTACGCGCAGGACCCGACGGCGCCCACCAACTGGGCGGCCGAACGGGTCCGCGCCCACCACCCCCGGTTCGACGCCGCCAAGACCCTCGCCGGCGACGAACCCCTCCTGTTCACGGGGGAGACCATCCACCCGTGGCACTTCACCTCGGACCCGGCCCTCGCCCCGCTGCGCGAAACCGCCGAACTCCTGGCCGCCCGCACCGGCTGGCAGCCGCTCTACGACGCCGGCCGCCTCGCCGCCAACGAGGTGCCGGTCGCCGCCGCCGTCTACCACGACGACATGTACGTCGACACCGACCACTCCCTGCGCACCGCCCGCGCCATCAGGGGCCTGAAGACCTGGGTCACGGACGAGTACGAACACGACGGCGTCCGCGCGGGCGGCCCCCGCGTCCTGGACCGACTGCTCTCCCTGCTCGACGACCAGGCCGTCTCTCCCCGCACCTCACCGAGCGGGTGAAGACGGCGGCGAGGTGGATCCGGCCGGGGGATGCGGGCGGCTCCGTCGTACCGACCGAGCCCCCGTCGCTGCTCATGCCACCGACCCCGTGCGCGCCGGGGGCGCGGGGCGGCGGCCACGAAGAGCAAGGCCGGGGCGTCGCGCCGGCCTCCACCTGCCCCCGGGACTGCCGTGCGCCTATTCTGCGGGCATGAGCGAACGAGCTGATCAGCAGGCCCCCTTGCAGCCCATGCCCACCGACTGGCGGCGCGCCCTCGCGGTGGTGGCGCATCCCGACGACCTGGAGTACGGCTGCTCGGCGGCGATCGCGGACTGGACGGACGGCGGCCGCGAGGTCGTCTACGTGCTGGCCACGCGCGGCGAGGCGGGCATCGACACGATCGCCCCGGCCGAGTGCGCCCCGCTGCGCGAGGCCGAGCAGCGCGCGAGCGCGGCCGCCGTCGGGGTTTCCACGGTGGAGTTCCTCGACCACCACGACGGGGTCGTGGAGTACGGCCTGGACCTGCGCCGGGACATCGCGGCGGCCATCCGACGCCACCGTCCCGAGCTGGTGATCACCCTCAACCACCGGGACACCTGGGGCGGCGCCGAAGGCGGCGGCTTCTGGAACACGCCCGACCACCGGGCCGTCGGCCGGGCCACCCTGGACGCAGCCGCCGACGCGGGCAACCGGTGGATCTTCCCGGAGTTGATCTCCGAGCAGGGCCTGGAGCCGTGGAACGGGGTCCGCTGGGTCGCCGTCTCCGGATCCGTCACGCCGACGCACGCCTCCGACGCCGGCCCCGGCCTGGAGCGGGCCATCAAGTCCCTGCTGGAACACAAGGCGTACATCGAGGTGCTGACGGACCAGGACCCCGAGGAGTACGTCCGCTCCTTCCTGACGGGCAACGTCGAGCAGGCCGCGACCCGCTTCGGCGGCCGGCCGGCGGTGCCGTTCGAGGTCTTCCCCCGCTGATCCGGTCGCCCTAGTCTGACGATGCGTCGGATGTTGGGCGGAGGCTTCGACGGGGCGGGGGCGGGACACCGTGATCGACACCATCACCACGGAGATCGGCGAGGACGCGGAACGCATCCGCCTGGACGTCGAGGGACCGGTCGCGGTCCTCACCCTGTGCCGCCCCGACAAGCTGAACGGCTGGAGCTGGGAGTCCACCCGCCAGTTGGGCCTCCTCGCGGATCGGATCCGCTTCGACCCGGCGGTGCGCGCCGTCCTGCTCCGGGCCGAGGGGCGGGCCTTCTGCGCGGGCATCGACGTGACCGCCCCCGGCGGGGCGATCACGGGCGGGTCCGCCGCCGAGCGGACCCGCAACTACTACGAGGGCATCCGCTGGGTGCACGAACGCTTCGCGGTCCTGGCCCGGCTCCCGCAGCCGGTCGTCGCCGCCGTCCAGGGCTACTGCCTCGGCTTCGGCTTCGAGCTGGCCCTGATGGCGGACATCCGGGTGGCCGCCGACGACGCCGTCTTCGCCCTTCCCGAAGCGCGCCTGGGCGTCGCCGTGGACGCCGGGGGAGACCTGCGCATCGCCCGTGAGGCGGGCGCGGGCTGGGCCAAGTACCTGGCCCTGACCGGCCGCAGGATCGACGCCGCCACCGCGGAGCGCCTCAACCTGGTCCAACTGGTCGTCCCCGAAGCCGAACTGGACGCCACCTCCCGCGCGCTGACGGCCGAGATCGCCGCTAACGCCCCGCTCGCGGTCCAGGGCATCAAGCGGGCCGTCGACGCCTACGCGGACGCGGCGCTGCCCGCCGCCCTCGACCGGGTCGCGATGACCGCCGCCCTCACCCTCACCTCCGACGACTGCCGCGAGGGTTACGGAGCCGGCGCCGCCCGCCGCCCCCCGGAGTTCAGGGGAGCGTGAGGACCGGCCGGGTGGAGAACGCCCCGCCCAGGTCCCCGCCGTCCGGTCCGTACGAGAGCTCGGCCATCCACGGGTTCCGGCATGCCGTGGCCAGCGGCAACCACTCCAGCAGGCTCCCGTACCCGCCGCAGGCGGCGGACCCGCCGTCACCGCCGTGGAAGGCCCCGCGGTCGGCACTCAACTCGCCGCCGTAACTGTCGTAGGCGATGTGCAGGCCGAACGCGTTCGGCTCGTGCCGCAGGGTGCCGGTCCCGTACGAGGGCTCGTCGAGCGGGCACGCGTCGCCCCAGCGGAACAGGGTGCCCGCGCCGGCCCCGCAGGCGTGCTCCCACTCGTCGGCGCTCGGCAACCGCAGCCCGTCCGCCGCCAGGGCCGCCGGTATCTCGTCCGGAACCTCCGACACCTCTTCGTCCTCCACCGCCATCAGGACGGCGTCCAGCGCCACCGTCCGCACGGGGCTCAGTTCCCGAGCGAGATGGGCCTTCAGGTCGGGTCCGAAGCCGAATCCGGCGCTCACGGACTCGGCGTAGTCGGCCAATTGGGCGGGTGTCGGCCGCCAGGCGTCCAGGTCGAAGCCGAGGCGGACGCTGCCGCCGGGTATCAGGGCGAACGCCCGGCCGCCTCGCTCGATCCGTACCCGGTGCAGCGGGCCGCCGAGGTGCTCGACGGTGTCGACCAGGACCACCCGGCCGTCCACGAGCGCGGCCGCCTCCTCGGCGAGGCGGCGGGCGGCGGCGAGGTCGAGCGAGAGCCACCGGTCGAAGGTCAGGTCCGCGAGGGTCATGCCGCCAGTCTGCCGGCGGCCACTGACACCGGCTCCGGGGCCGGCCCGCGCGGACGTCGGCCCGCGCGTACGCGCCGGTCCCGCGCACGTCGGTCCCGCGCACGCCGGTCCTGTACGCGCCGGTCCCGCGCACGTCGGTCCCGTACGCGCCGCCCGGAGCCGCCCCCGGTCAGTGGCCGAAGGGCGGCCGCCCCAACTGCTCCCGCAGCGGTACGACCTCGGGGCTCACCAGGCTCCGGCGCTGCCAGTTGGCGCCGTCGACCACGAGGGTGTGGCCGGTGACGAAACGGGCGTAGGGGGAGGCCAGGAAGGTGGCAGCCCAGCCCAGTTCGCGGGGGACGCCCACGCGCAGGGCGGGCTGCCGGGCGTCCTTGGCGCCGGGGGCGGCCCGCTCCAGGCCGCCGCGAATGTCCTCGGACATGTCGGCGTGCGGGAACAGCCCGGGGACGAGCCCGTTGATCTGGATGCCGTACGGGCCCCACTCGACGGCCAGGGTCTCCACCAGGTTCTTCACCCCGGCCTTCGCCGCCGCGCTGGGGGCGAAACCGGGGCCGCCCGTCCATGCGTACGAGGCGCCGATGTTGACGATCGAACCGGGGGTACCGGCCGCGAGGTGACGGCGGCCGAACTCGCGGGTCATGAACCAGGTGCCGGTCAGCGTGGTGTCGACGACGGCCCGCCAGGCGTTGGGGGAGAGGTCCTCCGCCGGGCAGGGGAAGTTGGCGGCTGCGTTGTTGACCAGTACGTCGGGGAGGGCGAGCGCCGCTTCGGCCGCGTCGAAGACGTCCGCGACCCGCTCGGGGTCGCGGATGTCGCAGACGGCGGCCGTCACCCGGCCCGCCCCGGGAACGGCGGCCAGTTCCGCGCGGGCCGCCTCCAACTGGCCGGCGCGACGGCCCGCGATGACCAGATCGGCGCCGAGCCGGGCGAACTCGGCGGCGATGGCCCTGCCCAACCCCGACCCGCCGCCCGTCACGAGGACGACCTGCCCCCCATAGGTGCCGGGGGGTAGCGCGGCGGATCCGGGCGGGGGAGGCGCGGGCAGGCCGCGCGCTGGGGTGTCCATGCGCCCATCGATAGCGTGCGGACGCTCGGATCACCATGCCCGTGACGGCCCGGACCGCTCCGGACCCGGCCCGGTCGTGAACGCCCCCGACCCGTCACGGCCCTGGCTCAGCCCTTCGCGTACGCCTGCTTGCTCGCGCAGGTCCACACGAGCAACCGGCCGCCGGACGGCGACCATTCGGCCCCGCCCACCCGGTCGTCGCCCGACACGGAGGTCGCCTCGCCGTGCGCCCCGGCCGTCGGCGTGGGCAGGGCCCTCACCAGGCCGTTGCCGGTCCGGTAGGTGGCCTGGGTGGGCTTGGGGTACCCGAAGTCCTCCCAGGAGTACGCCATGCCCACCACCACCCGGCCGGTCGGGCTGATCGCGTGCGCGATCAGCTCGCTCTGTCCGGGCAGATCGGGGGACGGCGCCGGGGCGGCCGTGTACGGCGCCCGCCACAGGTGGCCGACGTCGCGCCGGATGTCGCGCCAGCCCTCCGATTCGTGGCCCACCACCGTGCCCGCGTTGTCGATGCCCGTCGGTTCGGTGGTGCGCGAGTAGTCGCCCTCGCTCGCGGGCACCAACCCCTGCGCCGGCCCGCCACCGGCGGGCCACACCACCGGGTAGGAACGGTGGACGAACCCGTCCTGCGTCTCGTGGTGCACGAGGGCCGAACCCAGGACGTCCCCGCGCTTGTTGATGCCGTTGACCTCGGTGATCCGGGCCCGGGGATCGCTGCCCGGCGGCAGCTCCAGGGTACGGACGGGCTGCCCGTTCACCCACTCCCGGGCGACCGTGCCGTCCAGACCGGCCACGTGGCCCGTGTCGCTGACGAAGGCCTTGCCCTCGTAGGGGGACGGGGCCGGGGCGCTCAGCAGTCGTACGGCCGCCGCGCCCTGCCGGTAGGTGAACAGCACGCGGTTTTCGCTGCCCGCCTGCTTCAGGGTGCCCGCCATCAGCCCCTTGGCGTTCACGGAGCGGACCTCGCCCGAGGTGTACCCGGCGGGCAGCGGTACCGCGTGGACGCGGGCGCCCCGCCAGTACGCGGGCTGCTGCCGCGAGGTGCCGACCGCCAGGTCCCCCTTGCCCAGCGCGTTCACGCGATCGACGAACGAACCGCCCGGGGCGCCGACGGGTAGGGCCTCCAGGCGCAGGACGTCCGGCGTGCAGGGCGGCGGTGCGGCGGCGGCCGGACCGGCCGCCGTGATCAGTCCGGCCAGAGCGACTGCGGCCGCCGCCGCTGCCGTGGTGTGCTTCATTCGGTTCCCCCCGGGTCCGGTGACCTACCCCGCCATGTCACGACGGGTACGGGTCACATGCTGTCCGGAGGGACGCGCGGCGATGGCCGCAAGCATGCCCTCCGCTCGCGGGTCGTCCGGATTTCGCCCTGGACGGGCTGGTTCCCAAGAACGCAAGCGACCGCTTAGTATGCCGCCGAGCATGGTTCCTCGACGGCGGCTGGAGGCCCCGGATGCAGGCATGGCGCGTACACACCCACGGAGAGCCCCGCGAGGCCCTGCGCCTCGAAGAGGTCCCCGAACCCGTACCCGGGGAGGGTGAGGTGAGGCTCAAGGTACTCGCCGCCAACATCAACTTCCCCGACGCGCTGCTGGTGCGGGGGCAGTACCAGATCCGGCCGCCGCTGCCCTTCACCCCCGGCGTGGAGATCTGCGGCGAAACCGACGACGGCAGGCGGGTCATCGCCAACCCGAGCCTGCCCCACGGCGGCTTCGCCGAGTACGTCACCGCCCCCGCCCGGGCCCTGCTCCCGGCCCCCGACAGCCTCGACGACGCCGAGGCGGCGGCCCTGCACATCGGCTACCAGACCGGCTGGTTCGGCCTCCACCGCCGCGCCCGCCTGCGCGGCGGCGAGACGCTCCTGGTGCACGCCGCCGCCGGCGGGGTCGGCAGCGCCGCCGTCCAACTCGGCAAGGCCGCCGGCGCCACCGTCATCGGCGTCGTCGGCGGCAAGGACAAGGAGCGCGTCGCCGAGGAACTCGGCTGCGACCTCGTCATCGACCGCACGCAGGAGGACGCCGCCGGGATCGCCGCCCGGGTCAAGGAGTTCACCGGCGGGCACGGCGCCGACGTCGTGTACGACCCGGTCGGCGGTGACGCCTACACCGCCTCCACCAAGTGCGTCGCCTTCGAGGGCCGCATCGTGATCGTCGGCTTCGCCGGCGGCACCGTGCCCACCCCCGCCCTCAACCACGCCCTCGTCAAGAACTACGCCGTCCTCGGCCTGCACTGGGGCCTGTACGCGACGAAGGACCCCGCGGCCGTCCTCGCCTGCCACGGCGAACTCACCCGCCTCGCCGCCGAAGGCGCCATCAAGCCCCTGATCAGCGAACGCGTCCCGCTCACCGGGGTCGCCGACGCCGTACAGCGGCTCGCCGACGGCGCCACGACCGGCCGGCTGGTCGTCGTACCGGCCCTCGACGGAGGCACCCGATGACCCTCACCGCCACCGAACTCGCCGCCCGCGCGCGGGACCTGCTCGCCGCCCATCCGCCGGCCGGCACCGAACCGACCGACTTCCTGCGCGCCCGCTTCGACGCGGGCCTCGCCTGGGTGCACTACCCCGAGGGCCTCGGCGGCCTCGGCGCTCCCCGCTCCCTCCAGGCCGCCGTGGACACCGTGCTGGAAGCCGCCGGAGCACCCGACAACGACCCGCGCCGCATCGGCATCGGCCTCGGCATGGCCGCGCCCACGATCCTGGCCTACGGCACCGACGAGCAGAAGGCCCGCTTCCTGCGCCCCCTGTGGACCGGCGAGGAGGTCTGGTGCCAGCTCTTCAGCGAGCCCGGCGCCGGCTCCGACCTCGCCGCGCTCGGCACCCGCGCCGTCCTCGACGAGGAACACGGCGAGTGGGTCGTCGACGGGCAGAAGGTATGGACATCCAGCGCCCACACCGCCCGCTGGGCCATCCTGATCGCCCGCACCGACCCCACCGTGCCCAAGCACCGCGGCATCACCTACTTCCTGTGCGACATGCACGCCCCCGGCGTCGAGGTCCGGCCGCTGCGCCAGATCACCGGAGAAGCCGAGTTCAACGAGGTCTTCCTCACCGGTGCCCGCATCCCCGACGCCCACCGCCTCGGCGCCGTCGGCGACGGCTGGGCGGTCGCCCGCACCACCCTGATGAACGAACGCGTCTCCATCGGCGGCATGCGCATCCCCCGCGAAGGCGGCATGATCGCCCCCGTCGCGGCGGCCTGGCGCGAACGCCCCGCCCTGCGCACCCACGCCCTGCACCAACGGCTGCTCGACCTGTGGGTCGAGGCCGAAGTCGCCCGCCTCACCGGCGAACGACTGCGCCAGCAGCTCTCCGCCGGACAGCCCGGCCCCGAGGGCAGCGGCATGAAACTCACCTTCGCCCGCCTCAACCAGGAGATCAGCGGACTGGAGGTGGAACTCCTCGGCGAGGAAGGCCTCCTGTACGAGGACTGGACGATGCGCCGCCCCGAAACCGTCGACTTCACCGGCCGCGACGCCGGATACCGCTACCTGCGCGCCAAGGGCAACAGCATCGAGGGCGGCACCAGCGAAATCCTCCTCAACATCGTCGCCGAACGCGTCCTCGGCCTGCCCGCCGAGCCGCGCGACGACAAGGACCTCGCCTGGAAGGACCTCTCCCGATGACGGCCGAGCGCGCCCCCTTCGACCTGCTGTACTCCGAGACCGAGGAGGAACTCCGCTCCGCCGTACGGGCCCTGCTCGCCGACCGCTGCGACGCCGCGACCGTCCTCGCGCGCGCCGAGACCGGCCGCCCCCACGACCCGCACCTGTGGCGCACCCTCGCCACCGGGATCGGCGCCGCCGGACTCCTCGTCCCCGAAAAGCTCGGCGGCCAGGGCGCGAGCCACCGGGAGGCCGCCGTGGTCCTGGAGGAACTCGGGCGTTCCGTCGCCCCGCTCCCGTACCTCACCAGCTCCGTCCTCGCCACGGAGATCCTGCTCGGCTGCGATACCTCGACCCCCGAAGTGGCCGCGCTGCTCGGGGAACTCGCCGCCGGACGGCAGATCTGCGTACCGGCCCTGCCGCTGACCCTGGCCCCGGGCGCCCCGCTACCGAACCCCGCGCGGGACGCCGGGGGAGGGGCGCTGACCGGCACGGTCACCTCCGTCGCGGACGCCGGGGCCGCCGACGTCCTGCTGGTCATCGCCGACACCGGACTCCACGCCGTCCCCGCGGCCTCCGTCACCCTCACGGCGCCGGTCCCGCTGGACCTGACCCGTCCGCCGGCCGGCGTCACCCTCGACGGCTCGCCCGGTACCCGCCTCGCGGACCCCGCCACCGCCCGCGCGGCCATCGCCGGGGCCCTGCTCAGCGGAGCGGGGCTGCTCGCCTCCGAACAGCTCGGAATCGCCGAGTGGTGCCTGACGGAGACCGTCGGATACGTGCGGGGCCGCCACCAGTTCAACCGGCCCGTCGGCTCCTTCCAGGCCCTCAAGCACCGCCTCGCCCGACTGTGGCTCGACGTGGCCTCCGCCCGCGCGGCGGCCCGGGCCGCCGCCGACGCCCTCGCCACCGGAGCCCCGGACGCACCCCTCACCGTCGCCGTGGCGCAGGCCTACTGCTCGGGCGTCGCGGTCCGGGCCGCCGAGGAGTGCGTCCAGCTCCACGGGGGCATCGGCATGACCTGGGAGCACCCGGCCCACCTCTACCTGAAGCGGGCCAAGGCGGATTCGCTGACCCTGGGCACGGCCGGCCACCACCGGGGCCTCGTCGCGGACTTCGCGGAACTCCCGGCCCCGTAGACCCCGCGACGGGACCGTCTCCCCCGGGCGGGGGAGACGCCTCCCCCGCCCGGGGGGCGCGGCCCTCCCCGCTGGTAAACGACAGTGGGATTCCTGGCGGAGGAGGGGGAGTTCGGATGAAACCGTGGGACAGGACCGGTCGTATCGCGGCCTACGGGGCGGCACTGACACGGGAAGGGGGTTCTTCTCCGCCCGGCGCCGAGTTCCTGGCGGACACCGTGAGGTGCGCCGAGCCGGCGTGGCGAGGATGTCCGTCCATGGCGCGGACCGGCGGGCGAGCGCCCCGGGGCGTCGGCGGACCGACTTCGCGGGGCACTCGGAGGCGGCCGATCGAACGGCTGCGGGCGCCTGCAGGCTACCGGCTGAGCGACTTGAGTGCTGCCGCGTCGTACGGCTTCAGTTCGTCGAAGCGGTTGCCGAGGACCTTCGCCGCCCACTGGGGGTCCTGGAGCAGGGCCCGGCCGACGGCGACCATGTCGAACTCGTCGCGTTCCATGCGGTCCAGCAGGTTGTCGATGTCGCCGAGCGCCGCGCCCTCGCCTGCGAAGGCGCGGAGGAAGTCGCCGTCGAGGCCGACCGAGCCGACGGTGATGGTCGGCAGGCCGGTGAGCTTCTTGGTCCAGCCCGCAAGGTTCAGGTCCGAGCCTTCGAACTCCGGGATCCAGTAGCGACGGGTGGACGCGTGGAACACATCGACGCCCGCCGCCGCCAGCGGTGCCAGGATCGCCTCCAGCTCCTCCGGGGTCTGCGCGAGGCGGGCGTCGTACGCCTCCTGCTTCCACTGCGAGTAGCGGAAGATCACCGGGAAGTCGGCGGGGACGCGCTCGCGGACCGCCGCGACGATCTCCGCGGCGAACTTCGTACGGGCCACCGCGTCGCCGCCGTACGCGTCGGTGCGGCGGTTGGTCCGCTCCCACAGGAACTGGTCGAGCAGGTAGCCGTGGGCGCCGTGCAGTTCGACGCCGTCGAAGCCGATCCGTGCGGCCTCCGCCGCGGCGTCGGCGAACGCGCCGATGACGTCGTCGAGGTCGGCGCGGGTCATCGCGTTGCCGGTCCCCTCGGTGCCGTCGACGCGGATGCCGGAGGGGCCGACGGCGGGCGCGTCGGCGTACGGGGCCTCGCCGTGCTTGCGGACCATGCCTATGTGCCACAGCTGGGGCACGATCGTGCCGCCCGCCTCGTGCACGGCCGCGGCGACCTTCGCCCACCCGGCCAGCTGGTCCTCGCCGTGGAAGCGCGGCACCCGGTCGCTCTGCCCGGCGGAATCGTGGCCGACGTAGGTCCCCTCGGTGACGATCAGGCCCACACCCGCGGCCGCGCGGCCGGCGTAGTACGCCTGCACGTCCTCGCCCGGCACACCGCCGGGGGAGAACATGCGCGTCATCGGAGCCATCGCGATGCGGTTGGGGACGGTCAGTCCGTTCAGCGTGACGGGCCGGGACAGGATCTCGGCGGCGCGGGAGGCGGTGGACGTGGTGACGGTCATGCGGGCCCTCCGGTGTGAAGCTGTGGCTCGTCGGGTGACAACGAGGAGAAGTGCATAATACACATGTTATGTATCATGCATATTGACGGCATGGTCCCGATCCCCCTCCGTCGGGAGTCGTCCGTGGCCGCCCCTGCCAGGGTCAGGCGGGATGCGGGTCCGCGATAATGGGGCGCCGGAAGGAGCGAGGAGGTGTGGGAGGCGCAGTGCTGGAGAAATTGGAACGGGAGCTGATGCTGCTCTCGCGGCACCAAGTGCTGGCCCGGCGCGAGCGCGATCCTGAACGCCTGGAGCGGTCCGCGTACCTGTTGCTCTGTCGGATCGACACCCAAGGCCCCATGTCCATCGGGCAGTTGGCGGAGGCCTTCGCGCTCGACACCTCCACCGTGAACCGCCAGACGGCCGCCCTGCTGCGCTGCGGACTGGCCGAACGCGTCGCGGACCCGGACGGCGGCATGGCCCGCAAGCTGCGCATCACCGCCGAAGGCGAGCTCCGTCTCGCCGAGGACCGCGAGGTCAACCGCTCCTGCCTGGCCCGGGTCGTCGCCGACTGGTCCCCGGAGGAGGTGCGGGAGCTGGAGGACGTCCTGATCCGCCTCAACCGCAGCGCCGAGGCCCTCGAAGGACGGTACTGGCCGCGCGCGGAGGAAACGGAGCAGGACACCTCCGCGGCGGCACCGGGCCCACACCCTCCCCGGGACCGGCAACGGCCGTGACCTGCCCGAACAACCCCTTGGGGATGCCCCCGGCTCCTGTCCGCCGACAGCGGCCCTGACCACCTGCTAGGGGCGTCCGCGTACTCCCGCCTATTCCGGTTGAGCCCATTGGACGGCAGTGCCATAGGCGACGAAGTAAGTACTGTGCGAAGTGACCTGCGGGATGACGGAAACGCCGAGCACACCGTCCGCGTCAAGTTTGCGGGCTTCGCTCTGCATGCTCGCCACCGCTTCCATGACAGTGGGTTGCTGGTATCCGGCGACGATGCCGAGAGCGGTGTGCGGGTCCGGCGGTGCGGGCACGGTCACACTGTAGAAGCTACGGCTGTCTTCACGGGCAGCCCATTCCCGCTTCCACCCTTCCTCGATTTCCTTCTTCAGCTTTCTGTCCATCGAGCCATCCTCTCGCGCCCCGAACGCGCGATCGTGGGCAGGGTGGTGGCAACCGACTTGCGTCGTGAAGCGGTCCCGGATCCGCTCGTCGCTCGATCGCACGTTCCCCCCGTTGCCGCTCCGCGAGGAGGTCTACGCGACCGCCGCCCTGGCCCGTGCGGCCGCCCATCCGGGCCTGCGCGAGGTCGGACCCCTGACACCGAGGGCAGCGTGGTCGGCGCCGGCCGGTTCTTCGTCCTCTGCGCGGCCGCCACCTTCCGGGACCTCCACCTGCCCCGCCTCCAGCGGACCCCGCGCTGATCCCTATCCTCACCGGATGACGCACCGCACGACGCACCACATGACGGCCGGCATCACCCGGCTCTCCGCCACGGCCCTGCGCGCCCACCGCGACGAACTCGCCGCGCTCCTCGTGGACGTCGTCGAGGGCGGTGCCTCCCTCGGGTTCCTCGCCGGACTGGACCACGCGGCCGCCGCCGCCTGGTGGGACTCCCTGGCGCCCTCCGTGGAGGAGGGCGCCCTCGCCCTGTGGGTCTCCCGAGGGGCGGACGGCGGCCTCGACGGCACCGTCTCCTGGTACCGCGAGTCCAAGCCCAACGGACGCCACCGTGCCGAACTGCGCAAGCTGATGGTCCACCCGGCCGCCCGCGGCCGCGGTACGGCCCGGGCGCTGCTCGCCGAGGCCGAGGCGCAGGCCGCCCGCGCCGGAGTGGTGCTGATGTTCCTCGACACCGAGACCGGCAGCGGCGCCGAGCGGGTCTACCGGTCCGCCGGCTGGACCGAGGCCGGCACCATCCCGGACTACGCCACCGACCCCGAGGGACGGCTGCGTCCGACCACCCTCTTCTACAAGCACCCGAAGGACGACGACCCCGAGAGGTGACCTCGCCCGCCGCTCCGCGTTAGACCCCGTAACGCGGACCACCGAGCGAGGGAGACCGTATGTACGCAAGCCCCGGCGCCGCACCCTTCACCCGTCGCGCGTTCCTCCGTACGGCCTTCACCGCGGCCGTGCTCGCCGGGACGGCCGCGGCCGTGGCTCCCGTACTGCGGGCCCGGCGTCCCCGTCAGACTCTGACCCCGGCCCCGCTCGCCGAGGAGACGTACCGCGGCCGGCACATCGCGGTCGACCCGGTCTCGGCGTCGGTCCGCATCGACGGCCGGCCCCTGCACGTGATGCGCCGCGCCGACGGCAGCTACCTGAGCGGGATCAACCACTTCCAGTCCTACGGGACCCCGATGGAGCTGGCCCGCGCCGCCGTCGACGAACTCGGCACGACCCAGCTGGCCCTCGCGGCCCCGCACCACGGCTGACGGACAGCACGCGGGCGCCCGCGCGCGGGCGTCAACAAGTAGGCGTCGGCACGAGGGCATCGGCAACGGGAATCGGCATTCGGGAATCGGGAGGAGCCCCTTGTACACCCGGCAGAACCAGAAGAACCTGACCAGCGCCCAGAAGAAGCGCTTCACGGCGGCCGTACTGGAACTAAAGCGCAACGGCACCTACGACTCGCTCGTGCGCACCCACGACAAGTACTTCGTCCCGGACCGGGACCGCAAGCTCCGCGTGGGCCACATGTCCCCGTCGTTCTTCCCCTGGCACCGGCGTTACCTGCTTGAGTTCGAGCGGCAACTGCGAGCCGTCGACCCGGGAGTCTCCGTCCCGTACTGGGACTGGACGACCGACACCAGCCCCGTCTCCTCCCTCTGGGCGGACGACTTCCTCGGCGGCACCGGCCGGGAGAGCGACCGCCGGGTCATGACCGGCCCCTTCGCGTACGACCGGGGCAACTGGACGGTCACCGTCGGCGTCTCCGAGGCCCGTTTCCTCACCCGGAACCTCGGCCGCCCGGGGAATCCGATCGCCCTGCCGACACCGGCCGAGCTGCGGTGGGCGCTGGACGACCCCGCGTACGACACCTCGCCGTGGGACTCCACCGCCACCGCGGGCGGCTTCCGCAACAAGCTGGAGGGTTGGGCGGCGCCGAAGAGCGAGCGCTGGCGCAACCACAACAAGGTCCACCAGTGGATCGGCGGCCACATGACCGGCGGGACGGCTCCCAACGACCCGGCCTTCTGGCTGCACCACGCCTTCGTCGACCTGATCTGGGACCGCTGGCAGCAGCAGCATCCGGGCTCCGGCTACCTGCCGGCGGCCCCGCTTCCGCTGGGCGACTTCCAGCGCGGCCGGGTCATCGCGCTGGACGAGCCGATGCCGCCGTGGGACGTCACCCCGCGCGAGCTGCTCGGCCACCAGGGCACCTACCGCTACGAGTGAGGTCCGTGCGGGGTCGAGGCCCCGCACACGCGAAGGGCCCCCGGCGCAAGCCGGGGGCCCTTCGATCAGTGGGGCGCGATCAGCCGCCGTAGCCCTCGGTGTGGTGGTCACCGGTGCTGTGGGAGCCGCCCGAGGCGTTGACGCAGGTGTTGCCGAAGGCCGGGTTCAGCAGGCCGATCACGTTCACGGTGTTGCCGCAGACGTTGACGGGGACGTGAACCGGAACCTGGAGCAGGTTGCCCGACAGCACACCGGGGGAGCCGACCGCCGCACCCTGCGCTCCGGCATCGGCGACGGCCAGACCCGCACCGGCGACCACGGCGCTACCGGTGACGGCGGTGATGGCGAATGCCTTCGCGATACGCGACATCAAGATCTCCTCGTGAAACGTGGGGCGCCGCAAGTAATGCGGCATTTGACATGGCATACAACGCCGCGACCGCCGAGTGGTCACGGTTCAGGGGCCTACCCGGTGACCGGAAAACGGGCGGAAGCGAAGTACGGACGCACCTGAGTGACCGTTCCCGGCCTCAGTTCCGCCACCACGGCGCCCCGACAGCCGGGCTCGCGGTAGAGGATCGCGGTGCCCCGCGTCCGGTTCGTGACGGCCCGGGAGCCGCCGCCCTCCGCCGTCACGCAGCCCTTCGGCGCGGTCAGGCCGTGGACCTGGTCGTCCTGGCCGACGTACTGGAAGTCGGGACCGGCCGCCGTGGCGGGACCGGCCGCAGCCGCCACGGCCAGCAACAGGAGGGGAAGGAGCCCGTTGAGGGCGCGGGGCCTGAGGATCGCTCGCATGGCCGGTCAACCCGAAGGGCCCCCGGAGGGGTCACGCCTTGTCACCCGTTGGACGGCTGTGCGACCGTGCCGCAAGGTGTGATGGGCACACGGTGTAGTGGGCACAACGTGTGATGGGCACATGGTGGGATGTCCGGGTGGGGTCGTGCGTGCGGGTGTGACGTACACGGGACACCCCGGCCGCCCTCCCGCTGCCGCACGACAGCCACACCACCACCGGGGCCACGGCGAACGCGGGAGGGACGCATGAGCGCAGCGGGCGGGGGCCGGCCCCGGGTCGTCACCGGACACGGCACCGTCGAGGGTCGGTGGGAGGCCGGCGGGACCGCCGTCTTCCGGGGCATCCCCTACGCGGCTCCGCCCGTGGGCGCCCTGGGCTTCGCCCCGCCCGAGCCCCCGGCACGCTGGGACGGCGTACGGGACGCCGGCGCGTTCGGGGCCACCGCGCCCAAGGTCCCCTACCCGCCCACGTTCGCGGCGCTGCTCCCCGATCCGGAGATCCCGGGCGAGGACTGCCTCAACCTCAACGTGTGGACCCCGGACCCCGCCCCCGGAGCCGGGCTGCCGGTCATGGTGTGGATTCACGGAGGCGCCCACACCCGGGGGTCCTCCGCCGTCCCCGTCTACGACGGCGCCGCCTTCGCCCGTGACGGGGTCGTCCTGGTCTCGGTCAACTTCCGGCTCGGCGTCCTCGGCTACGGGCTCTTCCCCGACGCCCCCGCCAACCGCGGCCTCCTCGATCAGATCGCCGCCCTGGAGTGGGTCCGGGACAACATCGCGGCGTTCGGCGGGGACCCGGCCCGGGTCACCCTCTTCGGCGAGTCCGCAGGTGCGATCAGCATCGGCGCCCTGCTCGGCGCCCCCCGGGCCGCCGGCCTCTTCGCCCGGGCCGTCCTGCAGAGCGGCGCCCCCGAGGCGACGCCCCACGAGAAGGTGCGCGCGATGGTGCGCCGGATGGCCTCGCTGCTCAAGGTGCCCGCCACCGCCACCGCCTTCGCGGCGGCCGGGACGCCCGCCCTGCTCGCCGCCCAGGCCGTGGTGCTGCGCCGCTCCTCACCCGTGCTGGGCGGCCCCGCCTTCGGTCTGGTCTCCGACCCGGACACGCTCCCCGCCGACCCGCCGGCGGCGGCCGTCGCCTCGGACGTACCGCTCCTGCTGGGCTGGACCGCGCAGGAGCACCGCCTCTGGCTCGCGCCCACCGGTGGCATGCGGCTGCTGGACCGGCTCGGTCCGTCGGCCGTGTCCCTGGCGCGGCTGCGCAGCGGCAAGGACCGGGCCGCCGTACGGGCGCTGCGCGCCGCGCATCCCGGGCTCGGAGCGGCCGACCTGGCCGGGCAACTGCTCACCGACCGAATCCTGCGCGACCCCCTGCGGCTGCTCGCCGGGGCCCCGCGGCGGGCGCCGAGCCACCTGTACGAGTTCCGGTGGAGCAGCGGCGTACCGGGCCTCGGTGCCTGCCACGCCCTGGAGCTGGGCTTCGTCTTCGACACGCTCGGCGTCCCGGAGTCCTCCTGGCTCGCCGGGCCCGACGCCCCGCAGGCCCTGGCCGACGAGATGCACGCCGCCTGGGTCGCCTTCGCCGTCTCGGGGGACCCGGGCTGGGAACCCTGGGACGGCTCCGGCCCGCCGAAGGCGTTCGGCGGGCCGGAGCGGGCGGAGCGGGGCGTGGCGGACGGGTCCCGGGGGACGTCCGCTACTCGACCGGGCCCTCCATGACCTGGCTGATGAACTGGATGGGGCCCTCGCCCATGTTCGGCACGTAGGTCTTGGCGTTGTGCTTGCCGCCCGGGATGACCTTCAGGCTGGTGTGGATGGGGCCCTTGCCGTAGGTGGCGACGAACTTCTGCACGTCGGGCAACGTCTTCTTGTTGCTCTCGCTGTCGCCGACCTGGAAGGCCAGGTAGACCTCCGGGCCCTTCTTGTCGATGAGCTGCTTGGCGAGCAGCTCGGGGTTGTTCTCGGCCTTCTCCTTGTCGTGGCCCTTCCACAGGGAGGAGTCCGGGACGATGTCCGGCCCGGAGGCGATCACGGCCTTGAACTTGTCGGGGCGCTTGAGGACGGCCTTGAGGCCCGCGAACCCGCCGGTGGAGGAGCCCATGAAGGCCCAACCGTCACGGGACTTCACCGTGCGGAAGTTCTCCCGCATCAGGTCCGGAACGTCCTCGGTCAGCCAGCTGCCCATCTTGGGCTGGCCGGGGATGTCGGAGCCGTCCCAGTAGACGCCCTTGTCGTCCGGTCCCGGGTTCAGCACGGGCATCGCCAGGATGAAGGGCTTGCTCTTGCCCTCCGAGTACCACTTGCTGATGCTCGTCTGGAGGCCGAGGTCGGTGCCCATCCAGTAGTTGCTGGGGTAACCGGCGCCGCCGGGCAGGGCGATCATGACGGGGAAGCCGCTCTTCGCGAACTTCGGGTCGTCGTACTCCTTGGGCGCCCACACCCAGACCTTGCCGGTGAACCCGGACTTCTTGCCCGTCACCGTGGTGACCGCGACGTGCGTGCCGTCGCCCAGGGTCATCGAGTTCTTGAACTCGGCCGCCGGACCGGTGGGCATGGACATCTTCGAGTTCGCGGCGGCCTTGCCGTTGCCCTTGCCGTTCGGCCCGCCGAACGACACGGCCTTGCCCTTGTCGGTGAACGGGGGTATCTCGAAGTGGTTCATCACGAGCGCCGCGATGCCCGCGAGGGCCAGCACGGAGACGCCCGCGATCACCCAGCGCCGGACCCGCGACGGTCGGCGGGGCGGCTCCTCCTCGTACGGGGACCCGTAACCGCCGTACTGGTCCCGCTGCTCGTAGCCCTGCTGCCCGTAGCCCTGTTGCCCGTACGGCACCCGGGGTTGGCCGTAGGGAGGCGTGGACTGGGGCTGCCGGGCGTGCGGAGGCTGACCCCAGGGCTGCTGCGGCGGCGGCTGGGGAGGCTGTCCCTGCGGCCGGTACGGCGGCTGGTGCGGCCCGTCGGGCGAGTACGACATGTGCGGTGGCTCTCCGGCTGTTGCTGCCCCGTCGGGGGGTGGACGCTTCCGTTCGAATGATGAACGAAAGATCCCCGAGGTTCCGCATTTTCCCTTCTCTTGACATTCCTTGGGGGAGGCCATTGCCAACGACCCCGCAGGCCGCCGGCGCGGGGCCGTGGACGACGGGGTCGGAGGTGCTCGGGGGTAACCGTACGGCGCACCGACGTGCGCCGTACGGCGGCAGGAACGCTACGCCGGGATCAGTGTCTTGCGGCGCCGCTTGCGGGGCGCGGCGCCCGCGATCCGCAGTTCGATGACCGACCGGACGGTGGGCCATTCCTCGTCGAGCACCGAGTAGAAGGCCGTACTGCGCACCGCGCCGTCCAGCCCCCGCGAGTGGGCCCGGCGGACCCCTTCGCAGGTGAAGCCGAGACGTTCCATCGCGGCGCGCGAGCGACCGTTGCGGGCGTCGGCCCGCAGTGAGATCCGGCGCACGCCCCAGGTTTCGAAGGCGTGCCGGAGCATGAGCAGCTTCGCTTCGGTGTTGATCCCTGTTCCCTGCGCGCTCGGGGACAGCCAGGTGTTCCCGATCTCGGCCGCGTCGGGGATCGCGGTCGTCGGATCACCGAACGGAACCCCGGGGACGGCGGGCCACACCAGCGGACCCTGCCAGTAGTCGAGTTCGAGGAAGCGGGTCGAACCGACGACCCGCCCATCTGTGGCTCTGACCACGGCAAACGCCAGCGATCGACCCGCCGCCTGATCGGCGAGCGCGCGTTCGATGTACTCGTGGGACGCCTGCAACCCGTGCGGCACGGGAGTGAAGGCGTAAGTCGTACGATCCTCGGCCCCGGCCACGGCCAGGGCCTCGGTGTGGTGGAGGGCGAGGGGCTCGAGCCGCGCGGAGCGGCCGGCGAGGAGTACGGGTACGGGCACGGAGCCTTCGGTCCTTCTGGGCGGTGGGGTGGTTGCACAGTCTGCGCTCCTGACGTCGCCCCCCGCGCAAAACGCGAGTGAAAGGCAACGGGCTGTCAGGTGAACGCGAGTGGCTCAATGTAGCCCCTTAAAGTCCTCTCATGAACCCCCAATTCGGCAACGACGCGGCACTGGTTTTCGACGACTCGGGACCCCGTGACGGAGAGCCCGTGATCCTGATCCACGGGCACCCGTTCAACCGGTCGATGTGGGCCCCGCAGACGGCGGCCCTGACGGCCGCCGGCTACCGGGTGATCACGCCTGACCTGCGGGGATACGGGGAAAGTCCGGTCAGCCCCGGCAAGATCCTGCTCGCCGGGTTCGCGGACGACCTTGCCGCGCTGCTCGCCGGTCTCGGCATCGAACAGGCGGTCGTCGGCGGTGTGTCCATGGGCGGGCAGATCGCGCTGGAGGTCAGGTTGCGCCACCCGGGTCTGGTACGGGCTCTCGTGCTCTGCGACACCTCTCCCGTCCCCGAGACCGAGGACGGCAGGAAGTTCCGTCTGGAGCTCGCCGAGCGGCTCCTCGCGGAAGGGATGGAGCCGTATGCGAACGAGGTCATGGACAAGATGCTGGCGCCTTACAACGTGATCGGCCTGCCCGAGGCGGCCGCGCGGGTGAGGGCCATGATGTGCGCCACCGATCCCGAGGGTGCGGCGGCCGCGCTGCGCGGGCGGGCCGAGCGGCCCGACTACCGGCCCGTCCTGCGGTCCCTGCCCGCGACGGTCCCCTGCCTCCTGCTGGTGGGCGCGGACGACGTCTACACCCCGGTCGCGGAGGCCGAGGCCATGCGGGGGCTCGCTCCGCACGCCCGGCTCACCGTGATCGACCGGGCCGGTCACCTGCCGGGCGTGGAGCAACCCGAGGCGGTCAACCGCGCGCTGCTGGAGTTCCTCGCCGACCGGTGAGCGAAGGCGCCCGCCCGCCCGATCCCGCTGCCGGCGCGCGCCCGCGGACCAAGGTCTTTCGCCGTGGCCCCGGTGCCCAATGGCGCCCGGGCACACGGGCGCGGCGTGTCAGCCTGACTGGAGGGTAAATCGGCGGGCAACACCCTGCACCTGGTGAAGGAAGGCGGCCTCGACATGTCCGACTTCGAGTTCGCGGCCTGCTCCCCGGCCGGCTGAGCCGTCCGCCGCCCTGAGATCATCCGGGGCATGGACATGGACGACGCACTGCGGGAACTGGCCTCCGTGGGGCCGTTCTTCGCCGTGCCCCACGGCAAGGAAGCGCCCGGGCCCGGCTTCCGCCCGCTCACCGAGCTGTACGGGGAGCACCTCGGCCACTGGGTCGGCGAGGTGGGCCGCCGGATCGGCAGCGGCCCCGACCGGGTGGCGGCCTCCACCGCCCAGTTCGGGATCGCCTCCCGGTTGTGGTCGATAGGCCTGGGCTGCGCCGCGCTGGCGGGCCGGATACCGGACCTGGCCGTCGACCGGGTCCGCTGGCGGCTGCCCGCGACGGGCTCGCTGGAACTGTGGCTCCCGGACCCGGGCGAACGGGCCGCCGAGGCGCTGGGGGAGACCGTCCTCGGTAACCTGGACCAGCTGGAGAGGCCGCTGCGCGAGCGGTACGGGGTCTCGGCGAAGGTGTTGCGCGGCAACGCCGCCTCCGGACTCGTCGGAGCCCTGCGCGTCCTGCTCGACCGGGTCGAGGGCGGCCCCGCCGTCGACCTGGCCGGCGCCCTGTTCGCCGAGGGCGGGGCGCTGGCCGGCGCCGGCACCTTCCTCCACGAGGAGGGCCTGGGCGTGGCCTTCGTACGGCGCAGTTGCTGCCTCTACTACCAGGTCCCGGGCGGCGGCTTCTGCGGCGACTGCGTGCTGCGCACCCGGCGCGGGTGAACCCGGGCGCGCGCCGGCCCCGGACCGCCGGGCCCGGTCCGGGGCCGATCGGGGCCCGGCGACGCCACCGGGGCACAACGACGCAGGCCACCGGGGCGCAGTGGCACTGCTCCCCGATGGCCCCGCAGCAACACTGCGACGTCGTCCTCGACTGGCTGGAGGACGTGGTGGGTACCTGAGGCCCCACCAGCCCCCCAGCCTCCCGACCTGCTAGAAGGTCAGGTTCCAGGAGTCGATCCTGCCGGTGTCGCCACCGGCGTTGTCGTTGACGCGCAGCTTCCAGGTGCCGTTCGCGACCTCGGAGGAGGCGTTGACGGTGTAGGTCTGGTTGATGTTGTCGGTGCTGCCGCCGGCGCGGTTGTGGACCGTGTAGACGGAGCCGTCGGGCGCGATCAGGTCCACCTTGAGGTCACCGATGTAGGTGTGGGCGATGTTCACGCCGACCTTGAGGGCGGCCGGCGCGTTGCCGGTCACCCCGCTGACGGTGACGGGGCTCTCGACCGTGGTGTTGTCACCGATGGCGACGTCGGTCGTGTTCTCGAAGAACTTGCCGGGCGGCGGGGTGGATCCGACCGCCTTCAGGGCGTCGACCTGGCCCTCGCCGAAGAAGCCGTTCTTGGCGGTGGTGCCCTTGCAGCGGCTGTCCGACGGGCAGGCGACGTCGTTGGCCTGGCCGGCCAGCTTGTCGCGCAGCTGCGCCGGGGTGATGCCCGGGTTGGTGCTCGCCAGCAGGGCCGCCACACCGGCGACGTGCGGGGAGGCCATCGAGGTACCGCTCATGCTGCCGTACTTGCCGCCCGGCAGGGTGCTGTAGATGCCGGTGGCGTCGCCGCCGGGGGCCGTCACGTCGACCACGTTCAGGCCGTAGTTGGAGTACGAGGCCTTCGCGGTGGTCCCCATCGCCGAAACCGTGACCACGCCCGGGAGCTCGGTCGGGATGTCCAGGCAGGCGTTGGTGATGGTGCGGGTGACCGGCGTCGAGTCGTTCGGGCTCTCGGTGTCGGTCGTCTTGTTGGCCAGGTCCAGGTTGCTGTTTCCGGCCGCCGCGACCTGGAGCGAGCCCTTGCCCTCCGCGTACTCCTGGGCGCGCTTGACGCCCTCGATGATCGCGGCCTGGTCGGCGTTGTCCGGGCAGTTGAACTGCCACGGGTCGGTGTAGTAACTGTTGTTGGTGACCTTGAAGCCGTGGTCACCGGCCCACATGAAGCCGCAGACGGTGTTCTCGGCGAAGAAGAGCGAGGAGCCCGGCTCCGCGATGCGCACCGAGGAGATCTTCACGCCCGGGGCGACACCGATGACGCCCTTGCCGTTCTTGGCGGCGGCGACCGTACCGGCCACGTGGGTGCCGTGGGTGCCCACGTCCCGCCAGGAGCCGCTGCGGGCGTCGGCCTTGCCGTACGCGCAGGACGCGGAGTCGGCCGCGTTGAAGTTGGGCGCCAGGTCCTGGTGCTGGTCGTCCACCCCGGTGTCCAGGATGCCGACCTTGACCGTGGCGGAACCGGTGGTGACGGCCCAGGCCTGGTCGGCCTTGATCTGCGTCATGTCGACGCGGACCGGCTCGCCGGCCGGGGTGCTGGACTGCGCCGGGTTGGCGGGCAGGGCCGGGTTGTAGGCGTCCGCCGGGACGTCCGACGTACGGGTGGCGCCGACCTGCTGGACACCGCTCACGCCGCGCAGGGTGGCCGCGAAGGAAGCGGAGGAGGAGTGGGCGACGATGACGCCGATGGCGTCGTAGTTCGCGAAGACCGTGCCGCCGTTGGCGGTCACGGCGTTGCGCACCGCCGTGCTGTCACCGGGAGCGGTGATCACCAGGTAGGAACGGGTGCCGGCAGCCCAGGTCGCACTCTGGGAAGCGGGCGCCGCGGACTTGGCCATGGCAGCGGGGGCGGACGGAGCGGGGGAGACCGGGTCGGTGCCCGCGAACGCGGCGGGGGCCCCGAAGACGAGGGCCGCGCCGAGTGCGGTGGCCAGCGCCAGGGTACGTCGAGGTCGGCTGGATATGTGGGGTATCAATGCGTCCTCCGATGACCCGGTGGCGCTGATGGCGCCTACCGGGCCGTACGAAACGAGTGGTGGACGCAAGATGTCAGACGCGCGGCCCCGTAGGGAAGTACCTTTTACCGCAGCAGATTTGGCAGGCCGATGGCTGAAAACAGCCGTCGGCCGGGCGGGGCACCGTGGGGGCGAGCCCTGCCCGGCCGACTTCGGGGGATTCGTACCGGACGTACCGGTCGTCGCCGCACGAATCCCTACCCGGCGGCGTGCCGGCTACGCCGGGACGCCGTCCTTGGTACCGGCCCGGGTGCCGTCGGCGGATGCGGTCCGGGTGCCGTCCCCGGGGGTGCCCGGGTGGTCGGACGCCGGTGCGGGCAGGGGGGCTTGCGCCGTGCCGGGCTCCGGGGCGTAGTCGTCGTCCACGAGCGTGGACTCGTCGAAGGGGGTTCGGCCGGCGAGGACCTCGCCGGCGCGCTCGCGGTCGAACTCCTTCGTCCACGTCCCGATCAGGACGGTCGCGATCGCGTTGCCCGCGAAGTTCGTCAGGGCCCGCGCCTCGCTCATGAAGCGGTCGATCCCGACGATGAGCCCCACTCCGTCGACCAGTTCCGGCCGGTGCGACTGGAGGCCGCCCGCGAGGGTGGCCAGGCCCGCTCCGGTGACCCCGGCGGCTCCCTTCGAGGCCACGATCATGAAGAGCAACAGGGAGATCTGCTCGCCCAGCGCGAGCGGCTTGCCCATGGCCTCGGCGACGAACAGCGAGGACATCGTCAGGTAGATCGCGGTCCCGTCCAGGTTGAAGGAGTACCCGGTCGGCACGGTGATCCCGGTGACCGGCCGGGACACGCCGAGGTGCTCCATCTTGGCGATCAGGCGCGGCAACGCCGACTCCGAGGAGGAGGTGGACAGGATCAGCAGGAACTCCCGACCCAGGTAGCGCAGGAGCGCGAAGACGCTGATGCCCGTACAGACCCGCAGCAGGGTGCCCAGCACGACGAAGACGAACAGGGCGCAGGTCAGGTAGAAACCGATCATGATCACGGCGAGGGACTTCAGCGCGTCGACGCCCGTCGCCCCGACCACCGCGGCGATCGCGCCGAAGGCGCCCACCGGGGCCACCCACATGATCATCGCGAGGATGCGGAAGACCAGCTTCTGTACGTGCCCGATGCCGCGCAGCAGCGGTTCGCCGGCCGTACCCATGGCCTGTAGGGCGAACCCGCAGAGCAGCGCCACCAGCAGCGTCTGGAGCACCTCGCCCCCGGTGAAGGCCGAGACCAGGGTGGTCGGGATGATCCCGAGCAGGAAGTCCGGGGTGCTCTCCGCCCCGCCCGCCTCGGCCTGGGCCTCGCCGGCGCTGCGCACCGCCTCGGTCAGGTGCAGGCCGCTGCCCGGCTCCAGCAGGTTGCCCACGAGCAGCCCGATGGCCAGTGCCACCGTGGACATGACCATGAAGTAGCCGAGGGCGAGGCCGCCCACCGCCCCCACCTTGGCGGCCTTGCGCACCGATCCGATGCCCAGCACGATCGTGCAGAAGATCACGGGCGAGATCATCATCTTGATGAGGTTCACGAAGCCGGTGCCCAGTGGCTTGAGCTCCACGGCCACGCCGGGCGCGGCGAAGCCGACGGCGATGCCGAGGAGCACCGCGGCGATCACCGCGATGTAGAGGTAGTGCGTCTTGTCGCGTCTGGCGGCCACGTCGCCTCCTGGTGGTGAGTGCGTTCCGGGAGACCATCGCCCAGCATGTGACCCCGGTCACCCTTGCGTTCATTGAGTTCACGGCCGGGTGCACACTGAGCGCCATGTTCCGCTTTCCCCGCCCGCCCCGTAGCCTCGCCGGCCAGCTGTTCGCGATGCAGGTCCTGCTGGTCGCCGTCGTCGTCGCCGGCTGCGCGGTCTTCGCCCACGCGGCCGCCCGCGGCCAGGCCGAGGACGCCGCCCGGCGGCAGGCCGGGGCCGTGGCCCGGGCCGTCGCCGACTCGCCGTCCGTCCAGGACGCCGTCGCCGCCCGCGGGACCGACCCCTCGGCCGCCCTGCAGCCCTACGCGGAGCGGGTGCGGGCCGACTCGGGCGTGGACTTCGTGACGATCATGGCCCCGGACGGCAGGCGCTGGACCCACCCCGACCCGCGCCGCATCGGCGAGCCCTTCCTCGGCAACACCGCCCCCGCGCTGCGCGGCGAAACCTTCAGCGAGACCTACACGGGCACCCTCGGCCCCTCGATCCGCGTGGTCACCCCGTTGACGGACCGGGACGGCCGGATCGTCGGACTGGTCAGCGCGGGCATCACCGTCCGCGCGGTCAGCGACCGGCTGGCGGCGCAGCTCGCCGCCCTGGCCGGGGTGGCGGCCGGGGCGCTGGCGTTGGGGGCCGTGGGTACGTACGTCGTGAACGCCCGGCTGCGCCGGCACACCCACGGCATGAACGCGGCCGAACTGAGCCGGATGTACGACTACCACCAGGCGGCCCTGCACGGGGTTCGGGAGGGGTTGCTGATGCTCGACGGGCAACGCAGGATCACCCTCATCAACGACGCGGGCCGCGAACTCCTGGGCCTGAACGGCGAGGTCACCGGTACGGGGCCCGCCGAACTGGGGCTGCCCGCCCCGCTGACGGGCGCCCTGCTCTCCGACCGGCCCCGGGTCGACGAGGTGCACCTGAGCGCGCAACGCGTGCTCGTCGTCAACAGCTCCCCGGTCGCCGGCGGTGGCCGCCGGGGTACGGTGGTGACCCTGCGCGACCACACCGAACTCCAGGCGCTGACCGGCGAGTTGGATCACGAGCGCGGTTTCACGCAGGCCCTGCGCGCCCAGGCGCACGAGGCGGCCAACCGGCTGCACACCGTGGTCTCCCTGATCGAACTGGGCCGCAGCGAGGAGGCGGTTGACTTCGCCACCGCCGAACTGGAGCTGGCCCAGGCCCTGACCGACGAGGTGATCACCGCCGTGGGCGAACCGGTCCTGGTGGCCCTGCTCCTGGGCAAGGCTGCGCAGG
The DNA here is from genome assembly GCF_040651775.1 of Streptomyces sp. NPDC048383. Lineage (NCBI taxonomy): Bacteria > Bacillati > Actinomycetota > Actinomycetes > Kitasatosporales > Streptomycetaceae > Streptomyces > Streptomyces sp. NPDC048383. The sequence continues at coordinate 83,647 of NZ_JBEZKS010000006.1, forward strand.
CGCACGAGCGCGGCATCGAGCTGGTCGTCACCCCGGACAGCGGGGCCGTCGACGGGGCGCCCGGGATCCCGGCCGCCCGGGACCTCGTCACGGTGCTCGGCAACCTGATCGACAACGCCGTCGACGCCCTCACCGGAGTCCCGGGAGGGCGGATCGCCGTCACCGTGCGCCGGGAAGCGGGCGGACTGCTCCTGCGGGTCGCCGACAACGGTCCGGGCCTGCCCGAGGGGGTGGACGTGTTCCGGCGCGGCTGGTCCGGCAAGGGTGAGGGGCGCGGGCTGGGCCTCGCGCTGGTCCGGCAGGTGGCGCACCGGCACGGGGGCGCCGCGGACGCCGCGTCGGGCAGCTCCGGGTACGGAGCGGAGTTCACCGTACGGCTGCCCCCGGCGGCGGAACCGGAACTGGAAGCGGAGCCGGAACCGGAAGCGGAGCCGGAACCGGAAACGGGCGGCGTGGATCCCGTACGGGATCGGAAGCCGGCCGGCGCCCGGGGGCCGGATCCCGACCCGGACCGGCGGGCCCCCGGCGCTCCGACCGTTCGGATACCCGGTCAGCGGCGCGGTGGGGAGGGGACGGCGTGAGCGCCCCGCAGGTGCGGGTCCTCGTCGTCGAGGACGATCCGGTGGCGGCCGACGCGCACGCCCTCTACGTCGGCCGGGTGCCCGGCTTCACCGTCGCCGCAGTCGTGCACACCCTCGCCGACGCCACCCGGGCCCTGGAGCGCGGCCGGATCGACCTGCTGCTCCTCGACCTGACCCTGCCGGACGGCAACGGGCTGCGTTTCGCGCGCGGACTGCGCGCCTCCGGCCACCCGGCCGACGTGATCGCGGTGACCTCGGCGCGGGACCTCGCCGTGGTCCGCGAGAGCGTGTCCCTCGGCATCGTGCAGTACGTACTGAAGCCCTTCGCCTTCCCGACCCTGCGCGAACGACTGCTGCGCTACGCGGAGTTCCGCGCGGCGGCGGGCGAGGCGGCCGGACAGGACGACGTGGACCGGGCGCTCGCCGCACTGCGCGCGCCCGGTCCGGCGGAGTTGCCCAAGGGCCTCAGCGCCCCGACCCTGGACCGGGTCGCGGCGCTGCTGCGGGCGGCGCCCGAGGGGCTCACCGCCGCCGGGGCGGCCGAGGTGGCCGGGACGTCCCGGATCACCGCCCGGCGCTACCTGGAGCACCTGGTGGACACCGGTCGCGCGGACCGGGCCCCCCGGTACGGCCAGGTCGGCCGCCCCGAACTGCACTACCGCTGGCGGCCGGCCGCGACGGGCTCGGTGTCGAACGTGTAGAACTTCCGGTGGTCCAGCATGTCGGCCGGGGTCACGTCGTTCCACGGCCGCATGGTGTCGCGCAGGTCCACCACGTTCGGCGTGCCCGCGGCCGGGAGGTACGTGGACTGCGGGTGGCGGGTCTGCCAGTCGGCCCACAGCTTGTCGATGAAGGCGTGGTGCATCCAGAAGACGGGGTCGTTGGGGGAGACGCCGGTGGCCATCTGGCCGCCGACCCACACGTGCACCCGGTTGTGCAGGTTGGCGCCGCGCCAGCCCTCCAGGTTGTTGCGGAAACCGTTCGAGGAGCTGTTCCAGGGAGCCATGTCGTAGACGGGCATGGCCAGCACGGCGTCGACTTCGGCCTTGGAGGGCAGTTCGGCCACACCGCTGCCCAGGGCCCGGCGCAGGTAGTTGCGCCCGTCCACGCGGACGTTCACGTCCCACTTGCCGGTCGCGTACGCGAACGGTCCGTCGAGGACCTGTCCGTCGCGGGCCCGGCCGGTCCCGCCGAGGAAGTCGGCGGCCCAGAGGGAGGAACGGGTGGTGCGGTCGACGCTCCAGTCCCAGTACGGGATCGCCACGCTCGCGTCCACCGCCTGAAGAGCCGCCTCGAACTCCAGGAGGAAGCGGCGGTGCCAGGGCAGGAAGGAGGGGGAGCGGTGGCCCACCCGGTCGCCCGAGTCGGTGTCGCTCATGATGAACCCGTTGTGGGTGGTCACGAAGCGGTCGTAGCGGCCGGTGCGCTTGAGTTCGAGCAGCGCGTTGGTGAAGGCGCGCTTCTCTTCGGTGGTCAGCGTGGCCTGGTTCTTGCGGACGATCATGCCGTGCCTCCCATCGGTGCGAACGGCGCGAGGACGGCGCCCTGGAGCTCGCGCACGGCGGCGCGGGCGAGCGTGGTCGGATCGGCGAAGGTCTCGTAGTGGTTGACCACGCTGATCCAGGTGCCGTCGGCGTTGCGCATGACGTGCAGCTCGCGGCCGTCTATGAGGACGGTCGGCATGCCGGGGGAGTGGTGGCCGCCGTGATGGCCGCCCTGACCGGGGGTTATCCGGATGCGTCGGCCCTTGTACACCTCGTCGACCGTGCCGGCGGGGGTGGCGGCGCGGGAGTCGGTGGCGGCGGCGTGCGCGGTGGCGCCCGCGAGGCCGAGGGCGGTGAGTGCGCCGGCAGTGGTGCCCAAGGCCTGCCGACGGGTGATCTTGTTCATGGCCGAAGAACTATCAGGGCGGCGGGGGCAGTTGACCGCTATCCGGACATCGCTCGATAAGTTTCGTATAAAACGATTGCACCGATCTTCCCGTATTGATCGACCCCGGCGGCTCGGACGGGAAGATCTGCTGAACGAATGCTACTGAGCGGTAATTTTTGCGGCGAAGTCGGGTTCCTATGGAGGGGATCACACCGCAGAGTCGGCCGGAAGCGACGACGCGCACCCGCGTAGAGGGAGTCGGGTTCGTTGTGGTATCGGACGTATAGTCCGGATATGGCTCTTCATGAGACGAAGGACGCGCAATCCCGGGACGCCGACGTGGACGTGTTCGCGTCCGTCCTGAGCGGCCAGATCCTTCCCAAGTTCCGCATGCCCGACGAACCCTCGCCCTCCGAGGTGGTCTACTCCCTCCTCCACGACGAGCTGCTCCTCGACGGCAACGCCGCACAGAACCTGGCGACCTTCTGCACCACCTGGTCGGACGACGGCGTGCACCGCCTGATGAACGAGTGCCTCGACAAGAACATGATCGACAAGGACGAGTACCCCCAGACGGCCGAGATCGAGGCCCGCTGCGTCAACATCCTGGCCGACCTGTGGAACGCCCCCGCCGGCACCGCGGGCACCGGCTGCTCCACCACCGGCTCCAGCGAGGCGGCCATGCTCGGCGGCCTCGCCCTCAAGTGGCGCTGGCGGGCCCGGCGCCGCGCGGAGGGCAAGCCAGCGGACCGCCCCAACCTGGTGTGCGGGCCCGTACAAATCTGCTGGGAGAAGTTCGGCCGGTACTTCGACGTCGAACTCCGTCAAATCCCGTTGGAGCCCGGAGCCACCGGCCTGGTCCCGCACCAGCTCGCCGCGCACGTCGACGAGAACACCATCGGGGTCGTCGCCATCCTCGGCGTCACCTACACCTGCGACTACGAGCCCGTCGCCGCACTCTCCGCCGAACTCGACCGGATCCAGGCCGAGTACGGCTGGGACGTCCCGATCCACGTGGACGGCGCCAGCGGCGGCTTCGTCGCCCCCTTCCTCCACCCCGACGTGGTGTGGGACTTCCGGCTGCCGCGCGTGGCCTCCATCAACACCTCCGGCCACAAGTACGGCCTCGCCCCGCTCGGTGTCGGCTGGATCGTGTGGCGCACCGCCGACCTGCTGCCCGCCGACCTCGTCTTCGACGTGGACTACCTCGGCGGCGACATGCCGACCTTCGCCCTCAACTTCTCCCGACCCGGCGGCGAGGTCATCGCCCAGTACTACCTGTTCCTGCGCCTGGGCCGCGAAGGCTACCGACGCGTTCAGCAGGCCTGCGCCGACACCGCCCGCTACCTCGCCGGGCAGATCGCCGACATGGGCGCCTTCACCCTGCTCTACGACGGGGACGGCGCCCTGCCCGCCGTCTCCTACACCCTCACCGACCCGGCGGGCGCCGGGTTCACCCTCTACGACCTCTCCGACCGGCTGCGGATGCGCGGCTGGCAGGTGCCCTCGTACCCGCTGCCCGCCGATCGCCAGGACACCGTCATCCAACGCGTCCTGATCCGGCACGGGGTGACCCGCGACCAGATCGCCCTGCTGGTCGCCGACCTGCGCCGGGCCGTGGAACACCTCGGCGCCCACCCGCAGCCGGTGCCCACGACCGAACCCCGGTCCGGCTTCCACCACTGAGGCGCGGCCGGCCGGGCCCGATCAGGGGGACGCCGACCAGCGCATGCCGAGGGCGGTCAGGGCGGCCGTCCGGTCCGGGGTGAGGGTCCCGGCCCGGGCGCGCTGGTTCGCGATCCACGCGCCGAGCCGCACCTCGCGGTCGCCGACCGGCTCCACGTGCGCACGGGGCACCCGCAGGTGCCCTTCTCGGGCGTGGAACCGCCGGGCCGCCTCCAGGTGCTCGGCCCAGGCCGCCGCGTGGCTGCGGCGCGGCGGGGGGCGTTCCGCCGCGGCCGCGGGGGTCAGGCCCAGCGTGTGCTCCAGCAGCCACCGCTGCGCCCACACCAGCCGGTCCCAGCCCAGCCGCTGGGCCCGTACCCACTGGCCCAGGTCGTCGCCCTGGACCACCACGCGGCCGGGCTCCAGGGGCATCGCACCGCCCGCGTCCAGATGGGCCCGGGTCAACACGAAGGCCCGCTGCCAGCCGATGTCCCACGCCGGACACCAGGACGGGTCGATCTCCTCCAGGGCCTCCCGCCGCTCCCGCGCCAGCGCCCCGGGCCCCTCCCGGCGGGCGGCGGCCCGGTTGTTCTTGACCCACACCCCGACGGGCACCCCCCGCCAGGTCGCCTCCACGGGCGGCAGCAGGTGACCGTGGTCGGCCGCCCAGGCCCGGGCCGCCGCGAGCCCCTCCTCGAAGGCCACGTCGAAGTGGTTCCACACCATGCCGAGTTCGTCGAGTTCCAACGTCCGGTCCCGCCCGAGCGCGCCCCTGCGGTACGTGCGCCGCGCGTCGGCGATCCACTGGCCCAGCGGGAACCCGGCCAGGGCAGCCGGTAGCCCCTCGGCCGCCGGGACCTTGTACGCGAACGGCACCTTCAGGTTCCCGGCCGCGGCGGCGTAGACCCGCGCCGCCTCCGCGCCCCGCCGCCACCGCGTGTGCTCCGGGTTCAGCACGCGCAGCCGGATGAACGCCGCCAGCAGCGCCGGGTCGTGCGGCGTGGAGAAGCTCAACAGGGCCGCGGCTCCGGGCCCCGGACCGGCGCCCGGCCCCGCCGTCCCCGCGGGCGCGGGCGTCCGGCTGGGCGCCTGCGGTTGGGCCAGCGCCTCCACGAGCCGGGAGTCGTGCGCCCGCAACGCCTCCAGCAGCCGGGCGAGGTCACCGTAGGCGCGGGAGGTCAGCATCGAGTCGGGGCTCTCCCCGGGACCGAGCAGCACCGGCACCACCAGCGAGGCGACCTTCCCTTCGCCCGGCCGGATCCGCAGCGCCCGGCCGACGGCCTGCACCAGGTCCGGCATCGAGCCGCGCACGTCGGCCCAGAAGACGGAGTCGCACTCCTTGGTGTCCACCCCCTCACCCAGCACCCGGACGCTCCCGAGGAAGGCCTTGTCGGCGATCCGGTCGTCGGCGAACGCCTCCAGCACCCGTCGGCGGTGCCCCACCGCGTGCTGCCCGCTCAGCCAGTCCGCCCACACCGTCCGCGGGTACACGGGCAGCGGGGACCGGCTCGTCGCCCGCATCCGTGCCGCGACCGCGGGCAGCCCCGCCGCGAACGCCTCGGCCTCCTTCGTCAGGTGGTGGAAGACCAGCGTCCGCCGGAACCCCTGGGCGGCCGCCGCTTTGACCAGCGCCGCCTGCAGCGCCGCCAAACGCATCCCGCGCACCTCGTCCGAGCGGCCGTCCGGACCCAGCAGCATCGCGGAACGGAACCCCGGGTCCGAGACGTCCACGCACACGACGCGGTACGGGGCGCAGATCCCCCGGTCGATGGCCTCCGACAGCGACAGGGTGTGGCAGCGCGCGCCGAACGGGCCCAGCGGGTCGTCCTCCATCGACGCGACGAGGGTCCCCCCGCCGCGCGGGCCCGCACCGCCGAGCGGCTGCTCGGTAGGCTCGGTGTGCTCGGTGGGACCGCCGTCCTCGGCGTCCTCGGCGTCCTCGTGATCCTCGGCGTGCTCGCCGTCGCGCCACACCCGGGGTGTCGCCGTCATGTACAGCCGCCGGACGGACGCGATCCGGGTGTTGTCGTGCACCACCGCCCAGGGCTTGCCGATCCGTCCGGACGTCCGGTGGGCCTCGTCGACCACGATCAGGTCCCAGGACGGCAGGGCCGCCCGGTGCGCCCGCTCGATGGTGCCCAGGCCCAGCGAGGCGTACGTGGCGAACACGGTCACCCGCTGCGCCGGCCCGCTGGCCCACCGGGCCAGCTCGGCCGGTTCGGTGGTCGTGGGCAGGCCCACGTCCTCGCCGCGCAGCGAGCACACGGCGAAGGCCCGGCCGGTCCGGCCGCCCTCGCGCCAGGCGGTCACGGTCTGCACCAACAGGTCCAGGGAGGGCACCAGGACGAGCACCCGGGACGCCCGCAACTCCTCGGCGGAGCGCACCGCGACGAGGGACTTGCCGGACCCGGTGGCCATGATCACCTGGGTCCGCAGGCCCCGTGCAGGCACCCGGCCGTCCGCGGGCAGCTGAAGCGCGCGGACCACGGCGTCGACGGCTTCGCGCTGGTGGGGTCGCAGTTCCCGCCTCGCCACCGCTCTCACCCCGCCCGCTCTCATCTGCCCCTTCGGCTCCAGGCCCTATCTTGCCCGGATTCTGAGTCAAGGGGGTGAGGGAGCGCGGGTGGGCGGGGGGAGCGACGGGGTCGGGGCGGCCTCGGGGCGTCCCGGGACGGACTAGACGTGGCCCCGCGGCTGCCCGGCGGTCACAGCACTAGCGGGCACCGAAGTTCTGCGTCCACCACGGGCCGCCGGCGCCCGGCTGCATGCCCACGCCGAGGTCCTTGAAGGAGCAGTTGAGGATGTTCGCGCGGTGCCCCGGGCTCTTCATCCACGAGTCCATCACCGCCTGCGCGGTCTGCTGCCCCTTGGCGATGTTCTCGCCGTACGTCGACCAGCGGTAACCGGACGCCGTCGTCCGGGCCCCCGGGTCGGCCCCGTCGGGGTTGGTGTGGTCGAAGAAGTCGCGCCGGGCCATGTCCGCCGAGTGCGCCTGGGCGGCCGAGCGCAGCTGCGCGTCGTCCTTGAGCGGGCCGCAGCCGGCCGCGGCCCGCTCGGAGTTGACCAGGGCCAGGACCTGGCCGACGACCCCCTGCGGGGCGGGTGCCGGAGCCGGGGCGGCGGCCTTCGTGGTCGGCGGGTCGCTCCGGGTCGGCGAGGGCGCCGCCGAGGAGGACTTGACGACGGACGGCGACGGCGACGCGGACCGCGAAGCGGAGACCGACGGGGAGGGGGAGGTCGACGCGGAAGGGGAAGCGGAGGCCGACGCGGAGGGCAGCGGGGTCGCGCTGTCGGGCGCCGACAGGGCCGCCAGCGGGGAGGCCGGTGCCGCTCCGGTCGCCTCGGTGTCCCCCGCACGGGGGAGCGAGCCCAGGTAGACCAGCCCGCCGCCCGCCACGCAGGCGGCGACGACCGCGCCGCCGATCGCCCGGCGTCGGTTCTGGCGCCGCTTGCGCAGCGCCCCGCGGCCGCTCGCCGCGTCACCGTCGCCGACCTCGCCGGCCTTGCGCCGCGCGGCGCGACCCGGCCCCGACACCACCGGGGTCAGCTGCGTCGCCGCGTCGGCGAACGAGGCCGCCGCGACCGGGGTCCAGCCGGCCGCGACCGCCGACCGCGCGCCCGCCAGCAGCGCCGCCGTGACGGGCACCAGGGCCAGCCCGGCCAGCAACCCCTCCGCGGGCACCAGTCCGTTCCACAGCCCCGAGCACCGCAGGCACTCGCGGGCGTGCCGGGCTACTCGCTTGCGCCACAGCGCCGAGGGCCGCCCGTCCCAACCGGCCGTCATCGCGCGCAACCCGTCGCACGGGGGCTGCGCGTCCAGGGCCCGCTCCACGACCCGGGCGGCCTCCAGTTGCGCCTTCATCCGCTGCACCCGCACAGCGGTGTGCTGCGGGGTCAGCTCCAGTGCCGAGGCGACGTCGGCCCGGGTCACCTCCCCGGCGCACTCCAGCCACCACAGGGACAGCAGCGCCCGGTCGTCGGGCTCCAACCAGCGCGTGGCCCGGGCGGTCTCGCGGCGCTGACCCGACAGGTGGAGCCGTACGACGGTCAGGTCGGCGAAGTCGGCGCCCGGGTCGGCGACGTCACCGGCCTCCTCCAGTCCGCTCGCGCCGGCCCCGTTGTCGCGGGCCTGCCAGTGCGCCCGGATCCGGTTCATCGTGATCGCGACCAGCCAGGAGCGGAAGCTCTCGTCCGACCGCAGTCCGCCCAGTCCGTCGAGCGCCCGCAGCATGGTGTCCTGCACGACGTCGTCCACGTCGCAGGACCCGTTCAGGGCCCGGCCGACGATGTTGTAGACGAGCGGCAGGTGGGCGCTGACGAGCTCGTCCTGCGCGCGGGGATCGCCCGCGCGGGCCGCTGCCACCAGTGCTGCCGTGTGCTGTGTGCTCATGTGAAAGTCCCTGTCCGTACCGGCGGTCGATGATGCCCAATAACGTGGAGACCGTCGAGAGGGGCCCCGATAACACTTATCCGGAAGAAGTTTCCGGCGCCACTTCACCGGGGCCCGGCGGCCGGCCCGGGCCGGTCACGACGGACGATCACGACAAGGGGTCACAACAGGGGGGTCAGTGCCCGCGCGGCGGTGCGCAGGGCCGGTGCGTACGCCTCGATCTCCTCGCGGGAGACCAGGAAGGTGACGGTGGTCACCGACACTCCGCCGACCGGGCGCCCGTCGGCGCCGAGGACGGCGGCGCCGACGCACCGGATCGTCGGCTCGTTCTCCTCGTCGTCCACGGCGAACCCGCGCTCCCGCACCGCCTCCAGCTCGGCCGCCATGGCCTTCGCGGTGGTCAACGTACGCGGCGTGCGCGCGGGCAGTCCGGTGGCGTCGAGGAGTTCCCGTCGCTCCCTCGGGGGGAGGTGGGCGAGGACGGCCTTGCCGATGGCCGTGGTGTGCAGCGGCACCCGCATGCCGATCCGGGAGGCGGTGCGGAACGGCTGGCCGCTCTCCAGCTTGTGGATGTAGGTGATGGTCTCGCCGCTGTGCAGGGCCAGGTGCACCGTCTGACCCGTGGCCTGCCGCAGGTCGTCCAGGATCTGCTGGACGCTCGCCGGCTCGCCGCCGCCGACCGCGGCGGACAGCCCGCGCAGTCGCGGGCCCACCCCGTAGCGGCCCTCGCCGTCGGAGCGTACGAAGCCCTGGTCGACCAGGGCCGCCAGGATGCGGAAGGTGCTCGACTTGGGGACCGCCGCCGCCGTCATGACGTCCGTCAGCCGGTGCGGGCCGCCGGGCGCGGCCACGGCCTCCAGGATCCGCAGCGACTTCTCCAGCGCCGACCCGGCCGCCGACGTTCGGCCGCCGGCGCGGGGGGAGGGGCCGGCCGGTTCGCCCGGACCGGCCGGGCCGTTGTCGTGCGCCGGGTCCGCCGACCGTGCTCGCTCCGTTGACACGCGGGCTCCCTGGGTGTGTAAGGTCTGGACCACTGAGTTCCATTACACGATATGCAGTTCCGCTACGTGGAACAAATCGGGGGGTCCGATGTCCTGTCATCCGTACGCGGTGCTGGCCGCTCAGCGCCTGCTACCGGTGTTGCGCGACCCGGGCCCGGACGAGGCCGTCCGGCGCACCGGCGCCCTGCTCGCGGCGGGCTGCCGCGCCGTCGAGCTCACCACCTCCACCCCCGGCTGGGCGACTGCCGTAGCCCGCACCGCCCCGCTCACCGACGCGCACGGCCGCCCCGCCCTCATCGGCGTCGGTACCGTCACCAGCGCGGCCCAGGCGCGGGAGGCCCTCGCCGCCGGCGCCGGCTTCGTGATCTCCCCCTACCCGGCGCCCGAGGTGCGCGAGTTCGCCGCGCGGCACGACGCCGTGTTCATCGAAGGCGGCTTCACCCCCGGCGAGATCGCCGCCGCCGCCCGCCACGCGGGAGCGGCCAAGGTCTTCCCGGCGCACGTGGGCGGCCCCGGGTTCATCCGCTCCCTCAAGGCCGTCCTCCCCGACGCGCTCCTCGTGCCGACCGGGGGCATCCGGCCCGGCGAGGTCCGGGAGTGGCTCGCCGCCGGAGCGAGCGCCGTCGGCATCGGCAACGGCCTGCCCGACGACCCGGCCGAACTGGCCGCCGTCTTCGCGGAACTCGCCGGACCGTGCTGCGCCGACTGCGCCCCGGAGCGCTGACCGTGTCCCCCTCCGCCGCCGCTTCGCCTTCCCCTTCCCCTTCGCCTTCGCCTTCCCCTTCGTCTTCGCCTCCTTACGACGTCCTCGTCCTCGGCGAGGTCCTGGTCGAGATCCACACCGACACCGCCCCGCGCGACGCCGTCGCCGGCACCCCGGCCCGCATCTCCTACTCCGGCGACGCGCTCAACGCCGCCGCCGCGGCCGCCGCCGCGGGCGCCCGTACCGCCCTGCTGGCCGTAGTCGGTGACGACGACCTCAGCGTGCCGCTGCTGCGCCGCGCCACCGACCTCGGCGTGGACGTCTCCCACGTCCGCCGGGCCCCCCGCCCCAACGGCGCGTACCTGCTCTGCGCCGACACCGAGGGCGAGCGCGAGTTCGTCTACTGGCGCACCGCGGGCGCCGGTTCCACCCTCGCCCCGTCCCACGTCGACTCCTGGCGCACCCTACTGACCTCCGCCCGTTCCCTCATCACCAGCGGGATCACCGGCGCCCTCTCCCCGACCGCCCGCGAGGCCGTGCTGGACGCCGCCCGGACCGTCCACGCCGCCGGCGGGCACCTCACGTACGACCCCAACTACCGCGCCCGGCTCACCGGGCGGGACGAGGCCCGGGAGCTGCTGGCCCGGATCGCCCCGCTGACCGGGCTGCTCAAGACCTCCTGCCCCGGGGACGCCCTCGCCCTGGTGGACACCGCCGACCCGGCCACCGCGGCGGCCCGCTGCCGGGCCCTGGGCGCCCGCGCCGTGGCCGTGACCGCCGGCGCGGACCGGCTGCTCCTGGACGACGGCACCGGGCCGGCCCACCACCCCGTCCCCGTCAACCCGCACGCCGTCGACGCGACCGGCGCCGGGGACTGTTTCACGGGTACCGCCACCGCCCGCCTCGCCCTCGGTGACACCCTCGCCGACGCGGTGGCCTACGGCACGGCGGCCGCCTCCCTGTCGGTGTCCGGCCGAGGCGGCACCGGCCACGTCCCCGCCTTCACCGACACGGCAGCCCTGGCGGCGAGGCACCGGCGGGCCTAGTGCTGTGACCGGAGAAGTCCACCGGGTCGCGGCGCCCGGCGCGGCACCTCGCCGCGTTGTCGGGCCACGGAAGTACGTCCAGTACGAGCCGCGGCCCTCCGCCTTGCGATGCACCGCACCGAACACCACGACCCGGCAAACCTTTCCGGCCACAGCACTGGAGGGTGTGGACCTCTTGCGGGGTGCCGAAGGCCGTCACCACCACGGCTTCGAGACCCCGCGCGGGGAGGTGGGCCATCGCCGCCTGCGCGGCCGAGCCGACCGCCGGGGGTTTCGCTGCTGCTCCGGGGAAGCGCCCGGAGCCCCTGTCGAGGGCGCTGCGCGGGCCGCGCGCCGGGGCCCGCCGCACGAGGTCGTGCCGCGTTCGCACCTCGAAGGCCGTTGTCCCGACGCGGAGTTCGACCTCGGGCCGCGTCGCCGGCCTCCGCTCGATGAGCAGGCCCGGGCCGGGACGCCCTTCGGGGAGGAGCCCCGCGCCCTCATGCGCGGAGGCCACGTGGTGGGCGCCGCCGGGCCGGTGTGGATTTCTCGGCCCGGCGGCGCCGGTCAGGGGGTCGGCCAGGGGGCCGGTCGGCGGCGATCCGCCGGCCGGCCCGGGCCGTCAGCGGCCGCGCAGGCCCCGGTCGACGGCCTTCGTCAGCTCACCGTCGGCGGTGTCTCCGTCCAGGGACCAGAACATCGCGCCGCCCAGGCCCTCCTCGCGGACGTACTCGGCCTTCTGGCGCAGCACCTGCGGGTCGTCGTACGTCCACAGGGTGGTGCCGTCGAACAGCCAGGCGTGGCCGCCGCGCCGGTCGCGGTGGACCTCGTAGGTCCCCGAATCCGCCAGCCGCTTCAAAACCTTGTAGTCCTCGTAGCCGGCCGCCCAGGTCGCCGGAGCCGGTCCGGTCGCGGGCTGTGCGATGCCGTCCCCGCCGCCGCGGACGCCGGTCCAGCCCTGCCCGTAGAACGGCATGCCGACCACCAGCTTGTGCGCGGGCGCACCCCGGTCCTTCCAGGCCCGCACCGTGCCGTCCACGCTGAAGTCCTTGCGGGCGTACAGCGCCGACTGCTGGGCGGTGTTCTTCTCGCCCGACACGTGGAAGTCGTAGCCCTGGAGGTTGACGAAGTCCAGGTCGCGCATGATCCGGCGGACGTCGAAGCCGGCGTCGATCTTCGCGGGGGCGGTCGGGACGAAGGCCGTCAGCTCGTACTTCCGCTTCTGGGCGCGACCGTAGGCGTCGAGCTGCGTACGGAACTCCTTGACCAGCTCGGTGAAGTTGCGCTTGTCCTCGGGTCGGAACACGGTGCCGGTGTTCGCCTCGGACCCGGGCCACTCCCAGTCCAGGTCGATTCCGTCGAAGACCCCCGCGGCGGCTCCGGCCCCACCCCGCGCGCCGTCCTGCGGCAGGTTCCCCTTCACGTACAGGTCGATGCAGGACTCCACGAAGGCCTTGCGGGAGGCCGGGGTGAGGGAGGCGTCCGAGAAGTGGGTGGACCAGCTCCAACCGCCCAGCGAGATCAGCACCTTGAGGTTCGGGTGCTTGGCCTTCAGCTCCTTGAGCTGGTTGAAGTTGCCCGCGAGGGGCTGCTCGGAGGTGTCGGCCACCCCGTCGACGGAGTTCGCGGCGTCCAGCGGTCGCGCGTAGTCCGCCCAGGCATCCGCCTGACCGGCCACGTTGCCGGTGAAGCACTTCCCCTCGGCACTGACGTTGCCGAAGGCGTAGTTGATGTGCGTGAGCTTGCTCGCGGTCCCGTTCGCGTCGAGGTCCTGGACCTGGAAGTCGCGTCCGTAGACGCCCCATTGGGTGAAGTACCCGACCTTCTTGTACGTGCGGCCGTGACCGGCGCTGTCGTCCTGCGCGCCGGTGGCGGCGGGTGCGAAAGCGGTCAGCAGGGAGAGGGAGCAGGCGGCGACGGCGAGCCTGCCGATCGTGCTGCGGCGCATGGGCTTCCTTTGCGGATCCGGGGAGTGGTGGTCCTGAGCCGTGCGTAACGCGTGCGCTGTGCAATCCGGAAACTATTGGTCTGGACCATCTGGGTCAAGGGGCTGTCCACCTCGGATTGCGCCCGCCGGGGGGTCCGTCCCAAATTCATCGTTCACGGCCCTGGGCACCTCATGAGCTCCTCGCTACCCTCCGCGCATGATTTCCACGGTGGTCTGGGGCACGGGCAACGTAGGCCGCGCGGCGATCCGCGCCGTCGAAGCCCACCCGGCGCTCGAACTCACGGCAGTGCTCGTCCACAACCCCGACAAGGTCGGCCGCGACGCGGGCGAACTCGCCGGACTCGACCACCCGTTGGGGGTGGCCGCGACCGACGACGTCGACGCGGTCCTTGCCGCCCGACCCGCCGCCGTCGTGTACGCGGCGTCCGGCGACGTCCGCCCCGACGACGCGCTCGCCGACCTGGTGCGCGCCATATCCGCCGGCGCGGCCGTCGTCAGCCCCGCCCTCTACCCGCTCTACGACCACCGCAACGCCCCACCGGAGTTCCGCGACCCGGTGCTCGCCGCCGTCGCGGAGGGCGGCGGATCCCTCTTCGCCTCCGGAGTCGACCCCGGCTGGGGCAACGACGTCCTGCCGCTGCTCCTGAGCGGCCTCGGCACCACCATCGACGTGATCCGCTGCCAGGAGATCTTCGACTACTCCACGTACGACCAACCGGACTCGGTCCGCTACCTCGTCGGCATGGGCCAACCGATGGACTTCGAGCCCATGATGCTCATGCCCTCGGTCCCCACCATGGTCTGGGGAGGGCAGGTCCGCATGATGGCCCGCGCCCTCGGGGTCGAACTCGACGAGATCCGCGAGACCTCCGACCGCCGCGCACTCGACACCACCGTCACCACCCGCACCATGGGTGACTTCGAAGCCGGCACCCAGGGCGCCATCCGCTTCGAGGTCCAGGGCATCGTCGAGGGCGAACCCCGCATCGTCATCGAACACGTCACCCGCATCCACGCCTCGTGCGCCCCCGACTGGCCCACGCCGCCCGACGGCGCCGGAGCCCACCGCGTGATCATCGAAGGACGCCCCCGCATCGAGGTCACCATCGAGGCGACCGACGAGGGCGAGAACCGCTCCGCGGGCGGCAACGCCACCGCCGTCGGCCGGCTGGTCGGAGCCATCGACTGGCTCGTGGCCGCCGAACCCGGACTCTACGACGCGCTCGACATCCCGCTGCGTCCCGCAGTCGGCAAACTCGGAAGGAAGCAGCCGTGAACATCGACATCCCCGAGGGGCAGCACCCCATCGAGTACGTATGGGGGGACATGGTGCCCGGCATCGGCATGGCCGCCGCCAACTTCTCCCTCTCCGTCTACGCCCACACCACCCTGGGCCTAAGGGAGTTCGAGGCGGCCCGGCTGCGCATCGCGCAGATCAACGGGTGCGTCTTCTGCCTCGACTGGCGCACCGACCGGGACGGCGAGAAGGTCGAGGAGGAGTTCGCCGACGCCGTCACCGACTGGCGCACCACCAAGGCCTTCGACGACCGCACCCGGCTGGCCGCCGAGTACGCGGAACGCTACGCCCTGGACCACCACGGCCTGGACGAGGACTTCTGGGAGCGGATGACCGCGCACTACAGCCAGTTGGAGATCGTCGAGTTGAGCATGAGCATCGGCTCCTGGCTCGCCTTCGGGCGTCTGAACCACGTGCTCGGGCTCGACAGCGTCTGCATGCTGCCGGGCAGCTGAGCCGGGACGGGGCTGGGGACACGGTGCGGGGCCGGCCGGAGAGTCCGGCCGGCCCCGTCGTCGTCGGGCCCCCGCTAGAGGTCCGTGGCGATGATCTTCTCGATGTTGCGCTCGGCGAGCGCCGTGATCGTCACGAACGGGTTGACGCTGGTGTTGCCGGGGATCAGCGCTCCGTCGATCACGTACAGGCCGGGGTGTCCGTGCAGGCGACCGTAGTTGTCGGTCGCCCTGTTCAACACCGCACCGCCGAGCGGGTGGTAGGTGAGGTGGTCGCCCCAGATCTTGTTCAGGCCGAAGAGGTCGGTCCGATAGATCGTGCCCTCCTTCGAGTTGATCTTGTCGAAGATGCTCTTCGCCATGTCGATGGACGGCTGCTTCCAGGCGGTCTGCCAGTTCAGGCCGACCTTCTGGGCGGCGGCGTCCCAGGTGAACTCGGCGCGGTGCGGGTTCTTCGTGATCGACAGGTAGAACGAGGCGTACGTCTCGATCCCGGTCGGCAGCGGTGCCACTTCGGCGAAGGCGCCGCCGGCGTCCCAGTTGTCGATGCCCCCGCAGGGGATGGAGGACTGGACCTTCCCCGTCGCGTCCCACATGTGGTTGGCGCGGCCGCACATGACGTTGCCGTTGTCGCCCCAGCCCTTGCCGATCTCGTTGTTGAGGTTCGGCAGCGCCCCGGTGGCCTTGAGCTTCACGAGCAGCTTGCTCGTACCGACGCTGCCGGCCGCGAAGAACACCTTGTCGGCGACGACGGTCTTGGTGGCGATCGTGGCCCCGGTGGTGTCCAGTTGCTCGATGACGACCGTGTAGCCGCCACCGGCCGAGGGGGAGACGGTGGTGACCCGGTGCAGGGGCGAGATGCTGACCTTGCCGGTGGCGCGGGCAGCGGCGATGTACGTCTGCTGGAGGGACTTCTTGCCGGCGTTGTTGCCGTAGAGGATCTCACCGGCCACCGCGGACTTGGGGACGGTGCCGGCCACCTCCTTCTTCATGTAGTCCCAGTCGTAGACGTCCGGTACGAACACGAAGGGGAATCCGGAGCGCTGGGCGTGCTTGCGGCCGACGCGGGAGAACTGGTAACAGTCCACCGTCTCGAACCAGTTGGGGTCGACGAGACCCACCCCGAGGCCGGCATTGGCCCGCGGGTAGTAGGTGTTGTACATCTCGTCGGCGTTCACGGACGGCAGGATCGAGGCGAAGTTCTGCCGCTTGGGGGTCACCGCCATGCCACCGTTGACGAGCGAGCCGCCGCCGACTCCGCGACCCTGGTAGACGATGATCCCGCCCATCTCCTCGGCGTCCAGGATGCCCGTGTACTTCGGGACGTCCTTGTCGATCGGGAAGCCGAGGAAGTTGCTGAGCGGGGCCTTCGTCCGGGTGCGCAGCCAGTAGGAACGGTAGTCCGGCTTGGTGGTGTTGGCGAAGATCTTCCCGTCGGTGCCCGGGGTGTCCCACGCCATGCCCATCTCGATCATGTGTACGTCGACACCCGCCTGGGCGAGGCGCAGCGCGGCGACGGAGCCGCCGTACCCGGTGCCGATCACCAAGGCGGGGACGCGGGCCCCGGACTCGATGGGAGCGTTCGCGACGGCGGCTCCCGCGGCGGCCCTGGCGTGGGCCGGGGTCGCGTTGACCGTCAGGGCCATGGCTCCCAGAATAGAACCAGTTCCAGCGATAAATCCGCGTCGGGAAACACCGCTGGAAACCTTGCTGTTCAGGCCTTTGTCACTCATGTGACGTTCCTCACTCTCGACGGAGTGAGAACAAGTTCTACTGTCGGGTGGCTGGTAAGTCACTACATACGGCGAGGTAACTTGTGCCTGATTCCGGTTGCCGGCGGCCCGGGGAGCCGGGGGTGGGGGGCAGGGCCGGGAGTCAGGTAAGGCTCCAGTGGCCGACGTCGTCGGCGAGTCCGGCGTCGAGTGCGAACCGCACCGCGGCCGGGTGGGCGTCCGCGGGCAGGCGGAAGGTGACGAAGCCACCGGCCAAGTCGCCCGGGGCGAGCCGCAGCGCGGCGGGGAACGGCCTGCCGACCGTGGTCGGCTCGTCCGTACCGGTGAACCGGTGGCCGCCGGCGTCCAGCAAGTGGGTGGCGGGCGCGGGGGAGTCCTCGTAGGCGACCGTGCCGGTGTTCCCCAGCCGCAGCGCGACCACCACCAGCTTCCCGGCCCCGCCCTCGATGGTGGCGCCGTCCGCCGCGGGCGCCGCCGGGTCGAGGACCCGGGTGAGGGTGGGACCTCACTCCCTCCCCCCTCACCCCTTCCGTCCCGCCATCCTCCGCGTCCGTGCCTCCTGCCACCGGCCCGGCCGCGCGGGAGTCCGTAAGCTGGGCGGATGCAGGTATTGGACGCGGACGATCCGCAGGCGATCGCCGTCACGGCCGCCATCCGCAGCGGAGACCTCCCGGCACTGCGACGGCTGTTGGAGTCGCACCCCGGGCTCGCGACCGCCCGGATCGTCCGGCGCGGCGAGGCCGCGGGGGAGCGCGGCCTGCTGCACATCGCGACCGACTGGCCCGGCCATCACCCGCGCACCGCCGAGGTCATCCGTACCCTCGTGGCGGCCGGCACGGACCCGGCGGCGCGGTTCGTGGGCGCCCACGAGGAGACCCCGCTGCACTGGGCCGCGAGCAACGACGACGTTCCCGCCCTCGACGCCCTCGTCGAAGCCGGCGCCGACATCGAGGCCCGGGGCGGCGTCATCGGCGGCGGCACCCCGCTCGCCGACGCCCGGGCGTTCGGACAGTGGCGGGCAGCCGACCGGCTCCTGGCGCTCGGCGCCCGCCCCGACCTCCACGACGCGGCGACCCTGGGGCTGCTCGACCGCGTCACCGCCCTGCTCGCGGCCTCACCCACGCCCCCGGAAGAGATCACGAGCGCCTTCTGGGGGGCCTGCCACGGTGGCCACCTGTCCACGGCGCGGTACCTGCTGTCCCAAGGCGCGGACATCAACTGGATCGGCCACGACGACCTGACTCCCCTCGACGTGGCTCTGACCAGTGCGGACACCTCCTTGGGCGACTGGCTCCGTACGCGGGGCGCTGTCACCCGGGCCGAGATTTCATCCAGTTGAGCCCCTAAAACATGTGGATCTTCGAGCGACGCCGTGTCATGGTTGGTCTCGCCGAAGGGGTGTAGCTCAGCCGGCCAGAGCAACGGTCTCCAAAACCGTAGGTCGCAGGTTCGACTCCTGCCGCCCCTGCCACACGTGAACGATGTCGTAGCAAGCAGCACGGACGAGCGCCCGCACGGGGAAAACCTCCCCGTCCGGGCGTTCGTCGTTCGCCGTTCCGCCCGGTCCGCGCCCCTCGTGCTTTCCGGGGCCTCGGCGGGCGGTGAGTGCGCGGGCTTCGGGCGGCGGGCGCCGATAGCCTGGCCGCTCACCGACCCGGGGGATCACGATGAGCGACACCACCACGCTGGGCGACCGCATGAAGCGGTACGAAGCCGCACACAGGACGGTCCTGCCGCGCTCCACCTACACGATCCTGCGCCTCGACGGCCGCGCCTTCCACAACTACCTGCGGGATGCCGTCAAACCGTTCGACATGGCGTTCGTGGAGGACATGGCCGCCGTGACCGAAGCGCTCTGCGCGGAGGCGGCGGGCGCCGCCATCGCCTACACGCAGTCCGACGAGATCAGCCTGCTCCTCACCGACTTCGCCACGCCCGCCACCGAACCGTGGTTCGGCGGGGTGGTGGCCAAGCAGCTGTCCGTCGCGGCGTCCCTGGCCACGGCCGTCCTCAACGAGCGACGCCCGGGCCGTCGGGCGCTCTTCGACGCGCGCGTGTTCACCATGGCGGACCCGGTGGAGGTGGCGCACTACTTCTTGTGGCGCCAGCGGGACGCCGTCCGCAACAGCATCGCCATGGCGGCGCAGGCCCACTTCCCGCACGAGCGTCTCCACCGGGTGTCCACCGGCGAGATGAAGGGACTCCTGCGGTCGGAGAAGGGAGTGCACTGGAACGAATACCCCGACGCCTGCAAACGCGGCCAGGTCGCGACCAGGCTCACCGGTGAGCGGATGGTCGAGTACGTCGACAAGCGCACCCGGGAGACCATGCGGACCACAGCGGTCCGCTCGTGGTGGGAGGTGTCCGGAGCGCCGCGGTTCACGGTCGAGCCCACGGGGTGGCTGGCCGGGATGATTCCCGACATGCCGGCCCTTTCCGTGACGGGCCGGTAGAGCGGTGGGGCCCGCCGCCGCAGGATGCGGTGACGGGCACCGGCGGGCCGCCGCACGGCATGCGGCGGCCCGCCGGGTTACCGAGGGGACGGGGTCTGCTGCGTCACCTCGTCACGGATGAGGTAGCGGTGCTGCTCGTAGACGAGACGGGCGTCGTCGCTGGGGAGCGGATCGCTCCGCAGGCCGCAGGCGCAGGTCACGGTGGTGAGTCCGGACAGGGGCTGGTGTGCCCGGCCGAGGCTTTCCGGGTAAGTGTCGCCCTGGTGGTTTTCGAGGCGGAGACGATGACGGGAGGCAGGGGGCTTGCTCATGCACCCATCATCGCTGCTGGGACGCCCGGGCACCGGCTGCGGCTCGATCGTGCACGCCGAGCGTCGGCACCCCGTCCCCCTTCCCGGGCGGGGCCGGACCGGTCCGCGCCGGGGGCCGAGCCCGGCAGGGGGGGGCGGCGCTCAGTCCCTCGACTGCTCAGCCGCCGTACGGACGGGTGATGATTTCCATCCCGTGCCCGGAGGGGTCCGGGAAGTAGACCCCGCGGCCCCCGTCGTTGTGGTTGATCTCGCCCGACTGTTTGCCCTGCGGATCGGCGAAGTACGGAATGCCCGCAGCTCGGATCTTCTCGAAGGCGGCGTCGAACTCCTCTTCCGAGATCAGGAACGCGTAGTGCTGCGGCACGATGGATTCGGCGGGGATGGTCGCGAAGTCCAGGCTGACCCCGTTCCCGGTGGCCACGACGATGAACGGGCCCCATTCGGCGCCGACTTCGAGACCGAGGACGTGTGCCAGGAACGTGGCGGACTCCCGGTTGTCACGGGAGTGGATGATCGTGTGATTGAGCTGAACCGACATGGGTGAATGCCTCCGGAAGGCATGTCACGGACACCTCCATGCCTCACCCGGTCGGTGACCGACACGCGATGCCGTCGGACACGACCCTAAGCAGCACCTGCGCGGGAAGTCCAGGGGTATCGGTCCGTCGGCCCCTCGCTCCCGGACGGGCTCCCACCCCGCGCAACCGGGGCCGACACCGCGAAGGGAAGGCTCCGAGGGTGGGGCGAAGGCCAAGCTGCCCCCGTACCGATGACTGCCAAATGCTACGCGAATTGCCCCCTCCCCCTCCCCGTACGGCTCGCCCGCGCCCTTCCCGGCCCGTGTCCGCGGACCTCGTCACCCCAGCCGGACCACCACCTCCTGGGATGACCCCGCCGTCCCGACGAGGCTCCCGAACTCGATCCGCAGCTGAGTTCCCCCGACCGCCGAGACCACGCTCTCCGGCCGGGACAACACCGTCGCTACAGCCCGGCGCCAGACCAGGGTCAGCGCCCCCAGGGTCCGGGCCGGGTCCGCGACGGACAGGGAGGCGGTGCCGTCACTCCTCAACCGCACCATGACCGAACAGGGGCCGCTCGCTTCCAGCGGCCCGACGGCGCCGGCCTGCCAGAAGTTGACGCCGGTGAAGCCGAGCGAAGCAACGGACACCCCCTGGCCCGTCGCGGAGTTGGCGAGCAGGGTCAACCATGACGACGCGGCGGCCCGTGCGGCCGTCTGCGTCGTGCTCGCTCCGGGGAGCACCTGGTAGAGGTACCCGGCGTCGACCGGGTCCCTGCCGTGGTCGTACCAGAGGGTGGCGTAACGCCGGGTGAGGGCAGTGGTCGCTCCGCCGCGGTTGATGTCGTTCCACCGCCCGGTGCGTTCTTCCCGCAGGGCCTTGAACGGGCCGGGGCCCTGCAGGACGTACCCGCCGAAGCCCGCCAGATGGGCCCAGCCCGGGGCGGTGAAGGTGGCCGACCAGCCGGACCGGGCCGGCTGGACGCTGCCACCGATGGTCAGGGCGTGGGTGCCCTTCACTCCCAGGTTGCGGTTGTCGACCACCGACTCCACGGGGACCCCGTCCGAGGCGCGGATGCCCGCCCCCAGACAGACGACCGTGTCCGCGAGGAAGAACCAGGACTTGCGGGCTTCGAGCGTGCTTCCCAGGCCCCGCAGGTGCTGACCCACCGCCGCGAACTCCCCGTCGGTGCTCCCGCCCACCCAGGCGGCGTCCGGCCGGGACGCGCCCCAGTCGCCTCCCGCCCCGTCGGCCAGGACGGTGCGGGCCACCGTCGTGCCCGGCAGCCGGCGCGGGTCCACCGTGGGCCAGAACGCGTCGGAATACTGGCCGTTGCCGTACGTGGAGCCCCACCAGGAGAGCATCCCGCTTCCGGTGTGCCAGCCGCGCAGGTGCTCGCCGTTGCCCGTCTCGTAGTGGGTGATCCGCCGGGACGCCATGGACAGGGAAGCGGCCCAGCCCGGCCGCCGGTGGGTGGCCCGGTCCATGGAGGCGAAGAGCCGGTGCCCGACCGGCTCGGGCGCCGGAGCCACCGCGGGGTCGGCCCGGAGGTCGGCGAGCCGGGCGAGGGCGGACAGCCCGAGCGTCCGGTCCGCCAGCGGGGGGCTGTAGTAGGAGCGAGCCGCCCACCCCTTCACCAGCCCGCGCCACCGGATGCGCTCGGCGGCGCTCGCCCCCTCGGCGAGCAGCAGGATGCCGGCCAGCACCGCGTGCCCCCGGGTGTGGTCGTCCTGCTGGACCTGGCGGGCGTCCGAGACGAGCAGCCCCCGACTGACGGCCCGCCCCGACACGGCGTCCATGACCAATCCGTTGAAGAGGAAGGGAGCCCAGGCCCGCTCCACGGCATCCAGAACGGTCTGCGCCCGGGGATCCGTGATCTGCCACGGGGTGTTCTTCAGGAGCGCGAACAGCATGCCCAATCCGCCGAGGAACACCGCACCGTACGTCCCCGTATAGGGCACCCACGTGTGCTGCACGAACGAGCCGTCCCGGTACAGCCCGTCCCCCGTGGTCACGTACGGGAACACGGGGGAGAGCGCGTCGCGGGCAAGGGCCGTCTTCGCGTCCTCCTGCCCGACCACCCCGCGCACGGCCAGCACCCGGCACAGGTCCACCCGGTTCGCGCCCGTACTCGTACCGCTGTACGAGGCGACGGCGGAGTCCGGTACGAAATGATCGACGGCCGCGCAGAAGCGGCCCAGCCGGTCCGAACCCAGCTGCTCGTACAGCAGGACGCACAGGTCGAGGAGGGCCTGGGGAGCGCCGATCTGCCAGCAGTACCAGTTGCCGTACCGCACCTGGCCCGCGTGGTAGACCTCCGCGTGCAGATGGTCCAATCCCGCCAGCAGGGAGGCGAGCACCCCGGCGTCTCCGGTGAGACCCGTTCCGGGACGCAGAAAGCCCTCCGCCATCGTCCGGAGCCGGTAGTAGCTCTGCATCATCCGCTCGGGATCCGTGGCGAACGCGAGATCCGGCCAGAGCGACCCGGGCGACGGGGCCATGGCGGCGGCCCATCCGCCGACCTGTTCGCCGAGCTCGGCGAGCCTTGAACGGAACGGCTCCTCCGTGACCGGGAACCCGCCGCCCAGGACCAGGTCGCGCCAGACCGCACGCATCGCCTCGTGAACATCGGCCGCGGGATCGGCACCCGCTCGTTCGGCGGCTCCGCCGAACACCAGCGCACCCCCGCCCGCCGCAGCAAGGAAGGAACGCCTGCTCCACACCCTTTTCACCGCAACCTCCTCATCCCGTCCCTACCGTTCTCCGATGTCACCGCGCATGCCGCTGCCCGCCCTACTCGACGTGTCGCCGGTAGCGGTCGACCACCTCCTCAAGCACCTCGGAACCCTCCCGCGCCCACAGACCCGGATGGAAGATCTCCACCTCCACCGGACCCCGGTATCCCGCCGCGTCGGCAAGCTCCCGGAATCCCCGCAGGTCGACGCAGCCGTCGCCCAACTGCCCCCGACCGAGCAACACCCCCTCGGGGAGCGGGGTCACCCAGTCGGCCACCTGCACCGACACGATCCGGCCGCCGGCACCGGCCCGCCGCAGCTCGCCCGGCAGCCTCTCGTCCCACCACAGGTGGTAGGAGTCGGCGACGACCCCGACCCGTTCGGCGGGAAACTGCTCGGCGATGTCGAGGGCCTGGCCCAGGGTGGAGACCACGCAGCGGTCCGCCGCGAACATCGGGTGCAGCGGCTCGATCCCGAGTCGCACGCCGAACCCGGC
Source organism: Streptomyces sp. NPDC048383 (assembly GCF_040651775.1). Taxonomy (NCBI): domain Bacteria; kingdom Bacillati; phylum Actinomycetota; class Actinomycetes; order Kitasatosporales; family Streptomycetaceae; genus Streptomyces; species Streptomyces sp. NPDC048383. The sequence goes on from NZ_JBEZKS010000006.1 coordinate 106,827, forward strand.
GGCCCAGGGGACCAGATCGCCGAGCACGTCCACGATGCGTTGCCGCGCCCCCACCAGGTCCCGCTCACCCGGGGGCAGACCACCCGCGACCAGGACCAGGACATCGGCCCCCACCTCGGCCGCTTCCTCCACCGCTCGCCGGTTGTCCTGGAGCGCCGCCGCCCGGCCCGCAGGATCGGCGGCGGTGAAGAAGCCGCCCCGGCACAGCGAACTGACGCGCAACCCCGCCCCCGAAACGAGCTTCGCCGTCTCCCGCACGCCGAACTCGCGCACCGGCTCCCGCCACAGCCCCACCGCGGCCACCCCCGCCGCGGTGCACCCGGCGACCAGATCGGGCAGCGACCACTGGCGGATCGTCTCCTGGTTGAGGCTGAGCCGCGCCGGAGCCGTCGCGCCCTTCACGAGGACACCCCGTGCAGGCGGAGAAGCCGGCGCATCCGGTCCTCGGCGAGTTCTGGATCGGGGAACAGGCCGAGTCGGTCGGCCAGTTCGTAAGCGGTCGCCAGGTGGGGGAGGGAGCGGGCCGCGTGCAACCCGGCCACCATCGTGAAGTGTTCCTGGTGTCCGGCCAGCCAGGCCAGGAGGACCACCCCCGTTTTGTAGTAGCGGGTGGGCGGTGCGAACAGGTGCCGGGCCAGGGCGACCGTCGGGTCCAGCAGTTCGCGGAAGCGCGCCGAATCCCCTTCGTCGAGGGCGATCGCGGCCCTGGCGGCGATCGGGGCGAGGGGATCGAAGACCCCCAGCAGGGCGTCGCTGGCCAGCCGCCCGTCACCGGCGATGAGTTCGGGATAGTGGTGGTCGTCCCCGGTGTAGCAGCGGACCCCGGCCGGCAGCCGCCGTCGGATCTCCACCTCCCGTTCCGCGTCCAGCAGGGAGACCTTGATGCCGTCGACCTTCTCCGGGCACGCGGAGACGACCTTCAGGAAGACCTCCACGGCCGCGTCCATGTCCTCGTGGCCCCAGTAGCCGGCCAGCTCGGGGTCGAACATCGGCCCCAGCCAGTGCAGCACGACGGGTTGGGCGCTCTGGCGGACCAGTTCGCCGTACACCTGGAGGTAGTCCTCGGGGCCGCGGGCCGTCTCGGCCAGGGCCCGCGACGCCATGAGGACGGCCCGGGCGCCGCAGGCCTCGGTGTGGGCGAGCTGTTCCTCGTAAGCACTGGTGATCGCGGCCAGGGAGTGCGGTTTCCCCGGCGGGAGCTGGTCTGTTCCCGTCCCGCAGACGATCCGCCCTCCCACGGCGCGGGCCTCGGCCGCCGAGCGGCGGATCAGTTCCGCCGCCACCGGCCAGTCGAGTCCCATTCCGCGCTGGGCGGTGTCCATGGCCTCCGCGACTCCGAGTCCCTGCTCCCACAGCCGACGTCGGAACGCCAGCGTGCTGTCCCAGTCGACCACCGCTCGGCTGTCGGCCGACGCGGCGAGCGGGTCCGCCACCACGTGGGCCGCGGCGTGGAACACACGGGAACGGGTGGGTCCGGCGACCAGGGGTGGTAGCGGAACGGTGCTGGGCAGATGCAGCCGGAACCGACCGTCGGCGGAAGGGAGCCGGATGCCGTTCACAGCGTCACCGTCGGCACCGTGAGCCGGCGACCTTCGGCCGAGGACCGCAACCCCAACTGGGCCAGTTGCACTCCGCGGGCCCCCGCGAGCAGATCCCACCGCCAGGGTTCGTCCCGTACGACGTGACGGAGGAAGAGCTCCCACTGGGCCTTGAAGCCGTTGTCCGGTGGGCTGTTGTCCGGCACCTCCTGCCACTGGGCGCGGAAGGCCTCGGCCTGGGGCAGGTCCGGATTCCACACCGGCTTGGGCGTCGCGACGCGGTGCTGGATCCGGCAGCCGCGCAGGCCCGCGACAGCCGATCCGTGCGTTCCGTCGACTTGGAACTCCACCAGTTCGTCACGGTGCACCCGTACCGCCCAGGAAGAGTTGATCTGGGCGACGGCGCCACCCTCCAACTCGAAGATGCCGTAGGCGGCGTCCTCCGCAGTGGCCTCGTACGGTTTGCCCTCTTCGTCCCAACGGCGCGCGATGTGGGTCCGGGCGAGGGCTTGCACGGTTCGCACCGGGCCGAAGAGCTCGTGCAGCAGGTAGTCCCAATGGGGGAACATGTCGGCCACGATCCCCCCACCGTCCTGCGCCCGGTAGTTCCACGACGGGCGCTGCGCGGACTGCCAGTCCCCCTCGAACACCCAGTAGCCGAACTCACCCCGCACGGACAGGATCTCACCGAAGAAGCCGCCCTCGATCAGGCGCTTCAGCTTCAGCAGGCCCGGCAGGAAGAGCTTGTCCTGGACCACGCCGTGCTTGACCCCGGCTGCCTCGGCGAGCCGGGCCAGCTCCAGCGCCGACTCGAAGGTGAGCGCCGTCGGCTTCTCGCAGTAGACGTGCTTCCCGGCGGCGATGGCCCGGCGGACCGCCGGCTCGCGGGCGCCGGTCACCTGGGCGTCGAAGTAGATCTCCACCGTCGGATCCGCGAGTACGGAATCCAGGTCGGTGCTGATGTCCTCCAGGCCGTGCCGCTCGGCAATGGCCCGCAGTGCCGACTCCCGGCGACCGACCAGGACGGGCTCCGGCCAGATCACCGACCCGTCACCGAGATCGAGCCCACCCTGCTCGCGCAGTGCGAGCAGGGACCGGACCAGATGCTGGCGGTATCCCATCCGCCCGGTCACGCCGTTCATCGCGATCTTGATCGTCCTGCGGTTCACGGTCCCTCCATTTGTTCGGCCGAGTTCACATCAACATCGGCGCCAGTGTAGAAAGCGCTTTCTCTCGCATCAGGCTAGGACGCCCGTGCAATGCCTGACAACACTCGTTCGAGTGATAGAAAGCGCTTGCTGAATCCGCCAATATGGAGATCCACACCGAATGAGACGATGACCGAGGGCAGCCCGTGAGGGCAGAAGGAGAGGTGCGGCATGGCGATCACCCTTGCCGAGGTCGCGGCGCACGCAGGTGTATCGCCGGCCACGGTCTCGCGGGTACTGAACGGCGGCTACCCGGTGGCGGGCGGCACCCGAACCAGGGTGGAGCAGGCCGTCGAGGAGCTGGGCTACATCGCCAACGGCCCCGCCCGGGCGCTGGCCGCGGCCACCTCGGACCTGATCGGCGTCCTTGTGCACGATGTCGCCGACACCTTCTTCGGGATCCTTGCCGGCTCCCTCCAACGCGCCCTGGACCCGGCCGGCCGTGCGGAGCCACGCCGACTGGCCGTGGTCTGCAACACCGAGGGCGCCCCCGCCGCTGAAATCGCCTACCTCACCCTGTTGGAAGGGCAGCGGGCCGGCGGCGTCGTCCTCACCGGCGGGGCCGTCGAGCATCCGGACCACACCGCTGCCCTCGCCGCGCGGGTCTCGCGGATAGCGGTCGCGGGAACGCCCGTGGTCCTCTGCGGCCGGCCACCGCTGCCCGTTGACGCGGGGCTGCCCCTGGCCACCGTCGTCTTCGACGACCGGGGAGGAGCCTTTCGCCTCGCCGAGCACCTCCTCGCCCTCGGCCATCGGCGCATCGCCTATGTGGCCGGTCCGCCCGGGTTGAGCACTTCCCGCGAGCGCCTCGCCGGACACCGGGACGCATTGGCACGCCACGATCCGACCCTGCCCGATACCTGCGCCCGGATCACCCTGCACGCCGGATTCGAACGATCCGCCGGCTATGACGCAGCCCAGGAACTGCTCCGTCGTGCTGAGCCCTTCACCGCCGTCGCCGCAGCCAACGACGCCGTAGCCACGGGTGTGGTCGCCGCGCTGCGCGAAGCGGGGCTGCGCATCCCCGAGGACGTATCCGTCGCGGGCTTCGACGATCTGCCGTTCTGCGTGGACACCGCGCCCGCGCTCACCACGGTCCGTGTGCCGCTGCGCGAGGCCGGGGCGCTCGCCGCGAATCTGGTGACCGGCCGCAGGTCCCCGCCCCCGGGCGGCATCACCACTCTGCCCACCGAACTGATGGTGCGAGGCTCCACGGCGCCGCCGCCCGAGGGGAGCCGGCCGTGAAGTACGCCTTCTCGACGCTGGGGCTGCCCGGAACCCCTCTCGTGCGTAGCGCGGCGCTGGCGGCCGAGCACCGGTACGACGGCCTCGAACTCCGCGCCCACCCCGAGGAGCCGCTGCACGCGGGGAGCTCGCGCGGTGACCGGGCTGCCGGCTTGAGGGCGGTGACCGCGGCCGATGTGAGGGTCCTCGGGGTCGCCGGTTACGCCCGGGTGGCGGCGGCCGGGGAGGACGAGCCGGTCCTCGCCGAGATCAGGGACCTGGTCCAGCTCGCTGTCGATCTTGAAGCCCCGTACGTGCGCGTCTTTCCCGGTGGGGAAGGCCTGCCACCGCACCGATCCGATGCCAACGCCGTGCGCCGGCTCCGGGAGGCGGTCCCGTTCGCCGATCGGCACGGCGTGCGAATCCTGTTGGAGACCCACGACTCCCATCGCAGCACGACGGCCACGGCCCGGGTCCTGCACGAGGTGGGTCATCCCGCCGCGGGCGCCTTGTGGGACGTACTGCACACCTGGCTTGAGGGAGAGTCGGCGCAACGGTCGCGAAGACAACTCGGCGGACACCTGGGCTACGTCCAGGTGAAGGACGTGGCCTCGGCGCAGGACCTCACCCCGCTCGGTCTCGGCGCCGGAGTCCTCCCCCTGGCCGAAGCGGTGGCAGCAGCACCGCCGGCGGGCTGGCTGTGCTGGGAGTACGAGCGACGCTGGTACCCCCACGCCGCCGACCTCGCCGGCCTGCTCGAACAGGGACGGTCCTACCTGGAGCATCTGGTGACTGCGGGGCAACAAGCCGAGTAGGAGAGGGCCGGCACGGGTCTGCGGCACAGCGGCTACCGAGACGGGGCGGTACGTCGCGAGCCCTCGACCCGCGTTCCTCGACCGGGGTCACGACGGCCGGTCCAGCTCACCGGCAAGGGCGCCGCCCACGCCAACCTGAGGAAGTCACGTGAGGCCCCCGGGGATGGCCAGGGGCCCCGACCTGCCATGCACGAGACTACGCACGGCTCGTCCAACACTCCCAGACACTGATCACCAGAGTCACTGCCGCCCTCATGAAGCCGTAACCGGCCCCAGGGCCCGAAAGGGGCCTCAACCGGCCGCCGCGCATCGTGATGCACACGACCTACGTGATCACCTGGCCCCCGGGTTCCGATCGCATCGGCCTTCCAGCGAGGTGCGTCGACTGACAGCCGCACCCGCCGCCTACACACGGAGGTGCCCGAAGTCGATCTGAGCAGCTGCGGGTCCGTACACCTAGGTGGTGCGAATGTTCAAGTGGGGGAGGAGTTCCACGTGTTGGCGGGGGGTTTCGTGTGCGGCGGTCGTGAGGCGTTCCAGGAGCAGGGTCGCGGCCCGTGCACCGACCTCGTGCTTGGGCGGGGCGACCGCCGACAGCGGTACGTCGGCCAGTCCGGCCACTTCGTCGTCGTAGGTGATCACGGCCAGGTCCTGAGGTACGCGGATGCCTCGGGCCTGGAGGCGGGGGATCAGCATGATGGCGTCGGTGTCGCTGTGGATCAGGGCCGCGGTCACTCCGCCTGAGGTCACCGCGTCGCACAGGTAGTCCAGGGTGCGGGCGAAGCGGTCGGCCACCGAGAGGCCGGCGTCGCTCGCAGACCCGGACCCCGCGACCCCCGACCCCGCGACCCCGGACCCCGCCGCCCCCGACCCCGCCGCCCCGGGCCACGGCGGGGGTGGCTTCAGGCCCAGGGCGTTCACGGCCGCTTCGAATCCGGAGCGCAGGCGCGCGGTCGTCGGGGTTTCCTGGCTGGCGAGGGCGATCCGGCGGTGCCCCTGCCCCGCCAAGTGCTGGACGGCCTGCGCGGCCCCGTGGGCGTGGTCGGACATCACCCGGTCCAGCCCCGCCGCCGGGTGTCCCGGCGGGGCCGCGCGTTCGACCAGTACGGTCGGTACGTCGAGCTCCGCCGTCCAGGCGCCCTCGCCCGGAGCGGCCGATCCGGCGGCCCAGTTCGGGGTCAGGAGCAGTCCGTCCGCACCGGTGGACAGCAGGCGGTCGGCCTGGGTGCGGTCCTCGCCCGGGAGATAGCGCGTCAGTCCGACGGTGAGGCGCGCGCCCCGCGCCTCGACGACCTCGCGCGCACCGCGTACCACCTCGGCGTAGTAGTACTCCGTGGTGGGGACCACCATTCCGATCACCAGGCCCGCCCCGGGGCCCGCCGGGGACCGGCCGGACGCGGTAGCGCCCGGGTCGCGGGAGAGGGAGGGAGCGACGGGCCGTATGCCCTCGATCCGGCTGATCACGCCGTGCATCCGCTGGATCTCGCCCCGGGCGGCCATCGCCTCGATGTCCCGGCGCAGGGTGACGGGCGAAACACCGAGCTCCTGGGCCAGGTCGGCCACCCGTACGCTGCCGCGGGCCCGTACCAGCGCGAGCACCTGAGCCTGACGCTGGTCCACATGTGGTCTCACGAGGTCCCCCTGAAGTCCGGCGGGTCCGGGCCGTGCCGGGCCGTGCCGGCCGGCAGCCCTGCGGGCGGGCTCCGCGGCCCGTCCGCGCGGTCATCATAGGCAATCGAATCGATCGTTTCGATTGATTGCGTTCAACCGGTCATTGACTGCGCGGACGGGCCGTTCATATATTCGGCTTGCAGCCCCGCACCTCACGGCATTTCGACCTTTTCCGGGAGCCAGCGCATGCTCACGCACGACCAGGACGGATTCCGCCGGGCAGGCCGGCCCCACCGCATCGTCTCGGGTGCCCTGCACTACTTCCGGGTCCATCCCGACCTGTGGGAGGACCGGCTGCGTCGGCTGCGGGCCATGGGGGCCAACACCGTGGACACGTACGTCCCCTGGAACTTCCACGAAACCGGCCCGGGCAAGGGCGACTTCACCGGATGGCGCGACGTCGGCCGGTTCCTGCGCATAGCCCAGGACCTCGGGCTCGACGCGGTCGTCCGGCCCGGACCCTACATCTGCGCCGAATGGGACTTCGGAGGTCTGCCCGCCCGTCTCCTGGCCATCGACGGGTTGCACCTGCGGTGCTCCGACCCCCGATTCCAGGCCGAGGTGGACGGCTGGTTCGACCTCGTCGTACCCGAACTGCTGCCCCACCTCGCGAGCCGCGGGGGCCCGGTGGTCGCCGTGCAGATCGAGAACGAGTACGGCTCGTACGGCAACGACGCGCGCTACCGCGCCCACATCGACCGCGCCCTGACGGACCGCGGCATCGACTGCCTGCTCTTCACCGCGGACGGCCCCGAGGACGCCATGCTCCAGGGCGGCACCGTCCCCGGCCGGCTCGCGACCGCCACCTTCGGAGCCCGGCCCGCGGAACGCTTCGACGTCCTGCGCCGCTACCAGCGCACCGGCCCGCTGACCGCCATGGAGTTCTGGATCGGCTGGTTCGACCACTGGGGCGACGGGCACCACGTCCGCGACGCCCGGGAAGCCGCCGAATCCCTCGACGAACTCCTCGCCACCGGCGCCTCCGTCAACCTCTACATGGCCCACGGCGGCACCAACTTCGGCTTCCGGGCGGGCGCCAACCACACCGGGTCGCGGCCCGCGGACCCCGGCTACCAGCCCACCGTCACGAGCTACGACTACGACGCCCCGATCGGCGAAGCCGGTGAACTCACCCCCAAGTTCCACGCCTTCCGCGAGGTCATCGGCAAGTACCTCCCCCTGCCCGACGGCCCGCTGCCCGCCCCGCCGCCCCGGATGGCCCCGGCCCGCGCGATCCCGGCCGGCGTCGCCCCACTGCTCGGCGCGCTCGGGACCCTCGGAGGCGAACCGGTCCTGCGTCCCGCACCCGAGTCCATGGAGAAGCTCGGCCAGGACCACGGCCTGATCCACTACCGGACCACCATCACCGGGCCGCGCCCCGCCATGCCCATCAGGATCGACGGGCTCGGGGACCACGCGTACCTCTTCGCCGACGGCCGGCCCCTGGGCGCCCTCGACCGCAACGCCCCCGACGAGGGCCTCGAACTGCCCGTCGGCGAGGAGGGCGTCGTGCTCGACATCCTGGTCCGGGCCCTGGGGCGGGTGAACTACGGGCCGCTGCTCGACGACCGCAAGGGCATCTGGCGCGGCGTGCGCCACGGCCACCAGCACCTGTTCGAGTGGGAGATCACCCCGCTCCCGCTCACCGACCTGAGCGGCCTCGACTGGTCCACACCGACGGACACCGGGACCGCCCCGGCCCCCCTGACCGACCCCGCCGGACCCACGGCGCAGGAGCCCACGGCGCAGGAGCCCACCTTCCACCGGTTCTCCCACACCCCCGACGCACCCCCGGCGGACGGCTTCGTCGACCTCTCCGGATGGGGCACCGGCCTGGTCTGGCTGAACGGATTCCTCCTCGGCCACTACGACACCCCGCGCGGCCCGCAGCGCACCCTGTACGCCCCCGCCCCCCTGTGGCACGCCGCCGGGAACGAGATCGTGGTCCTGGAAATGGAACGCCCCGGCGCCGAACTCCGACTGAGCGACCGACCCGACCTGGGCCGCCCCACCGCCATCACCCCCCAGTGAGGGAAGATCGGTACGTGAATCGCACGAGCACCCGCCTCGCCGACGGCCGCGAGATCTTCTACTACGACACGGACAAGGATCCGGACGGGGACCAAGCCCCCGTCCGCACCGTTCCCGACACCCGCCCCCTCGGAGCCGCCACCGCCCCCACCTCCGAGGTGCGCCGCGACCCGCTCCTCGGGGACGCCGTCGTCATCGCCTCCCACCGTCAGGGCCGCACCCACCTGCCGCCCGCCGACGACTGCCCGCTGTGCCCCTCCACCGCCGCGCACGCGAGCGAGGTCCCGGCCCCGGACTACGAGGTGGCCGTCTTCGAGAACCGCTTCCCCTCCCTCGCCGGCGACACCGGCCGCTGCGAGGTCATCTGCTTCACCCCCGACCACCGCACCTCCTTCGCCGAACTGGACGAGTCCCGCGCCGCACTGGTCCTCGCCGCCTGGACCGACCGCACCGCCGAACTCGCCGCACGCGAAGGCGTCCGGCAGGTCTACTGCTTCGAGAACCGGGGCACCGAGATCGGCGTCACCCTCGCCCACCCCCACGGCCAGATCTACGCCTTCCCGTTCGTCACCCCGCGCACCGGCCGCATGCTGGCCACCGTCGCCGCGCACCGGGCCCGCACCGGCGGCAACCTCTTCGAGGAGGTCCTCGCGGCCGAGCGCGCCGAGGGCACCCGCGTCGTCCTCGAAGGGGAGCACTGGACGGCCTTCGTCCCGTACGCCGCCCGCTGGCCCTACGAGGTCCACCTCCATCCGCACGACCGGGTACCCGACCTCCCGGCCCTCGGCGACGCGGCCCGCGCCGAACTCCCCGGGCTCTACCTGGAACTGCTGCGCCGCTTCGACCGGTTGTTCGCACTGCCCGGTCCGACCCCGTACATCTCCGCCTGGCACCAGGCGCCCACCGGTGAGGGACGCGAGGACTTCGCGCTCCACCTGGAGCTGTTCACCGTCCGGCGCACCGCGGACAAGCTGAAGTACCTCGCGGGGACCGAGTCCGGAATGGAGGCCTACATGAACGACGTCCGGCCCGAGGACGCGGCCGCCCGGCTGCGGGAGGTGGCGAGTCCGTGAACCGCGCGGCCCAGGGGTTCCAGGACCTGTACGGGAGCCCGCCCGAGGGCGTGTGGGCCGCGCCCGGCCGGGTCAACCTGATCGGCGAACACACCGACTACAACGACGGGTTCGCGCTGCCCTTCGCGCTCCCGCAGCGCACGGAGGTGGCCGCGGCCCGCCGCACCGACCGCGAGCTCCGACTGCACTCCGCCGACGTGCCCTCCGGCGTCGTCACCCTGGACCTCACCGACCTGACCCCCGGCGGCACCCCCCGCGGCCCGGCCGGCTGGACGGCGTACCCGGCAGGCGTGGCGTGGGCGCTGCTGGAGGCGGGCCTTCCGGTCGGCGGGGCGGACCTGTACGTGCGCTCCGACGTGCCGACCGGGGCCGGCCTGTCCTCATCCGCGGCCCTGGAAGTGGCCACCGCGATGGCCCTCACCGAGCTGTACGGGATCCCGCTGCCCGGCGCGGAGCTGGCGACCTTGGCCCGGCGCGCCGAGAACGCGTACGTCGGCGTGCCCTGCGGGGTCATGGACCAGATGGCCTCGGCCTGCTCCTCCGCGGGGCACGCCCTGCACCTCGACACCCGCACCCTCGAACAACGTCACATCCCCTTCGACTGCGCCGCGTCGGGGCTGCGGCTGCTCGTCATCGACACCCGGGTCAAGCACGACCTCGCCGACGGCGCCTACGCGGCGCGCCGCAGCTCCTGCCATCGGGCCGCCGCCGCGCTGGGGCTGCCCGCGCTGCGCGACCTGGCGTACGCGGACCTGCCGGAGGCGCTGTCCCGGCTCACCGACCCGATCGGGCGCCGCCGCGTCCGGCACATCGTCACCGAGAACGAACGCGTCCTGCGGGTCGAGGCGGAGCTGCGCGCCGGCCGGCTGCGCGCCGCCGGGCCGCTGCTCACCGAGGGCCACGCCTCGCTGCGCGACGACTACGAGGTGTCCTGCCCGGAGCTCGATCTGGCGGTGGCCACGGCCAACGCGGCCGGCGCGTACGGAGCCCGGATGACGGGCGGCGGCTTCGGGGGCTCGGCCCTCGCCCTGATCGACGCGGAGGCCGAGGCGGAGGTGACCCGAGCCGTCGAGGGCGCGTTCGCCGCCGCCGGGTTCACCGCTCCGCACGTGACCCGGGCCGTGCCCGCCGCCGGCGCGGCCCGGATCCTCTAAGGGCGTGTTGTGAAGGTCCCGCCCGGCCCCTCGGGCGCTCGGCGCCACTTTCGCAACACGCCCCGGGCGTACCGAAGAGCGCGGGGGCGGGCACCGGCCGGGGTCACACGGCCGCCGGCCCACGCCCGCCGGACGCGCGACACGGAGCGTTCACACGGCCCCGTACCGCCGCCCCATCGGCGGGCCTAGAGTGATCACTTGCCGCACAAGGCACCGGACGATCGCGGAGGAGCGAACACGTGCAGTACAACCCCCTGGGCCGTTCAGGACTTCAGGTCTCCACCGTCGGCCTCGGCTGCAACAACTTCGGCGGCCGGCTCGACGCCCGGGCCACCCGCGCCGTCGTCGACGCCGCCCTCGACGCCGGGATCACCCTCCTGGACACCGCCGACATCTACGGCGGCAGCGGCGGCTCCGAGAGCCACCTCGGCCAAGCCCTCAAGGGGCGCCGCGACCAGGTCGTCCTCGCCACCAAGTTCGGCTACGACGGCGTCGACATGGGGTACGGGGCCGCCGCCGGAGCCCGCGGCGGCCGCGCCTACGTCCGGCGCGCCGTCGAAGCCTCGCTGCGCCGCCTGGAGACCGACCACATCGACCTCTATCAGCTGCACAGCCCCGATCCGGCCACCCCGATCGCCGAAACCCTCGCCGCCCTCACCGAGCTCGTCACCGAGGGCAAGATCCGCTACATCGGGCACTCCAACCTCAGCGGCTGGCAGCTCGCCGAAGCCGCCCACGTCGCCCGCGAGACGGGCGCGACGCCCTTCGTGTCGGCACAGAACGAATGGTCGCTGCTCCAACGCTCCGCGGAACGCGAACTCGTGCCCGCCGCGCTGCACTACGGAGTGGGCGTCCTGCCCTACTTCCCGCTCGCCAACGGCCTGCTCACCGGCAAGATCCGGCGCGGCGCGGCCGTCCCGGCGGGCTCCCGCCTCGAAGGGCGCGACGCCTACCTCACCGAGGAGCGCCTCGACACCGTCGAGGCGCTCGCCGCGATCGCCGAGAAGTACGACCGCACCGTGCTGGAACTCGCCATCGGCTGGCTCTCGGCCCAGCCCGGCTGCGCCTCCGTCATCGCGGGCGCCACCTCCGCGGAGCAGGTGCGCGCCAACGCGGCCGTCGCCGACCGGCCGCTGGAAGCGGAACTCCTGGCGGAGATCGACGCCGTCGCCGGGGACGTCGCGTGACGGACACCCGCGCCGCGGCGGCGCCCCTGCGCTGCGCCGTCCTGGACGACTTCCAGGGCGCGGCCACCACCCTCGCGGACTGGTCCGAGGTCACCGCCCGCGGCGTCGAGGTGGTCACGTACGCCGACCACCTCGACGACGAGGACGAACTGGCCGCCCGGCTCGCCGACTTCGACGTCGTGGTCACCCTCCGCGAACGCGTGCCCTTCCCGGCGAGCCTCCTGGAGCGGCTGCCGCGCCTCAAACTGCTCGTCGCGAGCGGCATGCGCAACTCGGTCATCGACTACGAGGCCGCCGCGCGCACCGGCCTGACCGTATGCGGCACCGCCAGCTCCTCCACCCCGCCCGTCGAGCTGACCTGGGCGCTGCTCCTCGGTCTTGCCCGGGGGATCGCCGTGGAGAGCGCGGCCCTGCGCTCCGGCGAGGGGCCCTGGCAGCGGACCGTCGGCGCCGACCTGCACGGCCGGCGACTCGGCCTGCTCGGTCTCGGCAAGATCGGCAGCCGGGTCGCCCGGATCGGCCTCGCCTTCGGGATGGAGGTGTCGGCCTGGAGCGCCAACCTCACGAAGGAACGCGCCGACGAGGTGGGCGTGAGCCTCGCCGGGTCCCTGGAGGAACTCCTCGCGGACGCCGACTTCGTCTCCGTCCACCTGGCGCTCGGCGACCGCAGCCGGGGCCTGATCGGGGCCGCCGAACTCGCCCTGATGCGACCGCACGCGTACCTGGTCAACACCTCGCGCAGCGCCATCGTCGAGCAGGACGCGCTCCTCGACGCGCTGCGCGAGGGGCGCATCGCCGGCGCGGCCCTGGACGTCTTCGACACCGAACCGCTGCCCGCGGCGGACCCGGTGCGCAGCGCGCCGAACCTCCTGGCCACGCCGCACCTGGGCTACGTCACGCGGGCCAACTACGCCACGTACTACGGCGAAGCCGTCGAGGACGTCCTCGCCTTCCTCGACGGCTCACCCGTACGCGTCCTCCCGTAGCGGAGCCGGGCCGGACACCCGGCCGCAACCCGCGGCAGGAGCCCCGAACGCCCGAGGGTCCCGCACCCGCCTGTCGGCACGGTGCGGGGCCCTCGGGCGGGTCCGCGAAGCGGATCCCGGCCGCCTCAGGACACGATGTCCTTGCGGGAGAACCCCCGGAAGGCGAGCGCGAACAGCACCACCCCGTACGACACCGACACCGCCGCACCCTTGATCATCCCGCCCCACTCCAGTTGCGGCTGCAGGGCGTCCGCCCAGGCGAACTGCCAGTGGGCGGGCAGGAACTCGCGCCACGAGCCGAGGGCGGTGACGGCGTCCAGCACGTTCCCGACGATCGTCAGGCCGACGGCTCCGCCCACCGCGCCCAGCGGCGCGTCCGTCCGCGTCGACAACCAGAACGCCAGCCCGGCCGTGACCAGTTGCGAGACGAAGACGAACGCCACGGCCAGCGCGATCCGCGGCAGCGTGTCCGCGGCCGCCAACGCCCCGCCCGTCGGCAGCTTCAGCGGCCCCCAGCCGTACGCGGCCGTGCCCGCGACGAGCGCCACCACCGGCAGCAGCACGATCGCCGCCAGGCTGAACCCGAGCGCCACCACCAGCTTGCTCCACAGCAGCCGGGCCCGGGGGACCGGCGAGGCCAGCAGGTAGCGCAGCGAGGACCAACCGGCCTCCGAGGCCACCGTGTCCCCGCAGAACAGCGCGACGGGCACCACCAGGAGGAAACCGGCCGACACGAACAGGCAGGTGACCGCGAAGTTCGCGCCCGACTCCGTCGCCGTGTCGATGAGGCTGATCCGGCCGTTGCCGCCGCCCGGCCCGTCGTCGCCGCCACCCACCGCGAACGCGATGATCATGATGAACGGCAGTGCGGCCAGCACCCCGGCCATCACCAGCGTCCGCCGCCGGCGCCACTGCCGCAGCGCCTCCACCCGCAGCGGCAGGGTGTGGTTCGCCCGGTAGCCCGGCGCGGTCTCCTGTACGGCGCTCACGCCGCACCTCCGATCAGGGTGAGGAACGCGTCTTCGAGCCGTCGGTGCGGCCCCACCGCCGACACCGGGACGTCCAGCCGTACGAGTTCGGCGATCAGCCCGGCGGCGCTCACGCCGTCGAGCCGGACGAGGAGCCCCTCGTCGGCGGGCAGCACGGAACCGACCCCTTCCAGGGCGGCGACCTTCTCCACGGTCACCGCGTCCACCGGCCCCTCCAACGCGACCAGCAGCGTGTCGCCGCCGCCGGTGATCTCGGAGACCTCGCCCGCCCGCACGAGCCGGCCCCGGTCCATCACGACCAGGTGCGTGCAGGTCTGCTCGACCTCCGACAGCAGGTGGCTGGAGACGATGACCGTCCGCCCGGCGGCGGCGTAGCGGATCATCACGTCCCGCATCTCGCGGATCTGCGGCGGGTCCAGACCGTTGGTCGGTTCGTCGAGGATCAGCAGGTCCGGCATGCCGAGCATGGCCTGCGCGATGGCGAGCCGCTGGCGCATGCCCTGCGAGTACGTGCGCACCGCGCGCTCCAACGCGTCACCGAGCCCGGCGATCTCCAACGCCTCCGCCAGGTGCGCGTCCTCGGCGGGACGGCCCGTGGCCTGCCAGTACAGCTCCAGGTTGGCCCGGCCGGTCAGGTGCGGGAGGAAACCGGCACCTTCCACGAACGCCCCGACCCGCGACAGCACCGGCGCCCCGGGCCGGATGAGGTGCCCGAAGACCCGGATCTCCCCGGCGTCCGGCGAGATCAACCCCATCAGCATCCGCAGCGTGGTGGTCTTCCCGGCGCCGTTGGGCCCGAGCAGGCCGAGCACCTGCCCCTTCTCGACCCGGAAGGACAGGTCCCGCACCGCGTACCGGTCCGCGGCCTTGGCGTAGCGCTTCGTCAGCCCGGTGATGTCCAGGGGTACGTCGGCCAGCGCGGGTTCGGGCTGCGCTTCTCCCACCCGGCTCCCGCCGCGACCCCCGCCGGTGCGCCGGATCCCGAGGAGCGCCGCGGCCAGCGCCACCGCGCCGAGCGGCAGCCACCAGGTCCAGGCGGGCAGGTCGGTCGCGGCCGTGGCGACCCCGGCCGCGACGGGCACGGCCAGCGGCCCCTCCGCCGAGACGGTGTACGCGGCCGGGGCGGCCGGGGACGCGTAGCCGAGGTCGGTGGCGGCGACCACCAGCCGCAGCCGGTGTCCGGCCCGGACGGCGTGGTCGATGGCCGGGAGCCGCAGCCGTACGGTCGCGCTCTCCCGGGCGTCCTCCACCCGCACCGGGGCGACCAACTGGTTCGGCAGCACCTGTTGGCGCCCGTCGGGGCCCACGTCGTACACCTTGCCGAACAGGACGGCCGCACCGTCGGCAGCCGTCGACCTCACCTTCAGGGTCACAGCCGGGGTCCCGGTGATCCGTACGTCCTCGGTCAGCGGCTCCGATTCGAAGCGGGCGTTCTGCCCGGGGAAGTCGAGCGCGACGCCGGTCCCGAGCGCGGCGAGCTGCCCGCCGATGCCCGGCAGGGCCGACAGCGCGGGCGGTGTCCCGCCGGCCGGATTGGCGAAGGTCTGCTCCCGGCCCGACAGGGCGAACTCGCGCGGCGCGGAGCCGAGTCCCGGGTAGGTGTCGCCGGTCGCGCCGCGGAGTTTGACCTGCCCGTCGGTGGAGTCGATGCCGCCGGAGCGCGAGACCCGGAAGGCCGGGCCGGTGTCCACGCCCTCATCGCCCTTCAGGTAACGGTCGAACCAGGCCGAGGTCCGGGCCTCGATCCGGGCGGATTCGCGCATGCCGCCGTCGTGACCGCCCGCCGCCCAGTCGACGGCGACGGGCGCGCCGTTCGCCGCGATGGCCTTGGCCATGGCGTCGGCCTGGTCGAGGGGGAAGAGGGAGTCGTCCTGACCCTGCACGATCAGCGCCGGAACCTTGATCCGGTCGCCCACGGCGGACGGACTGCGCTTCTCCAGCAGCTCCCGGGCCTCGGCGTCGGGCTTGCCCGCCACCGCGACCCGCTCGTACATGGCACACAGCTGCGGCTCGAACCGGCCGCAGCCCGCAGCCGCGGGCGGACCCGCGGGGGTGGCGGCCGGGGCCTGCGGACCGGCCTGGAGGCCGCCCGCCGCGCCGGTGGTGAAGAAGATCCCGGTCCACAGCTTCTTGAACACGCCCTGCGGGAACAGGGCGTCGGCCAGGTTCCAGTACGTGATCTGCGGGGCGATCGCGTCGACCCGCCGGTCGTACCCCGCGGCCAACAACGAGACCGCGCCGCCGTACGAGGCGCCCGCGACGCCCACCCGGGGGTCACCGGCGGCGTCCAGGCGCACCTCGGGGCGCTTCGCCAGCCAGTCGACGAGCGCGGAGACGTCCTTGACCTCGTGCTCGGGATCGTTCAGCCCGATCAGGCCGCCGGAGCGGCCGAATCCGCGCGCCGACCAGGTCATGACGGCGTATCCGTCGCGCGCCAACCGTTCGGCCTGCGCGCGGACGTCGTCCTTGCTGCCGCCGAAGCCGTGGCCCAGCAGGACCGCGGGCCGCTTCCCGTCCCCGCCGCCGGCCGTGAAGTAGGAGGTGTCGATCCCGGCACCTGGCAGGGCCAGGACCTGGTCCTGGCGGCGCACGGCCGGCGCGTCCCCGGACGCGGCGGCCGCGGTCCAGGTACCGGCGCCGGCCAGGACGGCGAACGCGGTGACACCGGAGAGCAGGCGGTCTCGGCGGCGCCGTGGCAGTCGGAGCTTCATACCGGAACCCTAAAGCCCCTGGTCTCCCCACCCGAGCTCCTCCAGGCGTAGCCCCCCACCTTCTCCAGGACTACACCCGGTCACCGCCGTACCGCGCCTGCGGTACACGGCCCCGTCGGCACGTCGGGCTGCGCCGCGGAGCCGTCGGCGGCAGGATGGACCCCATGCTGCTCTCCGAGGTCGCGCGCGTGTCCCTGGAGGTGGCCGAAACCTCCGCCAGGTCCCGGAAGACCGCCCTGCTGGCCGAGCTGTTCGCCGCCGCGCCGCCCGAGGAGGCGGCCCTGGTCGTCTCCTACCTCGCCGGGCGGCTCCCGCAGGGCCGCCCGGGCGTCGGGTGGCGCACCCTCGGCCGGACGAGCGAAGCCGCTCCCGAGCCGTCCCTCACCGTGTCGGGGGTCGACGCCGCCGTCACCGAGCTCGCCGCCGTCGCCGGACCCGGCGCGCAGGCCGAGCGCGCCCGGATCGTCGACACCCTGATGGGCTCCGCGACCGGGCCCGAACAGCGGTTCCTGCGCAGCCTGCTGTCCGGGGAGGTCCGCCAGGGCGCCCTGGACGCCGTGGCCCTGGACGGGGTGGCCGCCGCGGCCGGGGTGCCCGCGGTGGCCCTGCGCCGGGCCGTGATGCTCGACGGGTCGCTGTCCCGGGTCGCCGCCGCCGTCCTGGCCGAGGGCGCCGTCGCGCTGGAGCGGGTGACGCTGCGGGTCGGGCGGCCCGTCCAACCCATGCTGGCCGGCACCGCCCCGTCGGTGGCCGCCGCCCTGAGCGCGCTCGGCCCCTGCGCGGTCGAGGAGAAGCTCGACGGGATCCGCGTGCAGGTGCACCGGGACGGGGACGACGTACGGATCCACACCCGCTCCCTCGACGAGATCACCGACCGGCTCCCGGAAGTGGCCGAACTGGTCCGCACCTTCCCCGGGGAGCGGTTCATCCTGGACGGCGAGGTCATCGGACAGGCCCCCGACGGCCGCCCGGTGCCCTTCCAGGAGATCGCGAGCCGGGTCGGCTCCCGGTTGGACGTGGCCGCCGCCCGCCGGACGCTCCCGGTGACCCCGTACTTCTTCGACCTGCTCCTTTCCGGCGACCGGGTCCTGCTCGACCTGCCCGTGCGCGAGCGGTACGCGGAACTCGCCGCGCTGGTCCCCGAGGCGCACCGGGTGCGCCGGCTGGTGGCGCAGGACCCGGCGACGGCGACGGCCGGGGCCGAGGAGTTCTGGACGCGGACCCTGGGCCGGGGCCACGAAGGGGTCGTGGTCAAGGCGCTCGACTCCGGCTACGCGGCCGGCCGGCGCGGCAAGCAGTGGCTCAAGGTGAAACCCGTGCACACCCTCGACCTGGTCGTGCTCGCCGTGGAACGCGGCAACGGGCGCCGCACCGGCCTGCTGTCGAACCTGCACCTCGGCGCCCGGGCCGCCGACGGCACCTACGCCATGCTCGGCAAGACGTTCAAGGGCCTCACCGACGCCATGCTGACCTGGCAGACGGAGCGGTTGACGGAGCTGGCGGTCGAGGACGACGGGTACACCATCCGGGTCCGCCCGGAACTGGTCGTCGAGATCGCCTACGACGGCCTCCAGCGCTCCACGCGCTACCCGGCGGGAGTGGCGCTGCGCTTCGCCCGCGTCCTGCGCCACCGCCCGGACAAGACGGCCGAGGAGGCGGATACGGTGGAGGCCGTCCTCGGCCAGGGCGCCACCGCCCCGTCTTCCGAGGGGTCCGCAGTGGGGGAGGCGGAGGCGGGGGACGGGTGATTTTGCCCCGGAGGCAAGGGAGATTGCCAGAAAGGCAAGTCTCTGGCTCAATCGGGGTATGACTCCCGCCCCCGGTGTCGGTTCCGTCGACGCGGTCGACCCCGAGACCGCCCCGGACCCCGACACGCCCGACGGCATCGTCGCCGAGCTGCCCACCGTGGCCCCACAACTGCGCGACCTGCGCCGACGCGCCGGACTGACGCTGGAGGCGGCCGCCGCGCGGGCGCGGCTCTCGCCCGCGCACCTGTCCCGCCTGGAGACCGGTCGCCGTCAGCCCTCGCTCCCGCTGCTGCTCGGACTCGCCCGGACCTACGGGACGACCGTCTCCGAGTTGCTGGGTGAAACACCGGCCACGGCCGATCCCATCGTACGGGCCGGCGGTCCGGGGGCCCGCGAGGCCGACGGGTGGACGTACTGGCAGGCCGGCGGCTCCGGCCGCGGCATGCAGGCGCTACGGGTACACGTCCCCGCGCCGGCCCCCGTCGGCAAGGGGGCGCGGGAACGCGGACAGGGCGAACTGGTCCGCGTCCATCCCGGGGAGGAGTGGCTGTACGTCCTCGGGGGGCGGCTGCGGCTGCACCTGGGGGAGAGCGAGCACTTCCTGGAGCCGGGCGACAGCGCGCACTTCGACTCGCTCACCCCGCACCGGATCGCCGCGGCCACGGCTGACGGAGTCGACCTGCTGTTCGTCCACACCCTGCTGCAGAGCAGCCTCGCGGGGCTGTGCCTCGGCGGCGCCGAGCACCACCCCCGCTGACCGAGGAGCCGCATCCGTGTCGTCGTCGCAGCCCCACTCGCAGAGCCGGCCCCCGTCGCCGGCCCGGCCGCAGTCACCGGCCCCGTCGAAGAACCCGTCACAGTCCGAGGGAGAGAACGTGCCGCACGTCACCGGGACCACCGCGAGGACCGAGAGCGCCACCCCGGCGGGGGCCGACACCCCGGCAGGGGCCGCCGCAGCCGCGAACGTCGCCGCACCCGCGGAGGTCGCCGCGCAGTCGGCGGGTGCGCCGACCCTGATCAGCCGCATCGAGTCCAAGTTCCCCCGCGGCCTGATCATCCGACTGATCGCCTACCTCTTCGTGGGCCACCTCTTCGCCTTCTTCGTCTACCTGCTCTTCGTGCTGGGCGCCGAGAACCAGTAGGCGCAGCGCGGCGACGGGCAGGTCACGGGGCGGCCGCACGCGCGCCAGGCACACCACCCCGACGCCGGAGACAAGCGTGCCCGCCGTGAGGTCCGCCGCCGCGTTCCAGCACACGGAGTCAGCCGCCGGTGGGAGTCGGCGTCAGCGGTGCGCGGGTCGCGGCGCCCCCGATCGGCCGTGGACCGCGTCCGGCAGCCACCGCCGCGGCGTACGGTCCGGGCGGGCGACGCCGAGGCCGCGGGCGCCGCGGGCCGGCGCCCGCGCGGACGGCCCCCGCCCGGCTCCCCTTCATCGGGGCGGACCCGTCCGCGCGGTCCCCGGGGGCTCCAGCGGTGGCGCGGTCATCCCGCACTGGGTGCGGCACTGCGGGTGGGGGGCGCCGGGCGCGGGGGAGCGTACGGTGGCCCAGGCCAGCGCGGATCCGGCCACCAACACCCCGGCGCACCAGGGCATGGCGCGCCGGAACGCGCCGTCGAAGGCCTCGGCGGACAGGTACGCGTCCGGGCCCATCCCCGCCAGCAGCGGCAGTGCGGCGACGGCCAGCAGACCGGCGGCGCGGGCGGCGGCGTTGTTGATGCCGCTGGCCAGGCCCGCCCGCCCGGGGTCCACCGAGGCCAGCACGGTCGCCGTCAGCGGGGCCACCAGGGTCACCATGCCGGCGCCCAGGATGAGCAGGGCGGGCAGCACGTCCCGTACGTAGGACGCGTCGGGTCCGGCCCGCATCGTGAGCAGCATGCCGGCCGCGCACAGCAGCGGGCCCACCGTCAGCGGGATCCGGGGTCCGATGCGTTCCCCGAGCTCTCCGGAGCGGGCCGACAGCAGCAGCATCAGGGCGGTGGTCGGCAGCAGGGCGGCCCCCGCGGCCAGCGCCGAGTACCCGGAGACGACCTGGAGCTGGAGCACGATGAGGAAGAAGAACCCGCCGAAGGCCGCGTACACGCAGACGGTGACCAGGTTGACCGCGGTGAACTGGCGGGAGGCGAAGATGGCGGGCGGCACCATCGGATCGGCCCGCCGTCGCTCGACCGTCACGAACGCCCCGGCCAGGACGAGCCCGCCCACGGCCGCCGCGACGACGAACGGGGATCCGGACCGGGCCTCGATCAGCGCGTAGGTGATCAGCGCCAGCGCCGCCGCGCCCAGTACCGCGCCGAGCACGTCGAACCGCCCGTGCGCCTGCGGATCCCTCGACTCCGGTACGTGTCTCAGGGCGACGGGCACGCACAGCGCGGCCAGCGGCACGTTCAGCAGGAACACCCACCGCCAGCCCGGCCCGTCCACCAGCCAGCCGCCGAGGAAGGGCCCCACCGCCGCGCCGACACCCCCGAGGCCCGACCACAGGCCGACCGCCCGCCCCCGGTCCTCCGCCCGGATGGAGCCCTGGATGAGCGCGAGGGAGCCGGGGGTCAGCAGCGCGCCCCCGACCCCCTGGAGGGCGCGGGCGGCGATCAGCACGCCGGCGTTGGGCGCCAGCCCGCACAGCAGGGATCCGGCCGCGAACCACACCACGCCGAGCACGAAGATCCGACGCCGTCCGAACCGGTCACCGAGCGCCCCGCCGACCAGGATCAGCCCCGCCAGGGTCAGCAGGTAGGCGTTCACCGTCCACTGCAGGACGGCCAGGTCGGCGTCGAGATCCCGCCCGATGCGCGGCAGCGCCACGTTCACCACGGTCGAGTCCAGCATGGCCATGGCCGATCCGAGGACGGTGGTGAACAGGATCCACCGGCCCCGAGCGGAAGCGAGGCGGACGTCGGGCGCGGGTGAGGTCATGACCCCAGGCTGGCGCGCGCGGTGGCGGAAGGCCACCCGGCGAACGCGCGCGCGACCCGGCCGCGAGGCCCTCCGGGACGGCTCATAAGGCCCTCTTGTTATGAGCATGGCATCTCATTCAGCATGACCCGCGCACGTCACATGCGCACGTTCCGCACAACCTGTCCACAAGGCGTACGAGGAGACCCCACGTGGCCCAACGCAACAGACGATCCTTACGCACGGCGCTCGCCGCGCTCACCTCGGTCCTGCTCCTGCCCGTCGGCGCGGGTGTCGCCGCCGCCGCGCCGGAACCCGGCCCCGTACCGAGCGCGGCCGAGCGCAAGATCGAGCCCGAGCTCCGCACCCAGCTCGACGAGTCGGCCAAAGCCGTCTTCTGGGTCTATCTCGACAGCGCCGCCGACCTGACCGCCGCGGGGAAACAGCAGACCCGCGCCGCCAAGGCAGAAACGGTTCTGCGCCTGAAGAAGGACCACGCCGCCCGCAGTCAGGCGGAGGTGGTCAAGGCCCTGGCCGGAGCGAAGGCCGAGTACACCTCGTACTGGATCGTCAACGCGGTGCGCGTCGTGGGCAGCCAAAAGCTCGCCGGGACGCTCGCACAGCGACCCGAGGTCTCCCGCATCGACGCCGACGACCAGGTCACCCTCCCCGAGCCCGCCGAGGGCCACCGGGAGAAGGCCCTGGCCGACGCCGTCGAGTGGAACATCGACCGGATCAAGGCCCCCCAGGTGTGGGAGCAGACCGGAGTGCGCGGCGAGGGCATCGTCGTCGCGAACATCGACAGCGGCGTGGACCACACCCACCCGGCCGTGAACAACCAGTACCGCGGCAAGAACGCGGACGGGTCCTACGACCACGCCTACAACTGGTTCGACCCGGCGGGCGTCTGCGACACCGCCGCGCCCTGCGACAACAACGACCACGGCACCCACACGATGGGCACCATGGTCGGCGACGACGGCGGCGCCAACAAGATCGGCGTGGCCCCCGGGGCCAAGTGGATCGCCGCCAAGGGCTGCGAGTCCAACTCCTGCTCCGAGGCCTCCCTGCTCGCCTCCGGCCAGTGGATCGTCGCCCCGACCGACCTGAACGGCCAGAACCCGCGTCCCGACCTGGCCCCGCACGTCGTCAACAACTCCTGGGGCGGCTCGGGCGGCGACACCTGGTACCAGGAGATCGTCAACACCTGGCGCGCCGCCGGAATCTTCCCGGCCTTCTCCAACGGCAACGCCGGACCGGGCTGCTCCACCAGTGGCTCCCCGGGCGACTACGCGAGTTCCTACAGCTCCGGCGCCTTCGACATCAACAACACGATCGCGTCCTTCTCCTCGCGCGGCGCCGGCCCCGGCGGCATCGTCAAGCCGAACATCGCCGCGCCCGGCGTGAACGTCCGGTCCTCCGTCCCGGGCGGCGCCTACGAGGCCTTCTCCGGCACCTCCATGGCCTCCCCGCACACCGCGGCCACCGTGGCGCTGCTCTGGTCCGCGGCCCCCGCCCTCGAAGGGGACGTCGCGCAGACCGAGTCCCTCCTCGACGGCACCGCGGCGGACACCGACAACGGCCAGTGCGGCGGCAGCGCGGCCGACAACAACGTCTTCGGCGAGGGCCGGCTCGACGCCCTCGCCGCCCTGAACGCCGCCCCGCGCGGCGCCATCGGCGCGCTCGGCGGCACCGTCCGCACCGCCGGCGGCGAGCCCGTCGCCGGTGTCAAGGTCACCGCCGACGGCCCGATCGACCGTACGGCCACCACGGCCGCCGACGGCAGCTACCGGTTCACCGCCCTGTCCGTCGGCGCGTACGCGCTGACCGCGTCCAAGTTCGGCTACGGACAGCGGACCGCGACGGCCACGGTGACCGAGAACGCCACCGCCACCGGCGACTTCACCCTCGTCCAGGCCGCCTCCGGCAAGCTCACCGGTACCGTCTCCTCGGCCGCCGGGCCCGCCGCCGGCGCGACCGTCACCGTCGCGGACACCCCCGTGAGCGCCACCACGGACGCCCAGGGCCGCTTCGAGGTCACCCTGCCGCACGGCACGTACGACGTGAACGCCGCGCACCCCTCCCGCTGCGTCACCGCGGGTACGGCGAAGGTCACCGTCGGCGGGGACACCACCACCGCCATCGACCTCCCCGAACGCACCGACGGCTACGGCTACGCCTGCGCCGCCGCCGGGGACCGCCCGTACCCCGCCGGGAACCGGCAGCTCGCGCTGACCGGTGACAACACCACCGAGCGCGTCGACCTCCCCTTCCCGCTGCCGCTGTACGGAAAGACGTACGCCCAGGCCTGGATCGGGACGAACGGCACCGTCAGCTTCGGCGGCAACCACACCGGCGACATCAACGGTGACCTGCCGAGCACGGCCACGCCCAACGCGGCCCTGTACCCCTTCTGGGACGATCTCGTCGTCGGCGCGGCGGGCAGCGGCTCGGGCGTCTTCACCGCGGTCACCGGCACCGCCCCGCACCGCAGCTACGTGATCGAGTGGCGCGAGGTGTCCCACTGGTCGGCGCAGACGGAGAAGTTCTCCTTCGCGGCGGCCATCGGTGAGGACGGCGCCGTGACCTACTCCTACAAGGGCACGGGCGGCACCGGCATCAAGGGCGGCTCGACCGCCACCGTCGGCCTGGAGAACGCGACCGGCACCGACGCCTTCAAGTACTCCTTCAACACCCCGGTCATCACCGACGGCCTGTCCATCGGCTTCCGCACCACCAAGAGCGGCGTGGTGGCCGGCCGGGTCCTCGACGCCAACGACGGCAACGGCGTCGGCGGCGCCACCGTGACCGTCGGCAGCGGAGACGGCGCCGTCTCCGCCGTCACCGCGGCGGACGGCGGCTACGTCGTCCAGAGCCCGTCCGGGAACCGGCCGCTCTCCCTGACGGCCCCGTCCTACGAGTCCGCCCAGGCGGCCGTCGACGTCAAGCCGGCCGACGTCACGACCGTGACGCGGACCCTGCGCACCGGCAAGGTCACCGCCGCCAAGAACGCGGTGGAGATCGTCCTGCCCGCCGGCCAGAAGCGCACCCGCACCCTCGACCTCACCAACCCCGGCCTCGGCACCGCGTTCACGGTGGCCGAGGACGCCGCGTGGCTGACCGTCACCCCGGCCGAGGGCAACCTGCCGACCGGCGGCAAGGCGGCGCTCAGCCTCGCGGTGGACACCGGGGGCCTGGCCGCCGGCACGGTACTGACCGCCGACCTGAGGATCAGCTCGGCCAGTGGCCGCAGCCCGGTCCTCACCGTCCCGGTCAAGATCGTGATCCCGCGCTACCAGCTCGCCCTGGACGCGGGCTCCGACTACCCCGCCACGGACGCCGCCGGTGACGCCTGGTCCCCGGACCGCAAGTACACCCCCGGCTCCTACGGCTACCAGGGCAACGCCACCGTGCAGTCCACCGGCCGAGCCATCGCCGGTACGGACGACCAGCGGCTGTTCCGCAACGCCCGCGAGGGCATGTACGAGTACCGCTTCGACAACGTGCCGAACGGCACCTACACGGTGGAACTGGGCTTCGCGGAGCTCTCCGCCGCCAAGCCGAACAAGCGCGTCTTCGACGTCCTGGCCGAGGGCGCGCAGGTCCTGCCCTCCCTGGACATCTCGCTGGAGGCGGGCACCTACACCGCCCTGACCAAGAGCTACACGGTCACCGTCACGGACGGGGTGCTCAACCTCCGCTTCGTCACGCACAGCGGGTTCGGCAAACCCCTGCTGAACACGCTGCGGGTGACCGACCGCCCCGACCGGGGCTGACGCCCACCCGCTGGACGGGCCGGAACGGAAAGCGGGCGGGGCGTCCGGGCGGTTGCCCGGGCGCCCCGCCCCCGGCATTCGGGTGGCGGACGGCGACTTCGCCACCTCCTGCCCGGCGCTCCGCGCGGGGCGACGTAGCGTGGCCGACCATGACCACCCCGCACAGCGAGCAGGGCGCCCGGATCGAGGCCCTGGTGCGCCGCGCCGACCCGGACGCGGTCTGGGCGGTCGGCTCGGCGGAGCCCGACCCCGCGGCCTCGGACGGCGAGGACGAGAGCCCCTTCGACGCCGGCGCCCTGACGGGCGTACTGGCCGTGTGGCCCGTGCTCGGCAGCCTCGTCACCCGTGGCGAGCTGGCCCTGCACACCCCCCTCGGCGTCTACGGCGGACCGGCCGCCGACGGGCTGCCCGGCGCGACCACCGCCCACCACCTGCTCACCCACGCCGACGCGCCGGCCGCCCTGGCCGCGCTCACCCGCCTCGCCGAGCACCTGTGCGGCGTCCCGCCGACCGAATTCGCCGCCACCCGCATCTGGGCCCCCCTCGGCATGACCCGCACCCGGCCCGCCGGCGGGACCCTGCACACCACCGGCGCCGACCTCGGCCGGTTCCTGCGGCACCTGCTGTCCGGCGCCGACCAGCCCATCGCCCGCGCCTGGACGGCCGAATCGCTGCGCATCCGCACCGGCGAACTCACCCCCGCCCGCGGCCTGCTCTGGCACCCCGCGCCCGCCGGGGTATGGGCCCACCACGACCCGTCCGGGACCGGGCCCGCCCTGTGGATCTCCCCCCGCCACGGCCGCTGGGCCACCCTGCGCACCACCCCGGGACCCGGCCGCGGCAGCTCCCTGCGCGCCGCGTTCCGGGGAGCCGTGTTTGGGGCAACTCCCGTTGACTGAACTGCTGTTGTACGATCCGAAAGCATGACCAAGACCAACCGGAAGCCCTCCGACGTGCCCGACCCCGCAACCCGCTGGGACGAGATCACCCCCGGCCTGTGGATGGGCGGGCACATCTGGGCCGACGACACCGGGGGCCTGCGCACCGCCGTCGTCGCGAACGAGTTCGACCTCGTCATCAGCCTGTTCACCCTTCCGGGCCACGGACCGGGTCCGGGCGCCGAGCACATCGTCAACGAGATACCGGACGCCGCCCTCACCACCGTCCAACTGCGCGACGTCCAACACCTCGCCCGCGCCGCCGGACAGGCCCTGGACTCCGGCCGCCGCACCCTCGTGCGCTGTTACTCCGGATACAACCGATCGGGACTCGTCGTGGCCCAGTGCCTCGTCGACCGCGGCGTGCCCGCCGATGCCGCGATCGAGCTGATCCGCCGACGTCGTTCGCCCTGGGCCCTGCACAACACCGTCTTCACCGAATACCTCACGGCGGGCCTCGACACGGCAGCCCTGCTCGGCGGGCTCGACCCACTCCCGTAGCGCAGTCGGAGCGCGCGCCCCGGGAGGGCGACGTACGGTGATCCGGAAGTCACCATCCGTGGACCGCCGACGTTGCGGGGGTCCCCGGTTGCCCCCCGCCCCCTGCGCACGACGCGAGGAACCCCATGTCCGACGCCGTGACCGTACCGGCCACCGACCCGGATGCCGAAACGCTGGACGCCCTGTGCCGGGAGCTCGCCGAAGCAGCCGACGCCGTCGGCGAGGCCGCCCGGTACGCATCCGGACTCGCTCTCGGAGCCCGGATGCCGGCGGCCGCGCTGCTGGGCCGGGGAGGCCGCCGCCGGGCCTGGCGCACCCTGCTGCGCATCCTCACCGACCCCGCCGGACTCGGTTGGGCCCCGCGCGGGCGGGGCGTGGCGAGCGCCGGTTGGCTCGCCGGGATCCTGGCCGGCCGGGAGAACCTCGCCGTGAGCACCGCCGTGTGCGGTCTGAAGGCCCGGATCCGGGTAGCCGGCCTGGACCGGCCCGAGCTGTACGCCGACCCCGACTGCGCGGCCGTCCTGCTGGCGGTGGCGCAGGACCGGCAGGCCGAGGCCACCCGCGCGTTCCGGGCCGTGGTCCGCGAGCGGGGCACCCGGTACGCCTTCACTGCGCTGGCGCCGTCCTTCGCCGACATCCTGGCCTGGCGGGCCCTGACCGATGAGAACCCCTTCAACGACCACGCGGGCTGGCAGGTCGCCACCGGCCGGGCCGTGACCGCCCGTCCCCTCCTCGGCCTGGGCGCCGCGCTGCGCGCCTTTTTCGACCCGGGCCCGGTACGGGAGGATCCGCCGGCCCCGGGGGAGGGCGCGCCGTTCGGCGCCGATACCACCGCCACCCTGGCCGGCTACGTACGCAACACCGGACTGATCGGCGGCCTCGACGCCGTGCTCGTCCAGGAGCTGACCGGTACGGACGGCACGCTGCGGCACGTGGTCCACCTACCGGACCGGGACCGCGTGACGCCCCGCGCGGTGGCGCGGGCCGTGCGCGGCGACGTCCCCTCGGGCGCCGAACTGGCCCTGGTCGGCCGGGGTCTGGGCGCGGCCACCGCACTGGAACTGTCCCGGGACCGGGATTTCACCGCCGTCTACGCCGTCACGCACGTCGTGGCCGTCGGCCTGCCCGCCGGGGTGGCGGCGCACGCGGGTCCCCGTACCCGGCTGTGGTGCGTACCGGGGGCGGGAGCCGCGGACGCGGCGGACCTCGGCGGCGGGATCGCGCTCTCGCGGCTGGTCCCGCTGCCCGACCGTGACTGATCCCGGCCGGCTCCCCGCCGACGACACTCCCTTGGAGGAGCCCGTGAGCGACCGCCCCCGGCCGGTTCCGGGTCCGTCCGCCCCGGCCGACGGCCTGCGCACCCACTGCGCCGCCCTGCGCTCGCACGCCCGACGGTTGCGCGCGGGCGCCGCAGCGCTGGACTGGCGCGGTCCGCAGGGCGACGCGTTCCGGGCCGAGGTCACCGCGCTCGCGGACCGCCTCGCGACGGCGGCCGACGGGTTCGCGCTTGCCGCCGCGCAGTTGGACGGCGGCCGGCGCCGCCCGCGCGGCTGATTCCCGCGGGCGGCGCCGGACTTCGGTGCGGCGGAACGCTCAGAGGACGAGCGAGAGCAGCATGACGAAGCCGAGGCCGACCACCGAGATGATGGTCTCCATCACGGACCAGGTCTTCAGGGTCTGTCCGACGGTCATCCCGAAGTACTCCTTGACCAGCCAGAACCCGGCGTCGTTGACGTGGCTGAAGAACAGCGAACCCGCGCCGATGGCCAGGACCAACAGGGCGGTCCCGGTGGTGTCCATATCGGCGGCGAGGGGAGCGACCAGGCCCGCGGCGGAGATGGTGGCCACGGTCGCCGATCCCGTGGCGAGCCGAATGGTCACGGCGATGAGCCAGGCCAACAGCAGGGTCGGAACGGCCCAGTTCTCGGACAGTTCCAGGATCATCCGTCCGACGCCCGCGTCGATCAGGGTCTGCTTGAAGCCGCCGCCCGCGCCCACGATCAGCAGGATGCCCGCGATGGGCGCCAGCGACTTCTCGACGGTGGTCGAGAGCCGCTCCTTGGTGAAGCCGGCGGCCCGGCCGAGGGTGAACATCCCGACGAGCACCGCTGCCAGCAGGGCGATCAGTGGGGAGCCGGCGACGTCGGTGACCCGCTGGACGCCGTTGGCGGGGTCGTTGATGACGATGTCGACCAGCGCCTTGACCAGCATCAGCGCCACCGGCAGCAGCACGGTGAAGACGGTCGCCCCGAAGCGCGGTCGGTGTGCGGGATCCACGGAAGGGCTCTGCGGGATCATGTGCTCGGGCGCGGGAATGTCCACCCAGCGGGCCGCGTACCGGGCGAACAGCGGACCCGCGATGATCACGGTCGGGATGGCGACGAGCACGCCGAGGGCGAGGGTGACACCGAGGTTCGCGTGCAGCGCGTCGACGGCGACGAGCGGACCGGGGTGCGGCGGAATCAATCCGTGCATCACCGAGAGCCCGGCCAGTGCCGGGATGCCGATCCGCATCAGGGAGTAGTTGCCGCGCTTGGCGACCAGCAGCACGACCGGGATCAGCAGGACGATGCCGACCTCGAAGAACAGCGGCAGGCCGATCACGGAAGCGATCAGGACCATGGCCCAGGGCATGGCCCGGCCGTTCGCCCGGGCCAGGATGGTGTCCACGATCTCGTCCGCGCCGCCGGAGTCCGCCAGCAGTTTGCCGAGGATCGCGCCGAGCGCGATCAGCACGCCGACGCCCGCGACCGTGGAGCCGAGCCCGGCGGTGAAACTGGTGACCGTCTTGGCGAGCGGGGCTCCCGCGAACACGCCGAGGGCGAGCGAGCCGATGGTCAGGGCCAGGAAGGCGTGCAGCTTGAGCCGGGATATGAGCAGGACGATGACGGCGATACCCGCGAGGACGGCGAGGCCCAACTGGGTGTTCCCGGCCGAGGTGATCGGCTCGGTGGTGGCCGCTGCCAGTGTCTCGACGCTGAGACTGGTCACGGTGACGGATCCTCGAATCTCTGGGGGCGGTGCGGCAGGGGGAGCGCGGCGAGCGCGGCCACTGCCCGGGCGGTGATCTCTTCGGGGGACCCGGACACGTCGACGACGACGCCCGGCTCGTCCGCCCGGAGCGGTTCCAGCGTGGCGAACTGCGAATCGAGCAGGGCGGTGGGCATGAAGTGGCCCTGGCGCGCCGCCATCCGGCGCTCGATCAGCGGACGTTCACCGGCCAGGTGGACGAACACCGTCCCGGGAGCGGCGGCCCGCAACCGGTCGCGGTAGGCGCGCTTGAGCGCGGACGCGGCGACGACCCCGCCGGGGGTGCCGGCCCGACCGCGCATCCACTCCCCGATGGCGTCCAGCCAGGGCCACCGGTCGGCGTCCTCCAGCGGGGTGCCGGCGGACATCTTGGCGACGTTGGCCGCCGGGTGGAAGGCGTCGCCCTCGGCGTAGGCGAGACCGAGCGCGCCGGCGAGCAGCCGCCCCACGGTCGTCTTGCCCGTGCCGGCGACGCCCATCACCACAATGACGCGCTGGGAGCTCACGTAGTACCTCGCTGTCCTCGTCGACATCGGTTCGTGTGGCACCACTGAAACCTATTAAGTACTACTTATTCAAGAGTCGGAGGTAAAACATCACACCAGTCGTTCGTCCGGCGGTCACCGTACGCTTACGGCATGACCACCGACGGCAGCCCGGCGCAGGGCCTCCACTCCCTCGTGCTGGACACCCTGGGCCTCGCCATCACGGCCGGTGAGCACCCCGCGGGCAGCGTGCTGCGCACCGACGAGATCGCCGAACGCTTCGACGCCTCCCGCACCGTCGTCCGCGAGGTCGTCCGCGTCCTGGAATCGATGCGGCTCGTCGAATCCCGCCGCCGCGTCGGCGTCACCGTCCGGCCCGCCGACGAATGGAACGTCTACGACCCCCGCGTCATCCGCTGGCGCCTCGCCGGCACCGACCGGTCCCGCCAGCTCCGCTCCCTGACCGTGCTGCGCTCCGCCGTCGAACCGGTCGCCGCCGGCCTCGCCGCCGAACGGGCCACCCCCGATCAGTGCGCCCAGCTCACCGAAGCCGCCCTCGGCATGGTCCGCACCTCCCGCGGCCACCAACTGGAGGGTTACCTCCACCACGACATCGCGTTCCACCGGATCGTGCTGAACGCCTCCGGCAACGAGATGTTCGCCCGGCTGGGCGACGTCGTCGCCGAAGTCCTCACCGGCCGCACCGAGCACTCCGTGATGTTCCACGACCCCGACCCGGCTGCCGTCACCCTGCACGTACGGGTCGCCGAAGCCGTCCGCGAAGGGGACGCGGTCGCCGCCGAGGCCCTGACCCGCCGGATCGCCCTCGGCGCCCTCGACGAACTCGACGTCCTCGCGCCCTGACACCGCCGCCGACGCCGACCGCGCAGCGTACGGACACCGTTTCGGGAGACCGTTCGGGACATCCGGGCCGACGAACGGCCTCGACCTGCTGGCCGCCGCCCGCGCCGCCGCCGGCGACGAGGTGGGCGCCGCGCACGCCTACGGCGCGGGCCACGCCCACTGGCAGGCCGTCGGCCACCCCCAACGCGGCGCCCCGGAACTCGGCCCGGTGCGGGCCGAGTTCGAACGCACCGCGCGGAGCGTGCTCGGCGACCGGGCCTACGAGGAGGCCTTCGAGGAGGGCGTCCGGCACGGCCACGCCCAGCGCGGCCGCTCCCACGCCACCTGACCCGGCGCCCGGCCGCGCCCGTCGGGTCCTACGCGGGGGCGGCCGGTTCGCGGGCGGCGATGACGTCGGCGAGCGCGGTCAGGTCCGGCTCGGGGAGCCGGCGTTCGGCGTGGAGCATCCGCAGGACCGTGGTGAGGCGCTCCTCGTCCCGGGGCCGGTGGAGGTTCGCGAGGTACGGGGGCAGCAGCAGGGCGAGCGAGGCGAGGTCGGCGCGGGCGCACAGCCGATCCAGCAGCGGCCCCAACGGATCGGGGCCGTCGGCCGGCCGGGGATCCGTCGCGCGCAGGCCGTCGGCGATGCGCAGGCGCAGCCAATCGGCGTAGGGGCCGGCGGGCAGGTCGTCGAGGCGGGCCGCCCCCGCCTCGAACTGGGCGCGTGCTTCGGCCCGTTCCCCGAGTTCGAGGAGGACGCGACCCAGCGCGCCGTGCAGCGACGGGTAGAAGGGGCGGACGCGTGCGTCGCCCACCCGGTCGGCGAGCTCCAGGCACGCGCGGTTCCAGCGCAGGGTGTCCTCGGGGGTGGACTGGTGTCGGGCCAGGTAGTGGGCGGCGACGCAGGACTCGTAGTCGTCGGAGGCCGCCTCCCAGGCCCGACGGAAGAGGGCGTGTGCCTCGTCGCCCCGACCGGCGGCCTCGGCGGTCATCCCCTCGGTGCACAGGCGGACGACGGTGTTGCGGGGGTCCATGGAATCTCCTTCGGGGGGCCGGTCGGGTGCTCGGGCGGGGCGGGCCCGGGCGGATCGGCAGGGCGGTCGGGCAGTCGGGGGGTCCGGCGGGACGCGGGCGGATCGGTAGGGCGGTCGGGCGGCCCGGCGGGGCCCGGGCGGATCGGTAGGGCTGTCGGGGGGTCCGGCGGGGCCCGGGCGGTCGGGCGGTCGGGCGGGGCCCGGGCGGATCGGCATGGCGGTCGGGCGGGACGTGGGCGGGTCAGGCGTCGGGGAGGGCGACGGGCATGACCAGGGTGGTGAAGCTGCCCTGGTCGGCGGAGCGCACCAGTACGGGCAGGGTCGGTCCCGAGACCTCCAGCAGCACGTCCGGCCCGACCCCGGCCTCCAGCGCCGCCGCCAGCACCGCCGGGTCGAAGGCGAGCCGCACCGCCTCGGACTCCTCGCGTACGGCGGCCAGCGCGGCCCGCCCCACCAACAGCCGGTCCCGCCCCAGCTCGACGGGGACCGCCACCGCGTCGGGGCCGCTCTCCAGGGCGCCGAGCAACGCCGCCCGGTCCACGACCACCCGGTGGGCGGGTGCCGCCAACGCCGCGAGCACCTCGCGGTAGGCGGGGTAGGCCCCGGCCTCGACGGCCACCTCGCGCTCGCCGCCCGGATGCCGTACGAGCAGCGGTCTCCCGGCGGACCCCACCGACAGCACCACCTCGGCGGCGCGCGCGGCCCAGGCCCCCAGCGCCACCAGGGCCTGCGCCCCGATCAGCACCTGCCCCGGCGGCCCGCTCACGGCGGCGGGCCGCAGGGTGCGCACCGAGAGCCGGTAGCGGTCGGTGGCCACGAAGCGGACCTCGTCCTCCTCGAACTCCACCAGCACGCAGCCGAGCACCGGGTACGCGGGGTCCCGCCCGGCGGCCGGGGCCACCTGCCGGGCCGCACTGGCCAGTTCGGCGCCGCCCAGGGTGAACTCGGTCCGGCCGGAGCCCCCGGGGAGGCCGTCCAGGACGGCGCGGATCGCCGCGTCGGCGGCCCGCCCGTTCTCCCGTACCGCCGTACGGTGCCGCTCCAGTACCGCCCGGGCGCCGTCGGGGGGACCGTCGAGCACGGTCACCACGTCCGGCAGGGCCAGGCCGGCCGCGCGCAGGGACCGCAGGAGCACGGCCCGGTCCTGCTGCGCGGCGGAGTAGGAGCGGTATCCGGTCACTCCGTCGACCTGGGCGGGGTGCAGGACGCCGCAGTCGTCGTAGAAGCGCAGGGCGCTCGGCGCGAGCCCGACCCGCCGGGCGAACGCGCTGATGCTCATCAGTTCAGGGGTGCCGTCCATGACGTTGATTGTCGACTTTCATGCCGCTTGAAGGTCAAACGCCGCCCGGTGGGGCGGTGCCCGACGGCGCCGGGGGAACCGCGCACCGGGTTGTCGCGGTCTCCGTCCCCCGGGTCCGTGATCCGCCCCGAATGCGACCGGACGCGACCACCGGACGCCCCGTCCGCGACCGGCCCGCCCCCCACGATGGAAGGAGAGGGCCGGAACCGGCTTGTAGGCGTGCGCGCGGCGGTGCGATCCTTCCGCCATGTCGCACACACAACTGCCGGACTACGGGGCGGTCCTCGCGGAGGTGAGGGAAGTGCGGCGGGCCGGCATCGTCCGATTGCGTGAGCTCGGCATACCCGTGCTCACCGGCCTGTCGGCCGGACCGGGGGAGGGGGAACCCGGAGGGCCGCACTTCCCCGCCGTCGAACGACTCCTGCGCACGGCCGTCGCCTCGATGGGCGGCGGCACGCTCCAGGAGGCGGCCGAGTACAGCCTCGGCCTGGCCCGCGGCACCCGGGACTGGCCGCCGGCCGACCGGCGCAGGCGGGCCGCCCAGGTCTACGGGGTCAGCGTGGAGCGCTTCCGCAAGCACCACGAGCTGATGGTCCTCGGGCAGGTCGCCGAACAGATCGTCCGACGCGCGACCGACACCGACCCGTCCGAGCAGCCGGCGGAGGGACGGGCCCCGCACGGGTCGGACGCGGCCTCCGACGCCGGGAGCGCGGGCCGCCAACTGCCCGCCGGACACCACCGGATAGCCGTCCGGATCGGTGGCCGGGACCACGGGATCACCCTGCACGTGCACGCCGTGGACCTGCTGCGCGACATCGACGTCGTGGTGTCCTCGTCGAACACCCACTTCGCGCTGCCCGAGCCCTACAAGTCCTCCGTGGCGGCCTCGCTGCGCCGCACCGCCGCCCTGCGGGATCCCGCGGGACGCATCGTCGGGGAGCCGGTGCGCGACGAACTCCGGGCCTGGACGGACCGGTACGCGCCGCAGGGCCTGCCGGTCGCGCCCGGCACGGTGGCCGTCACCGGCGCGGGAGCCCTCGAACGCCAGGGCGTCCGGTACATCCACCACGCGGCGGTGGCCGTCCCGCGGCCCGGCACCAACGACTACGACGTCCAGTCCGTGGACGTCACCCGCGCCGTCACCCGCGTCTTCGCCCTGCTCGGCGAGGCCCGCGCGGAGGCGGAGGCCCTGGCCGGGACCGGGACCGGAACGGGCGCCCGCGCCGGAGGCGCCGCGTCGGGGACTGCGTCCAGGGTCGTGCCTGGGACTGCGTCCGGGGCCGGGACCATGCCCGGGGCTGCGTCCGCGTCCGCGTTCGCGTTCGGGACCGCGTCCGTGCCCGGGGCTGCGTCCGCGTCCGCGCCCGGGACTGCGTCCGGGACCGCGTCCGGGACGGCGCCTGGGACTGCGCCCGGGACCGTGCCCGGGACCGTGCCCGGGACCGGTATCGGAGCCCGCCCCGGTCCCGGTCCCGGCCCAGGCCCCGGTCCCGACGCGGGGACCGGGGGCGCCACCGGCGCCGGCGCCGTATCCGGAGTCGGCTCCGGCCCGGATTCCGGATCCGCCGCCGACGCCGCGATCCCCGCGCGTCCCGCGCGTCCCGCGCGCCCCGCGCCCCCCACCTCCGTCTGTCTGCCGCTGCTCGGCGCCGGTCGGGGCGGGCTCTCCGCGGCCGGGAGCCTGGCCGCCGTGTGGGCCGCCGTCGAGGCGGAGCTGGCCCGGGGCGCCGACTGGGACGTCCACCTCGTGGTCCGCAGCCCCGAACGAGCCCTACTGGTAAGAGAGTTACTCGGCTCCACCGCTGTCGACGCCGCAGCGGTGGACGACCCCACCAGGGGGGCGTGATCGCGATGACCGACCCCTTGACCCGGCTGGCCGCCGCGGCCGCCGACTGGGACGCGCTCGCCCCCCGGCTGACCCCGGACGACCTGCACCGGCTCGCGCTCCGGCTCGCCGAGTGGCGTGCCTCGACCGGAGCCGCCGCCCGGGACGCCGCCTTCCGCGCGGCCCGCCTGCTGGGCGAGTTGCTGCCCGACCGGTTCCCCGCCGGCAGCCGGCTCGTCAGCACGCCCGACGCGCCCGCCGGCGGCCACCTGGGTTTCCGGGCCGAGGACCTGGCCGTGCTGCTCCTCGACGGCCACCGGATGGTCGGCCCCGTCCTCGGGGAGGTACGGGACCGGTTGCTGGCCGCGCCCTCCCTCGGCGACGAGGAGGTCCTCCTGGCCGGCTGCGACCCGTACGCCCCCGCCCTGATCCGGCTGCCCGCGACCGGCGGCCCGATCCGGCTGCCCGCCTTCCAGTTCGCCCCGGACGGCCGCCTCCGGGACACGGTCCGTGAGGTCAACCTGTTGCTGGACGCCGACGGTGACCCCTGGGCCGCCGCCGACTGGTGGCTCTCCCCGAACGCCTGGTTGGACGCGGAACCCGCCCGGCTGCTCGGGACCGCCGCCGAACCGCGCCTGCCCGACACCGCCCGGCTCCTCACGGAAGGGGAGTAGCGGACGTGCCCCACTACCGCCCGCCCGCCGCACCGCGGGCCACCCCCGTCAAGGCGACCCTCCCCGCGGGCACCGCGCTCTACCGGGTGCACTCGGCGCGCCGCGACGGCGCGACCTTCAATCCCGTGCCCTCCCACTGCCTCTACGGCGGCGGCCGCTTCGACTCGACCTCCTGCGACCCGTACGGCTACCTCTACGCCGGACTGACCCCGGCGGCGGCCGTCGGCGAGAGCGTCCTGCACTCGCTTCCCTTCGACCCCTCGGGCGCGGCCCGGCTCGTGCCCCGGGTGGCCGTCACCGGACGCCGGCTCTCCGCGCTGCGGCTGACGACCTCCGTGGACGTGGTCGCCCTGGTCACGGGGCAGGATCTGGCCGCCGTCCACCAGGACAGCTGGCTGGTCCAGACGGAGGCCCGCGACTACCCGTACACCAGGGACTGGGCCCACTGGATCCGCCGGCACACCGACCCGTGGGCGCAGGGCTTCCTGTGGTCCTCCAAACG
Organism: Streptomyces sp. NPDC048383; assembly: GCF_040651775.1. Lineage (NCBI taxonomy): Bacteria > Bacillati > Actinomycetota > Actinomycetes > Kitasatosporales > Streptomycetaceae > Streptomyces > Streptomyces sp. NPDC048383. The sequence continues at coordinate 142,964 of NZ_JBEZKS010000006.1, forward strand.
CGAACCCGGCGAGCGGGCCCTGGTCCTGTTCTCGGACCGCTGCCCGCCGGGACTGCTCGCCCCCACCGGGGAGGACCCGGTCGACTTCGCCACCCCGGAGGGCCGGCACTGGCTGGATCGGATCCTGCAGCCGTACCACGCGCGTCTCGCCCCCTGACTCCTGGAGCCGTCGTGTCCGCATCCGTGCCCAACGCCCGCGCCGAGCACGAGGAGGTCATGGCCGAACTCGCCGCCCTCCCGGCGGGTGACCCGAGGGCGCCCGAGCTGTGCGGGCGGGCCGGGGAACTGAGCTACCTGGCCCACAACCAGCTCGACGACCCCGGAGTCCCCCACGTCGAGGACCACGAGGACCTCGACCTCGCCGCCGAGGCCTTCGCGCACGCCTTCCGCCGTCCCGCGACCGGACCGACCTGGACACTGTGGCGGATCATGTACGGCCACGTCCTGGCCCTGCAGTACGACCTGCGGCCCGACGCCGACCTCGCCGCCCGGGCCCACGCCCTGCTCGCGGAGGGACTCGCGGAGCTGCCCGACACACCGCAGTTCCGGGACACGGCCGTCCTGGCCCGCCGGCTCCTCGCCAACCTCACCAAGATCCGGATCCAGGAGGGGGACTCCGACCCCGCCCTCCTCGACGAGGCCCTGCGGCGCGGCTCGGCCGCCCTCGAAGACCAGGACGGACGGGACGCCGACCTCCAGGAGGCGCTCGGCTACCTGTGGCAACAGCACGGAGTCCGCGCCGACCGACCCGACTCGTACGCCCGCTCCGCCGGCTACTACGCCCAGGTCCTGGCGGCCGGCGACCCCGACCGGGACCTGCCGCTGGTCCGCCAGTCCCGGGGCATGTCCCTCACCCTGCAGGGCTACCACACGGCCGACCGGGCCGTCCTGGAGGAGGCCCGCGACGAAACCCTGCGCGCACTGGCCGAAGCGCCCGGCCGGCCCGCCTGGGAACGCGATGCACGGCTGCGCGTCACGTTCGCCCGGGTGGTGATCGCCGGGACCTGGCAGGACGAGGAGCAGGGCGCGTCGGCCGAGGCGGAACTGACCGCACTCCTCGTCAGCGAGGCGGAGATCGACGCGCTCCCCCATCTCTACCTCGACGTGTTCGGCCGGCTGCTGTTCGCACGGGGTCAGCCCACGCTGGACGTGGACCTCCTCGACCTGTCCATCGCGCTCCTCACCCGGGCCGTCGACCGCCGGCAGGCGGCGGGCGCGGGCTCGATCACCATGGCGGCCTGGGCGCTCGCCGCGGGTCAACACACCCGGCACGAGATGGACGGGGACCGGCGAAGGCTGTCGGAGGTGGAACGGGCGGCCCTGCTGGCCCTGGACGACCCCGACATCGCGGCGGAGCTGCGCGACGCCGCGCGGCTCATGCTGGCCGACGTCCAACGCCAACTGGGCCCCGAGCATCCGCAGTCGGTGTCCGGAGAGGAACTGGAGCGCCTCTTCCATGAGCTCATGCGTCGGTTCGGCGACGAGATGCCCGCGGAGTTCGGTGACGACCACATCCTGCTCGGCGACACCGAGGAGGCGAGGCTGCGCTGGGAGCGCCGCTTCGCCCGCGAGTTCGAGGAATGGCGCACCGCGGAGCCGGGCAGCCGTCCGCACGCCGAGCGGGCCGCGATGCTGGTGTCCCTGCTGCCCGTACTCGACCCCCACCGGGACCGCGTGGGTCCGCAGCGCGAGGCGGAACTCGTCGACGCGGTGCTGCGCTACGCCGAAGCACACTCCGGCTGGTGGGGGACCGCCCACCTAGCGCTCGCCAAGCTGCGCCTCCACCAGGGCATGGGCGGAGACCCGGGCCGCCTGACCGAGGCGCTGGAGCACCTCGAAGGGGCGCGTCGGGCGGGTGTGGACTCCCCGTGGCTGGACTTCAGCGTCATGTTGGTCTCCGTCACGCTCGCCCAGGAACACGGCATCACGGCCGGTGTGTCCCCGGGCCCCGAGCAGTGGGATCGCATGGTGCGGGAACTGGGTCTCTCCCCCCGCCTGGCGTTGATCGCGCGGGCGCAGGAGGCGACCGGCCGGGGGATCACCGCCGCCAGGCGCGGTGATCTGATCGGCGCCGACCGGGCCGTGGAAGCGGCGGCCGAGGCCGTCGCCGGACTCGCCCCCGACGACGTCTCCCGCATCGAGTGCTGGGTGCAGCTGGAGACCGTGCGACTGGCCCGGGAGGACCTCGCGCACCGGCTCGGCGCGCCGCCCCTGCCGCCGCTCACCGGCCGCCCCTCCCTCACCGAACTTCGGCGCATGGCCTCCCGGTTGCCCCGTGACGCCCGGGCCGGGGTGCTGGGCAACATGGCCCTGGCGTGGGTGCGCGACGCGCTCCGGGGCCTGGACCTGCCGCGCGTCCGCGAGTGCCTGGCCCTGTTCGAGGAAGCCATCTCCCTGGCCGAGGAGGGGAGCGCGGACTGGATCCGGTTCGCCTCCGAGGCCGGAAGCCTCTCCTACGGGCTCGCGCTGGCCGGCGGGAACCTCCGTTCCGCCGCGGGGGGCCGCGACCTGGAGCGCGCCGTCACCCTCCTCGAAGGCGCCGCCTCGGCCGCGGGCGGGCCCGAACACCGCTTGTGGGCCTTCACCGCGCACGCCCTCGCGGCCGTCTACCGGGACCGCGGCAGCCTGGCCCGCCGCGACCGCGACCGCGACCGCGAGCGCGGTCGGCGGCTCGGCCTGGAGGCGATGCGCGGCTTCGTCTGGTCCGCGCTCCTCCAGTCCGGCACCCAGGACGTCGCCGAGGCGGCCCGGTTGGCCGAGCAGCTCTCCACGGACCTCGTCGGCTGGTGCCTCGCCGACCGGGCCCCGCAGGACGCCGTACGGGCGCTCGACGCCTGTCGCGGCCTGATCCTGCACACGGCCACCACCAGTCGCTCGGTACCCGAACTCCTGGCCGCCGCCGGACACGCCGCGCTGGCCGCCGAGTGGGGGGCGGCCGGCGGCGACCCCGACGACGTGCCGAGTGACCTGCGCCGCCGCGTGGTGCAGGCCCTCACCGGGGAGGGCACCCGCCTGCTCGACCCGCCGGACCCCGCCGAGATCGGCGCGGCCCTGCGGGTCCAGGGCAAGGACGCCCTCGTCTACCTGGTGCCCGCCGGCGAGTCCTGCCCGGGCACCGCCCTCCTCGTCACCGCCACCGGACAGGTGCACGCGGTCCCGCTGCCCCGACTGCGCGAGGACGCGGCCCCGCTGCGGGACTACCGCCCGGCAGCGGGTGGCGGGCCCCGCAACATGGAACCCGCCCCGGGCCACACGACCTTCGGCCCGCCTCCCGCCCCGCCGCTGCGCGACCAGCTCGACCGGCTCTGCGCCTGGGCCTGGCGGGCCGCGGTCCAGCCGCTCCTGGAGGTGATGGACGTCCCCGCGCGGCCGGGCCGGGTGCCCCGCCTCGTCCTCGTCCCGATGGGCGCCCTCGGGCTCGTCCCCTGGCACGCGGCCTACGCCGAGCAGGGACGGGGCCGCCGCTACGCCATCGAACGGGCCGAGTTCTCGTACGCCGCCTCCGCGCGCCTGCTCTGCGAGGTCGGCGCCCGCCCGCCGGCCCCGCACACCGGCACCGCGCTGATCGTCGGCAACCCCACCGGGGACCTGCCCTACGCGGGGGAGGAGGCCGACGCCCTCCAGCGGCTCTTCTACCCCCACGGCCAGTACCTCGGCCTGCGCACCGGGGACGGCGAACCCGGTCAGGTCGCCGCCTGGCTGCGGGAGCGGGCCGACGAGGGCGCCGTCCTGCACCTGGCCTGCCACGGCACGGTCGAGGAGAACCGGCCCCGCAGCTCCTACCTCTCCCTCAAGGGCGGCGAGTTGACCGCGGAGGAGCTGGCGGGGGCCGTGCACGGCCGGTTGGGGCTCGTCGTCCTCGCCGCCTGCCGCAGCCAGGTCTCGGGGCGCGGCCACAACGAGGCGTACAGCCTGTCCACCGCCTTCCTGGTGGCGGGCAGCCGTTCGGTGATCGGTTCGTTGTGGCCGGTGCCGGACGACACGACGTCCGTCCTGATGTTCCTGACCCACCACTTCCTGCGCCGCGAACAGGAGCCACCCGCGCGGGCCCTGCGCCGGGCCCAGCTGTGGATGCTGGACCCGGCGCGGACGGCTCCCGCCGGGCTGCCCCCGGCCCTGGCCGCCCGGCTGGCGACACTCGACCCGCACGACCTCACCGCCTGGGCCGGGTTCACCCACCTCGGACAGTGAAGTCCTCGCCGGCGGGAAGCGCGGGCACCACCGTGCGCAGGGCGACGCTGCTCGCCGCCCACTGCCCGGGCGCGAACGGCCGGGCGGGCAGCATGTCCCGCCCGCCCGCCGGCGCGGGGGCCGCCCCGGCCAGCCGCAGCAGGCCTTCCGGGAGCGGGCTCGCCGTCGTTCCCCAGCGGTTGGTGATCGGGTCCCAGGCGGTCAGGTGGAACGGCACCGTATTGAGTTCCCCCTCGGCCACGATGAGCGTCAGCCAGTCCCGCGCCGAGGCCCCGGGCCGCACCGGCCGGGACGCGGGCAGCACCATCCGCACCTGCGCCCCGTCGAGTGCGTATCCGGTCATCCCGGGCCCGATGAACTGGCCGGGGAAGAGCGCCGACCCGGCGCCGAACTGGTCGTTGAGGTTGACGAGCACGCACCACAGCGGCCGGGGCCCGGAGTTGCGGATCCTGATGGCGACCAACGGCTCCTGCCCGTCCTCGTAGGAGAGGACGATCTCCCCGTTCCCGTCGGGGCGCAGCGGTTCCCCGTCCTGGTGCTCCCAGGGCAGCACCTCCACCCGGACGTGCCCGGTGAGCGGGGACAGGCCGGCGCTGAGGTCGCGGAGGCGGTGCCAGTGGGTCAGGCCGGTCAGGCAGTCGACGAGCCGTCGGGCGTCGGCGGGACCCGCCAGCGGCAGCGGCGGAACGTACGGGGACCCGTCACGGCGCAGGACGCGGGCCCGACCGCCCCGCACGTCGACGCGGAACAGCAACCCCGCCCCGGCCTCCTCCGGCGAGCCGTCCGCGACCTCGCGCAGCAGCGGCGAAGGGGGCAGCGCGGCGGCGTCCCCGGTCAGCACCACGGCCGCCGGGGGCAGCGCCAGCGCCGACAGGGTCACCGCGTGCACCGACCCCGGGTCCGGGATCCAGCCGTCCGGGTCGACGAGCGCCCGGTCGGTCCGCACCTCCGTGACCCGTACGGGGCCGCCCGCCGCCGTGAACTCCGTACCCGGACCCCCGCTCAGGCCGTGCACCCGCCCGCAGTCCACCTCCCAGCCCTGCGGCCCCTCCCGCAGCAGGTGGGCGCTGACCGGGCCCTCCCGCGGCAGGTCGCCGCGGAGCGCCGCGCTGAGCAGCGGCCGGTCCGCGAGCCCGCCCGGATCGGCGGGGAACAGGACGGGCTGCTGCCCGGACACCAGTCGCCGCACCCCGGCGTCCGCCTCCGCGAGCAGTTCCCGCGCGGTGGTCCTCGGACCGGCCCGGCGCAGGGCGCGGGCCAAGGAGTACGAGAACACGCCGCGGACGGGCAAGTCGTCGGACCATGCCGGGCCGTCCGGGTCGGTGCGACCGTCCGCGTCGTCGACGGGACGTTCGAAGGAGGGTTGTCCGAGCCGGCTCGCCGCCAACAGCAGGTGCCGCGGCGCGGTGTCGGGCCCGGTCAGGTCCCGGGAGCCGACGGTCGGCCGCCAGTGCGGCAGCGGGCGCGACGAACGGGGCACGTCCCCCTCACGGCTCGCGCCGCCCGAGAAGCAGCAGTCGAGCACCGCGACGACCCGGCCGCCGGCCGCCGCGGCCCCGTCGAGCAGCGCGCCCAGCAGTTTGTCGGGCAGCGGCCCGTCCGCGCAGACCAGTGCCTGGCAGCGGCCCGTCGGTTCCAGCAGCAGTTCCTGCGGGGTGCTCGCCGCGTACTCGGTCCCGTGCCCGCTGAACCACAGCAGCGCCGTATCCCCCTCCTCGGCGCGGTACAGGTGACCGCGGATGGCCTCCTCCACGGCGCGGGCCGTGGCCTCACCGTTGAGCAGCACCCGTGCGTCGAGCCGGCCCGGCGCCGACGCCTCCAACGCGGCGCGGGCATCGGCCACGTCGGCCACGCACCCGCGCAGATCGGCCAAGCCGTGCCGGACGGCCGTGCGGTACTCGTTGATGCCCACGAGCAGGGCGTACACCTTCGCCATGACCCAAGTCTGGCGCAGCCGTCGGGGCGGCCACTGGCTGAAAACCGGTCGCATCGAGGTCACTTGCGGGGTGTTGGTGGCGCAAATCCCTTTTGGGGTCGCACGATCGACGCAACGTCATTAGCCTGCGTGCTCCACGCGTCATTACGGGGAGACCATGGGTTACATCGAGCGTCCACGCCGTGTCGTAGGACCCGCACAGGACCTCCACCAGCACACCGGCCGGGCGGCCGCCGCGACCGGCGCCGCCAACGCGCCCGGACTCCAGGCCGATCGGCTGCGCAGCCGATCGCCCGAGCTGCTCGAAGCCGTGGCCCGGCTCGACGCGGGACTCGACGCCGCCGCCGGGCGCCGGCTCGCCGACTGGATCCGCGAACAGTACGAGGTCCAGCACCACAACGCGCCCATCGGGTTCCTCGCCCGCTGCCACCTCGGCCCGCCGTACGTGGACCACATCCTCAACCTCTTCGGCGCGATCCTCACCCACTACGCACCGGGTGACGTACTGCCCGATCCCTACGGCGCGGCCCGGATGCTGGCGCGCAACCCCAGTTACGCCTGGGTGGAGGTCTACTCCGACGGGCTGGTCCTGCCCGTACTGGAGAACGGTTCGGTGGTGCGGCCCAGCGGGCCGCGATCGGGGGAGGGCAAGTGACGGAAATCGACCACGGGCTGCACCGCAAGGTCGCCGAGATCAACCGACTGGTGGCCGGCGTCGCCGAACAGGTCGGCCACGTCTCGGGGCAGGTCAACTCCGTCGAGGCGAAGCAGCAGCAGACCCGCAGCGAACTCCAGCAACTGCGCGACGAGTTCCAGGCGTTCGCGGCGCAGGCACGGCTCGTGGCGGCGCTCCAGCGGGCGGAGACCCGCGTCGGCATAATCCAGGACCGGATCGACCACGAGTTCGGCCACCACAAGGTGGTCCGGCGCACCGCCGTCGGCATGCTCCAGGCCTTCGACATCGGCCTCGTCGCCGAGGACACCGTCCGGATGGTCGGCGACCAGCTGATGCTCCAGACCCCCCGGTACTGGCTCGCACCGGCGCTCGTGGCCCTCGCCGCCTGGTCGGCCGACGACCCCACCCTGTGCGAACGGGCCGTCCAGGAATCCTTCCGCCGCTCCCCGGACCGCACCTCGCTGTTCTTCGCCCTGGTCCTGCGCCGCCAGGGCCGGCACGCCGAATCGGCGCGCTGGCTGCGCCACTACCTGCTGGCCCAGGACCCGGCCGCCCTCGGCCGCGAGTTCGCCGTCATCCTGGAATCCGTGGCCCAAGGAGCCTTCGGCCCGGCCGGCCGGGCCATGCTCCGCGAGGCCCTGGACGAATGGCACGAGCTGCTCGGCAGCGACACGGCCGCCCAGGACGCCCAGATCGACCGCTGGCGGGCCGAGATCGGCTCCCTGTGCCCGACGGTGACCGGCGCCGAGTTCCCCTTCCTGCACCAGGTCTCGCCGCAGTGGCCGCAACTCGGCCAAGTGCTCTCCGCCGCCCGCACGCAGCAGGTCGTCCTCGACAAGTACACGGCCCTCCTGAACATCGAACCCGCCCCGACGCACCGCATCGAGGACGCCGTCGACGACATCCTGGACCGGCTCGTCTCCGAGTACGACAACGAGGAACTGCCCCTGCGCCGCGACCTCGCCTACCAGGAGGCCGTCGTCGCGCACGACGGCGACACCACCCGGGCGCGGGTCGACGCCGACGCCGACTCGGCCTCCTACGACGTGACCCTTGACTACCTCACCGTCCAGAGCACCGCCGCCCTCAACCCCGGCGCCATCGGCCTGTCCGAAGCCACCCGGCGGCTCGCCGTCGCCGCCTGCCGGGACTGGTTCCACCACGCCCACCAGGGCTTCTCCCGGGACTACCGGGCCGCCCTGCCGCAGGACGTCCAGGCCCGCTTCGAAGCGACCCACCCGGTGGCCGGACAGCACTTCGTCCTGCCCGTCTGGACGGGCTCGTACCACACCCCGCTGCCCGAACTGGAGCAGCAGCTCGGTGACCACTGGGACCGGCACACCGCCCCCTTCGTGGCCGCCCTCGGCTACAAGTACCCCGCGAAGGTGATCGCGCTCCTCGCCGCCGCCGTGATCGGCCTGTTCATCGGCAACGCGATCAGCCCCGCCGCGGCCGCCGTGATCCCCCTGCTCATCGGCGGCATCGGCTGGCTCCTGATCCACCAGGGCGCCTCCCGGACCCGCCAGGCGCAGGACTCCGCCAAGCTCCTGCTCGGCGAGGCCCGCCGCGACGCCCTGCACCGGCTCGTCGGCGCCGCCGCCGACCTCACCAACTGGCAACAGGCCTACCAGGAGGCCGACGCCGGCGAGGGCGGGGTCCGCGAGCTGATCGCCTCACTGGCCACCGCCACCGAGGGGAACTCCCCCTTCACCGGCCGTACCGTCACCCCGGAAGGGCGACCCTCATGACCACATCCGACTCCGAAGCCCCCCAGCCCCGCCGCAGGCTGTGGGCCGCCGGCGCCGAACCGGCCGAGGAGCGCACCACCGCCCGGCTGCGCCGCGTCGTCGAGGGCCTGCCCGCATGGTCCCCGCTGCCACCCGGGGAACAACTGGTCCGCCGCCCCGGCGCCCGACGGGACCAGCCCTGACCATGAGCAGCCTGTGGGGCCACGGCGGCGCCTACCAGACATGGACGCGGTACCTGCGGGACTGGAGCGCGGGCGGGGCCGCCGCCACCGCCGAGGCGGCCGGCCGGCTCCCGCGACTGCACCCCGACGACTACCACCAGGACACCTGGGCGCTCTTCTCCCAGCACCTCACCGACGCCTTCGACCGGCGCCTGCGCGACTGGGCGACCTCCCTGACCGCCGCCCTGGAGGCCGCCCGCGACGAGTTCGACGCGGGCCGCGCCCTGGTCCAGGCACGCACCGGCCTCGACGCCGTCCGCGCCCTCGCCGCGCACCCGTCCCTGCCCGAGGACCTGCGCGAACGACTGTCGGAGCTGGTCGAGGGCCAGATCACCGGCTTCCAGGAACAGTTGGAAGCCTCCCTGGACCGGGCCGCGCGCGGCGGCTCGGACCCGCGGTTCCTGGAGGACCGCCGCCGCACCCTGCGCGAGAACCCGCTGACCACGCCCGGCTCCGGCGCCCCCGGACCCGGGGCGGGCCGGCCGGGACCGGCGCCGGGCGAGGGCTGGTCGTACGACCCCGCGGCCCCCGCCCGCCGCCGCATCATCACCGACTGACGGAGACCGGTACCCCCATGTCCAACCACGCCGAATGCCATCGCGATCTCGACAGCTACATCTCCGCCCGGGTCCCGGTCATCTGCATCCGCACCATCGAACAACAGCGGGCGCTGCGCCTCGTACGCACGGCCGCCACCCACGCCCGGCGCGGCACCATGCCGTTCTGGATCTACACCAGGGCCACCGGGCTGCGCGACCTGCGGACCAACGCGCCCCTGATGGACGACCGTTCCCTCACCGGGGCCATGGAGTTCGCCGCGTCCCAGTTCACCTCACGCCCCAATGCCACCCTGGTCCTCGTCGAACCGGACGACCTGGACGCCGACACCCCGCTGACCCGGCACGTCGCCGAACTCGCGCGGCTCGCCGACACCAACATGGGCAGCATCATCCTGATCACCGACAGTCCGGTCTGGAGCGGCCTGCAACGCCTGGGAATGGGGCTCCAGTTGGACCCGCCCGACGCCGACGAGATGTACGCGACGATCTCCGCCTTCCTCGACGACCACCGGGGTCACATCCCCATCGCCTGGGACGAACGCGACACCCGGCGCGCCGCCGAGTTCCTGGTGGGGGTCACCGAGGGCGAGGCGATCAACCTGATGGCCACGGTCGCCGCGAAGGGATCCGTGGAGGCGGGGGACGTCGTGGTCCTCGCCCAGTCCAAGGACCGCATCTTCAACGACCTGACGGGCCTGCAGAAGGTGCCCCTGAAGGACGCCGACTACACGGTGGGCGGCCTGTCCAACCTCCGGGACTGGCTCCGGCGCCGGGGGCGGCTGCTCCAGGCCGACCTGCGCGACACCGACCTGCGGCCCCCGCGCGGCGTCCTGCTGGTGGGCGTTCCCGGCTGCGGCAAGTCCCTCTCGGCCAAGGCGATCGCCGCGCAGTGGCAACTGCCCCTGTACCGCCTCGACATGGGATCCATCCACGGAAAGTACCTGGGTGAGTCGGAGGGCCGCTTCCGGGAGGCGCTGGAGACCGCCGACCGGGTGGCGCCCTGTGTGCTGTGGATCGACGAGATCGAGAAGGGGCTGGCCGGCGCGGGCGACGGGACGGGGGTCCCGCAGCGGATCATCGGCCAGTTCCTGTTCTGGCTCCAGGAGTCCCAGTCGCGGACCTTCGTCGTGGCCACCGCCAACGACGTCCGCAGCCTGCCGCCCGAACTGCTCCGCAAGGGCCGCTTCGACGAACTCTTCTTCGTCGACCTGCCCGACGCGCAGGACCGCGAGGAGATCATCGGCATCTACTACCGCCGCTACCTGAAGACCGAACCCGACCCCGAACAGTTGGCCCGGCTGGTGGAGTTGTCGGACGGGTTCGCGGGCTCCGACATCGAGGCGGCGCTGCACGACGTCGGCGCCGAGGTCTACCTGGGCGGCGGCCCGCAGCACATGCGGCCCGCGTTCGTCCTGGACACCTTCGCCAACACGGTGCCGCTCAGCCGCAACAACCCGGAGCAGATCGAGGAGATCCGTGCCTGGGGCCGCGAGCGGGCCGTCCCCGCCGGCCGGTTCACGGCGACGGCCGCCCAGGGCCCCTCCGGGCCGACCCGGCGCATCGTCTTCCTCGACGACTGACGAGGGCAGGGGGCGCCGCGGGACGGAGCGGGACGGAGCGGGGACGGATCGACGCGGACGGCCGCGCGCTCAGCCGGTGGCGGTCGGGCGCGGCTTCGTCTGCTGGACGGCCCAACCGTTGCCGTCGGGGTCGGAGAAGTAGACGAACGACCCCCATGGCATGTCCTGGATCTCGGTCACCTCGATGCCCCGGCCCCGCAGGTCCGCATAGGCCTCCTCGATGTCGCCGACCACGACCTGCAGGTTGTCCAGCGACCCCGGGATCATCCGGGTGAGGCCCTTGCCCAGGGCGATCGAGCAGGCCGATCCGGGCGGGGTGAGCTGGACGAAGCGGATCTCCTCGCTGACCGTCACGTCGTGATCGGCGTGGAAGCCGACCCGCTCGTAGAAGGCCTTGGCGCGGTCCACGTCGGTGACGGGGACGGCGACCAGCTCCAGCTTGATGTCCATCACGCACTCCCGGATCGGTGACGGCCCGCGTCGGGGCCCCGCCGCCATCATGCTCCGGAGGCCGCCACGGCGCCGCCCGGCGCACGGCCCGTGGCCGCGAACTGGGTCCGGTGGAGCTCCTGGTACCGGCCGCCCGCGGCCAGCAGCTCGTCGTGCGTCCCGCGTTCGACGATCCGCCCGTCCTCCACCACCAGGATCAGGTCGGCGGCCCGTACGGTGGACAGCCGGTGCGCGATCACCAGGGCGGTCCGCCCGCTCAAGGCCTCCGCCAGGGCTTCCTGCACGGCGGCTTCGGAGGTGTTGTCCAGGTGGGCGGTGGCCTCGTCGAGGATCACCACCCGCTGGCGGGCCAGCAGCAACCGGGCGATGGTCAGCCGCTGGCGTTCCCCGCCGGAGAGCCGGTAGCCGCGCTCACCGACGACGGTGTCCAGGCCGTCCGGGAGCGAGGCGACGAGCCCGTCCAGGCGGGAGCGGCGCAGGGCCTCCCAGATCTCCTCCTCCGTGGCCGTCGGCCGGGCCAGCAGCAGGTTGGCCCGTACGGACTCGTGGAACAGGTGGCCGTCCTGGGTGACCATGCCGAGGGTGTCGCGGATCGAGTCGGCCGTGAGGTCCCGTACGTCGATCCCGCCGAGGCGCACCGCGCCCGCGTCGGTGTCGTACAGGCGCGGCAGCAGTTGGGCGATGGTGGACTTGCCGGCGCCGGAGGAGCCGACGAGGGCGACCATCTGGCCGGGCTCCGCCCGGAAGGACACCTCGTGCAGGACTTCGCTGCCGCCCCGGGTGTCGAGCGTGGCGACCTCCTCCAGGGAGGCCAGGGACACCTTGTCGGCCGACGGGTAGCCGAAGGAGACCGCGTCGAACTCCACCGATACCGGCCCCTCGGGCACCTGGCGGGCGTCCGGCTTCTGCGCGATCAGCGGCTTCAGGTCGAGGATCTCGAAGACCCGCTCGAAGCTGACCATGGCGCTCATCACCTCGACGCGGGCCCCGGCCAGGGCCGTCAGCGGGGCGTACAGCCGGGTCAGGAGCAGGGCGAGGGCGACGACGGAACCGGCGTCCAGGGTGCCGCGCAGCGCGTAGTAGCCGCCCAGGCCGTACACCAGGGCGAGGGCGAGGGCGGAGACCAGGGTCAGGGCGGTGATGAAGGCCGACTGGGCCATCGCCGTACGGATCCCGATGTCCCGGACCCGCGCCGCGCGGGCCGCGAACTCCGCGGACTCGTCCGCCGGGCGGCCGAAGAGCTTGACGAGGGTGGCGCCGGGCGCGGAGAAGCGTTCCGTCATCTGCGTGCCCATGGCGGCGTTCAGCTCCGAGGCCTCCCGCTGCATGCCCGCCATCCGTACGCCCATCCGCCGGGCCGGCAGCACGAACACCGGCAGCAGCACCAGGGCCAGCAGGGTGATCTGCCAGGAGATGCTCAGCATCACGACCAGGGTCAGCGCCAGCGTCACCGTGTTGGCGACCACCCCCGACAGGGTGTTGCTGAAGGCCCGCTGGGCGCCGATGACGTCGTTGTTGAGGCGGCTGACGAGGGCTCCCGTCCGGGTACGGGTGAAGAAGGCGACCGGCATCCGTTGGACGTGGTCGAACACCGCCGTCCGCAGGTCGAGGATCAGCCCCTCGCCCAGCGTGGCGGACAGCTTGCGGGTCAGCAGGCCGAGGGCCGCCTCGGCGATGGCGATCACCGCGATGAGCAGGGCCAGCCGGGTGACCACCCCGCCGTCCCCGCCCTTGACGATGGCGTCCACGATCCGGCTGGCCAGGAGCGGGGTGGCCACCGCGAGCAGGGCGCCCAGCACGCTGAGCAGGAGGAAGAGGAGGAGCCCGCGGCGGTGCGGACCGGCGAAGGCCCCGATACGACGAAGGCTCGTCCGGTTGAAGGGGCGTCGGTCCTGCTGGGCGTTGATCGCGCTGTGGAGCGAGGTCCACGCGGTGACTTCCATGTCCATGGCGTCCACGGTAAAACCTCAACATTGGTTCAGGTCAAGGTGTCGGGGTCGAACCCACCCGTACGCGCCGCCAACTCCCGCCCGTACGAACGTCTTTCGGAGTCGCCCCGGCTCCTCGTGCCGCCCGGCCCGCGGTGCCATCATCAGGGGATGACGCAGGCACCGAAGTCCGCCCGCCCCGGCCGGCCCGCCCTCGACACGGTCCTGGAGCGGTTCGAACGGTGGGCCCGGGACACCCCCGACGCCCCCGCCCTCCTCGCCGGCCCGGACGGCCTCACGTACGCGGAGCTCGACGCGCGGGCCAACCGGCTGGCCCACCACCTCCTGGCGGCGGGCCTGCCCGCCCACCCCCTGATAGCCGTCGCCGGCGCCGCCCGGCCCGACCTGCTCGTCGCCGTACTCGCCGTCCTCAAGGCCGGCGGTACGTACGCCCTCCTCGACACCGGCGACCCGCACACGGCCGAGCACCTGCTCGCCGCCCTCGACCCCGACCTGCTGCTCACCCACACCCCGCACCACGCCCGCCTCGACCGGATCGACGGCCCGCGCACCCTGCTGCTCGACGCGGAATCCGCCCGGATCGCCGAACGGCCCGCCGATCCACCGGCCCGCCCCGTACCGGACGCCGCCCCGGCACCGCACGGAGCCGCGGCCGGCCCGCCCGCCGCCGTCCTGTTCACCGGGTCGGCCGCACCCCGCCCGGTCCGCACCGGCCACGCGCTGCTGCTCGCCGCCCACGAGGGCTGGGCCGAGACCGCCCGGCTGACCCCCGAGGACCGCCACCTGTTCACCTGCGGGCCCGACGCCACCGCCTTCGCCGCGGGCTGGACCCGTGCCCTGTGCTCCGGCGGCGCCCTCGTCCTGCCCCGGGACCCCGTGCGGCAGGCCGAGGAACCCGGGCGGCACGCCGAGGACCTGCTGCGGACCATCGCCGACGAACGGGTCAGCGTGCTGCACACCGACCCCGCCGGCGCCCTCGCCCTGCTGCCCGACCCCGCCAGGACGTCCCTGCCCGCGCAGTCCCGCCGCGACGCCGACCCCGGAACCGCAACGCTGCGGCTCGTCGCCGTCACCGGCGACCGGCTCCACCTCGACGAACAGTCCGCCCTCCAGGCCGCCCTGCGCCCCGGCGCCCGCGTGCTCAACGTCTACGGTCTCGCCGAGTGCGCGGGCAACGGCACCTGGTTCGAACTCCCGCAGCTGCCCCGACCGCTCGACGACCCCGAGCGGCTCTGCCTGCTGGGCGCCCCGCACCCCGGCTGCCGGGCCGACGTGCACGACGGGGAGATCCACCTCGTCCCGCCCGGCGGCGGCGACGCCGTCCCCACCGGCGACCTCGGCCGGCTCCGCCCCGACGGGCTGTTGGAGTTCGGGGGACGGCTCCGCGACCGCTTCACCCTCGCCGGCCGGCCCGTCGACCCCCACCCCCTGGAAGCGGCGATCCGCACCCACCCCCGCATCGGCGCGGCCATCGTGGCCGCCGTCCCCTCGGGCAAGGGGGAGGACCGCCTCGTCGCCTACGTCGCCCCGCCGCACGGCGACCCGCCCCGGACCCCGGGCACGACCCTCCCCGAAACCTGGGAACTCCGCGCCCACCTCGCCGAGAAGGTGCCCGCCGGCCTGGCCCCCCGCGCCGTGATCCGGCTGCGCACCCTGCCCCGCACCCGCGGCGGCCAGGAGGACCGGACGCGGGTACCGCAGCCGCCGCTCCTCCTCGCCCCCACCCCGCCCGGGTACGGCACGCGCCCCGGCGCGACCAAGTACGGCGGCGCGAGCACCGGCGAGGGCTCGCTGTCGTGCGCCGTCGCCTGCGGCGCACTCGCCGTCGGGCTCTTCGCCCGTATCGTCACGAACCTGCTGTGGCCCGGATCGACCGACCTCACCGGCATCCCCTTCACCTGGGCGGTCCTCTTCGGCCTCCTGCACGCGCTCGAATGCGTGGCCTTCGGGCTGGGGGTGATGTTCCTGTTCAACGGCCGCCGCCGGATGCTCGCCCAACGGCGCGGCCGGCGCATCACCACGGCCGCGCACCTCGCGATCGTGTACCTGCTGGTCTCCTGGTGGCCGCAGGACAACCTCTACCGGCTGGCCGCCAAACAGGACTGGCCCCGCCAAGCCGCCCTCGTCTACGCCTTCAACGTCCCCCTGATGATCGCCGCCGGCCTCCTCGCCTTCTACGTCACCCGCAGACCGACGAGCCCGTTCGATTTCGACGACTGAACCCCGGCCGGTGCGAAGCCCTCGCCGACGGCGAGGGCCCGCGCCCGCACCAGTTCTTCGGCCGCGTCCAGCACTCCGGCCTCGCGCGCGGCGACCAGCATCCCGAACCACGGCGCCGGATCGAAGGCCGCCGTGGGGACGGACGGCACGAACACCGCGCCCAGCTCCGCGCAGGCTCGCGCCAGGCCCGCGCACAGCTCGTCCCACTGCGCCTGCGGCAGCCGGGCGCCGAGCTCCACCCGGTCGACGATCCGTACGAGGTGCCCGGCGCCCCGCAGCACGTCGAGCCGCGCCGCCACCATGAACGCGACCGACGGTCCGGTCAGCCGCAGGTTGGTCTCCGTCGGCGCGAGCCGCCCCCGCCCGTCGACGACGAAGTCCACGTCGAACCAGCCCCGGTAGCCGTACTCCGCCAACCCCCGGCCCACCGCCCGACCGAACGCCGACAGCGGTCCCTCCAGCGCCCCCGGCACCACCCCGGGCCCCACCGTCGCACCCCGGTAGGCGCCGTCGACCACGTCCATCACGGCCGCGCCGACCTCGTGCAGCCGGCCCGCCCCGTCCACGAAACCGTCGTAGGTGAGGTCCCGGGGGCCGGCGTCCGCGCCCGCCGGGCCCGGGACGTACTCCTCCACCAGCAGGGGCCCGCGCGGCAGGCCCCGCAGCACGGCCCGCGCCCCGCCCGCCGCCCGGACCCCGGCGGGCGTCACCACCGTGGTGCCCGAACCCCCCACGCCGTGCTCCGACTTGAGAACGGTGCTCTCGCCCGCCCGGGCCCGCGCAGCCAGCAGGCGTACCGCGGTCCGACGGGTACCCGCCCGCCACTGCCCGGGCAGCACGATCAGCGGATGCCCGCCGCCCGCCAGGATCCGGCCGAACAGTTCGTGCGCCGCCGACTTCGACTCGTGGCGCAACTCCCGCGGCCGCCACGGCAGGCCCGCCAGCTCGCTGAACGCCGCGGTCCGCCCCCACGGTACGAGGGGCAGCCCGCGCCCCGTGACCCGCCCGGCCAGCGCCGGCCGGGCCCGTACGGCGTCCGACAGCCCGGGATCCCGCTCCGCGACCCCGTCGTACACCTCCACCTCCGGCCCCCATCCCAACTGTCGGCCCAGCAGCCGGATCCAGCCCGGCGGCACCGCCCGGGGCAGGACCAGGACGGCGGGGGAGGGGCTGTAGAAGGCGGCGAGGCAGGCGTAGTGGTGCGCGGCGTGCTGCCGGTCGTCCAAGGAGGGGTCCTGGAACTGGGCGTTGAACTCCGCCACGTTGCCCAGGTGCACGGCAGCGACGCCGCCCGTCCAGGCCAGCGCCCAGCCGGCCGGCGGCACCGGAGCCACCTCGAAGCGGAACAGACCGTCCGGCGACCTGCCCGAGGGCGCCGCGCCCATCGCCCGGTAGAAGCCCGCCGCGTGCGGATCGGCGTCGATGAGCAGCCGGCCGACCCCCAGGGCGGCGGCCCGGCGCACCGCGTCCCGGTACAGCAGCCGGCCGATGCCCCGCCCGATGGCGTCCGGCTCCACGAAGAGCAGCCCGAGCCGCGCCACCCGACCGCCCCGGGACTCCTCGGAGCCGGCCGGTTCCGCGCGCTCCCACGACCCCTCCAGGGAGGCGAGACCCAACACCCGCCCGTCGCCCTCGTCCTGCGCCACCACGATCCGCCGGGCCGCCACCTGCGCGCCCGCGATCCGCAACTGCGGGGCGCAGGCGGCGAGGAACTCCGCGTCGTACCCCCAGTACGCCTTGGACCGCAGGACCAGCGCCGTCAGCTCCGCCGCCTCCGCGGGCCGTGCGGTTCTGACCTTTGCCATTTCCTGACCTCCCCATGGTCCACCACCGGGCCGTGCGATAGATTCGGCCAGCCCACGGCAGGTACGCCCACCGCCACCCTTCCTACCCACCCGGAGACAGGCTTCTCAATGAGCGACATCATCAACGGACTCGGCCGCACCAGCGCGTTCGGCGCCCTCGGCCTGGTGCTGCTGATCCTCGGCATCGTCCTGGTGGACGTGCTGACGCCCGGGAAGCTCCCGAAGCAGATCTGGGAGGAGCGAAACCGCAACGCCGCCCTCCTGCTCAGTTCCGCGCTCCTCGGCATCGGCGGCATCGTCTTCACCTCGATCTGGACCACGTACGAGGACTTCGGCAAGGGCCTGTTGTCCACCGCGGCCTTCGGCCTGCTCGGCCTGATCCTGATGGCGGTGGCCTTCCTCGTGCTGGACCTCGTCACCCCGGGCAAGCTCGGCGCCATCGTCGTCGACCCGGAGCCGCACCCGGCCGTCTGGGTCACCGCGTGCTGCAACCTCGCCGTCGCCGCCATCGTGGCGGCCTCCATCGCCTGACCCGGCGCCCGCAAGGCACCCACGAGAGCGCCGCTCCCCATCGGGAGCGGCGCTCTCGCCTTGTCCGCGGCTGCTATGCCAGACCCAGGGCGAACACCGCGAACCCCGCCGCGAGCAGCCCCGCCACGGCCCTGCGCGCCACCGAAGACCGCCGGCCGGCCGCGGGCGGCGCCTCGAAGCGGCGCGCGTACCGGGCGATGACCACCAGCAGCAGCGCGAACACCGGCAGCCACGCGGCCCGCGCCGCGATCCACCCCGCGGTCACGGGCGCCGTCGTCAGACCGGCCACCTCACCCACCAGGGAGGCGGGGACGGCCGCCAGCAGCATCGCGCTCTGGTGCCAGCACAGGATCGTCATCGCGCACAGGTTGACCACGACCACCGGCGCCCACAGCAGCGGCCGCGCCAGCAGCCCCGCCAACCGGTCCCGCAGCAGGATCGCCGCCCCCGACTGCGCCGAGGCCAGCGCCACCACCAGCAGCGACGGCGGGTGCGAGTTCGTCCGCGCCTCACCCGGCACCCCGACCATCGACGCCGGGTAGTGGAACACCACCAGCAGTACGGCGAACAGCGCGGCCCCGCCCGCCAGCAGCAGCCACGCCCCGCGCCGCCCGATCCGCCCCTCACCCCACGACACGCCCAGCTGGTACGCGAACAGCCAGCCCGGCAGCACGTTCAGCACCGGCAGCCAGGACGGCACGGCCTCCGCGAACGGCCCGTAGCGCAGGAGGTCCACCACCGCGACGGACACGAGCAGCGGAGCCGCCGCCCATCCGCCGAGCCGCCGCGCCGCCCGCACGCAGTACGGGGTCAGCGCCGTGACCACCACGTACACCCCGACGAACCACAGCGGCTGGACCACCAGCGTGGCCCCGGTCCGCAGGGTGACCTCCGGCACCCCCGCCGCGTACAACACCGGTGCGACCAGCGCCCACACGGCCGTCACCCCGAGCACCGGCCGCCCCAGCCGGACGATCCGCGCCTTCAGCCAGGCCCCGGTGGAGCCCGGGCGACGCCGGAAGGACAGCACCGAGGCGTAACCGCCGACCAGGAAGAAGACGCCGAGCATCTGGAGCACCCAGCTCGCCGGGGCGAGGCCCCCGAAGGCGGCGAGCGGGCTGGCGTTGTGCAGGCCGCCGTCGGCGTCCAGGGTGAAGCCGCCGAGCAGCCAGTGCCCGGTCGGCACCGCGAGCAGGGCGAGGGCCCGCAGCCCGTCGACGGCCCGGTCACGGTGCGACGGGGTCCGCCGCTCGATCCGTTCGGCCGCCCCGCGCACGAGGGACATCGCGCTCATCGGGACTCTCCCCGCGCGATCGAGGCGAACGCGGTCAGGGTGCGGGTGCCGGGGGCGAAGTAGCCGGTATGGCCCTCGACGTCGCCCGCGGGGATCCGGCGGGCGCCGAACCCCGCGGAGGCCGGGTCGGCGCCGTGCCCGATCCCGCCGACCTCCACGTTCGGTACGTCGGCGATCCAGTCGGAGGGGCCGCGGGCGGCCCAGACGCGGGCGCCGGTCCGCAGCGCGCCGACGTGGCCCGCCCGCATCCCCGGCGAGCCGAACACGACGACGTCACGGGCATCGGTGTGCCGGGCCGCCAGTCCGCAGACCACCGAGCCGTAACTGTGGCAGAAGAGCACCGGATCGGGGGCGCCGACCGCGTCGAGGCCCGCCGTGAACCGGGCCAGCCGGACCGCGCCGGCCTCGGCGAGCCGGCCGGACGCCGCGTCCACGCCGACCCCGACCGGCGTCGTGTAACCGCTCCACGCGATGACGGCGCCCCGCCCGCCCGCCGCCGCCCACAACGCGCGGGCCGTGCCCGCCGGGCCGGTGGCCGGCCTGCGCGGGGCGTCGTGGGACACGGCGTCGTTGTCCGCCCCGGGCACGATCACCGAGACGTGCACGGCCTGCTCCAGATCCCCGAACACCTCGACGACCTGACCCCGCCCCCGGGGGTCGAAGGCCAGGATCTGCCGGCCCGGAGCGGCGAGGGAGGCGAAGCGCGCCTCACCCGTGGCGGTGATGGCCAGCCGGTTGGCCTCGTACCGCAGGGGGAGAGGAGTCCCCTCCAGGTTGCCCACCACCAACGGGTGGGCGCGCAGCAACTCCCGCTCGCGGTCGGTGTCCAGTCCGCCGAAGAACCGGGCGACCTCGGCCGGCGTCGCCGTCCACGGATCGGGCAACGGCCGCTCCGCCGTGCCGGCGGCCCGCCATGCGGCGGCACCCGGTGGCGGCCCGGTGACCACGACCTGACTGTCCCCCGCGGCCCAACCGGCGGTTCCCGCGACGACGGCCACGGCCAGCACGGCCGCCCCCATGGTCCTTGCGAAGCGGCGCATGCCCCTTCTCCTCTCCTCGTGACGAGGAGGAAGGTAAGAAGGAGGTACCGCCAGGCACGTCCCACCGGGGAGCCAACCCGAGGGTCATACCCCAGTAGGGGGTGGAGGAGACGACGCCGGTTCGGGTCCGGTGGCGGACCCGTTCGGACCCGGGGTCGAAGGGCGTCCGCCGGTCAGGCGGAGTCGCCGGGGTGGACCAGACCGGCCTCGTACGCGAAGATGACCGCCTGCGCCCGGTCGCGCAGGTCCAACTTGCCCAGCACCCGACCGATGTGGGTCTTCACCGTCTGTTCCGCGAGGACCAGATGGGCGGCGATCTCCTGGTTCGACAGCCCCCGCGCGATGAGTTCCAACACCTCGGTCTCACGCGGCGTCAGCCCGTTCAACCGCAGCGCGGGATCCTTGCGCGGCGCCGGCCGCTGCCGGACGAAGTCCGCGATGAGGCGCCGGGTCACGGACGGCGCCAGCAGCGCCTCGCCCGAGGCGACGATCCGAACCGCGGCGATCAGGTCCGCCGGCGGGGCGTCCTTCAGCAGGAACCCGGACGCGCCCGCGCGCAGGGCCTCGTACACGTAGTCGTCGATGTCGAAGGTCGTCAGCATCAGCACCTTCGGCCGGTGCACCACCCCGGGCGGCGGATCGAGCAGCTCGCGGGCCGCCGAGAGCCCGTCGAGTTCGGGCATCCGTACGTCCATCAACACCACGTCGGGGTGCACGGTCCGCGACACCAGCACGCCCTGGCGCCCGTCGGCGGCCTCGCCCACCACGTCGATGTCGGCCTGCGCCGACAGCAGCGCGGCGAACCCCGCGCGCACCATGGCCTGGTCGTCGACGATGATCACGCGGATGGTCAACTGCTGTCCTCGTTCGTCTCGGCGGACCCGTCCCCGCCGTGCAGCGGGAGGCGGGCGGCGACCCGGAAGCCCCCGTCGGGCAGCGGCCCGGTGTCCAGGGTCCCGCCGGTCAACCGTACGCGCTCGCGCATCCCCACCAGACCGTGGCCCGTACCCGAACCCTCCAGCTCCACCACGGCGTCCCGCGCCGGGCCGTTGACCACCAACACCAGCACCTCCCCGGCATCCCGGGTCACCGACACCCGGGTCCGCGCGCCCGGCGCGTGCCGCACCACGTTCGCCAGGGCCTCCTGCACGATCCGGTACGCCGACAGGTCCACCGCGGGCGGCACCCCCTCAGCCGCGCCGGCCGCCAGCGACAACTCCACCGGCTGCCCGGCCCGTACGATCGCCTCCACCAACTGCTGGAGCCGGTCCATCCCCGGCTGCGGGGCCCGTTCGCCGTCACCCGTCCCGTCACCGCGCAGCACCGTCAGCAACCGCCGCATCTCGCCCAGGGATTCACGCGCGCCGGCGGCGATCGCCTCGAACTCCGCACGCACCGGTTCCGCCATGCCGGGCAGCCGGTACGGCGCCGAATCGGCCTGCACCGTGATCACCGACATGTGGTGGGCCACCACGTCGTGCAACTCCCGCGCGATCCGCGCCCGTTCCTCCAGCAACGTCCGTCGCGACCGCTCCGCCTCGCTGATGCTCTCCTGCTCGGCGACGCGTTGCTGCGCGTCACCCAGCCCGCGCAGCACCCCGGTCACCGCCAACAGCGCACCGGCCAACACGAACAGCAACGCGCCGGTGTTGGTCACCCCGCCCGGTTGGAGGAAGCCGCCGAGCACCATCCCGACCGCGCCCGTGGCCAGCCACACCTGGACCAGCGTCCGGATCGACTCGCGCAGTCCCAGACAGGCCATCAGCACCAGGTACCCGACGATGACCATCGGGGGCCACGGCCAAGACCCTCCGGCCACCCGGTCGGCGCCCATCAGCAGCAGGGCCCCCACCACGTCCGCGAGGAGCACCATGCCCCACGCGGCCACCGGCCGGGTCACCGCGAGCAGCAGCGGCACCGTCTGCGCCACGCCCAGCGCACCCGCCCAGCCGCCGCCCAGACCGTAGTCGTTGATCAGCACGGCGATCGTCACCGGGATCAGCGTCACGACGAAGATGCCGACGACCACGTACGGCAGCATCCGCTGCCACCGCGCCGGCGCCCGCGCGAACAGCGGCTCGCCCGGCCGGGCGGGGGCCCGCAGCAGGACGGAGACCCGCGCCCGCGCGCCGGCCTCCCCCCGCCCGGTACGAGAACTCCTGGCGGCACGCTCGACCCCGACGGCGCGACCCGCGTCGGGGGCGGCGCCGCGGGCACGGAACCGGTCTCTGAGACTCATGATCGGACCACCCTATGCGCCGGGGGCCCGCGCGGACGCGGGGAGAGGGGCCCGGTGTGGCAGAGGGCACGGACCCGCACGCGGCAGTGCCGGGCTCGGTACGACGCCAGGGGCGGCGGCCCGTCGTTCCCGTGGCCCGTCGTTCCCGTGGACCGCCGCCGGTCCCCGGGGCCGGTTGTGCCGAGGCCCGAGCTGACCGGCGCTCGCCCGTCGGCTTCCGCCGGACCGCTTCCCGGGTACGGGGCCGTGTCCGGCCGGGAACCGCCCCGTCATCGTGCCCGGACCACTGCCGCGACCGGGGCGCGCTCCGCCGGTTCGATGAGGCGCAGGTCGTCCGACCCCGCGGCGAACCCCGGACGCGAACTCGGGGCGCGAACTCGGGGCGGATGCGACGCCCCGGGCTCGTTCCCCCGGCGGGTCCCGCTCGTTGAGCGGGCATGGAGCTGCTGCCGACCATCGCGGCGCCGGGCGTCGCAGAACGGGCCGACGCCGCGGCCGACGCCGCCTGTCACCTCTACGACGCCGTCCGGCTCTGGGGCGACGGCGGGCCCGGCGGGTGGAGCCGGACCGCCGCCGAGGACGCCGCCGAGACGATCGAGACGACCGCGCACGCCCTCGCCCTCATCGACCCCGGCGCCGAGGTCGCCCTCGCGCCGGTGCACGCGGCCCTCGCGGACCTGCGCCGCCGGCTCACCCTCGCGCCGGCCGACCCGCTGACCGCCGAGGGCGTACCGGCCACCCCGCGTTCGGTGGGCAACCCGCGCCGGACCCGCCGGGTACGGGGCCTGACCCCGCCCGTGCCCACCCCACGCGTGCTCACGCCACCCGTGCTCCCGCCACGCGTGCTCGGTCCACGCGTGCTCCCCCCGCCCGTGTTCAGCCCACCCGCGCCCCGGAGACCGCAGCCTGATACAGCTTCCTGACCTGCGCGCCGAAGTACGAGCTGTAGGAGATGTCGGGCGTGGTCCCGCCGGTCTTCCAACCGCCGATGACCCCGACCACGTCGCCGGTTCCCGTCCGCTGGTTGTAGCGCGTCAGGAACGGGCCGCCGCTGGTGCCGCCCGGGTAGCCGGTGCAGGCGATCCGCAGGAAGGAGCCGGGGATCCTCACCTCCTTGCTGGTGAACTTCGTCGTCCGGTTGAAACAGACGCGCGGGCGCGCCGCCGACGAGGGGTAGCCGATCAGGGTGACCCGGGAGTGCGCGAACGTGGCCCCGGTGACCAGCCGGTTCCCGCCGACCGCGTTCTCCACCGCCGTCCCGCGGGAGTTCGGGCCGACCCGGGCGAAGGCGACGTCGAGGGTGGCGGCCCGGTCGGGCCCCTCGCGCCGGTAGCGCGGGTCGATCCACATCCTCGGCCGACCGCCCGCGTCGCGCAGCACCGGGAACATGCCGTACGGCTGCGGCTTCGCCTTGGTGTAGCGCGGTACGAAGGCCACCCGGCGGGAGTCGGGTCCGAGCAGGCAGTGCGCCGCGCTGAGCACCAGGTTGCGGCCGGGGGAGGAGACCACGCTCGCGGTGCAGAAGTACGCGCCGCCGCCCTTCATGACGAACATCCGCCCGACGGCCGGGCTCCCGCCGAAGTCCTTGCCCACGCCGGCCCGGGCGGACGCCGGGATCGGCGCGGCGACGGGCTTCGGCGTCGGCTTCGGAGCGGGCTGCGCGGGCCGCGGCGCCGGCGCGGGCCGGGAGGGTACGGGGCCGGTGGCGCCGGGAGCGGGTTCCGCCGAGCCGGTCGGGGTGGCGGGTGCGGGTTCCGGGAGGGAGCCGGGCGTGGGCACGGCCGGGCCGGTCGGGGTCGCCGCTTCGGACGGGCCTGCGGGAGCGTCCGGGAGTGCGGGGGCCGGGCCGGTCGGGGTCGCCCCTGCGGACGGGCCGGCGGGAGCGCCCGGGAGGGCGGGGGCCGGGTTGGGCGCGGTCGCTTCGGGAACGCCGGGGACGGATCCCGTCGCGGGGGTGGCCGACGCGGGAGCGGGCGGAATCGGTTCGCCCGGCCCGCCGCCCTGCCCGGCGGCTTCGGCCGGGACCGTCGGTGCGGGTGCCGTGGGGGCCGCGGGGGCCCCACCGGTCCGGCCCGATGCCGATGCCGACGCCGACGTGGGTCCCGGTTCCGGGGCGGCCCGCCCGTCGGCGGACCCGGCCGCGGTGTCGTGTCCCTTCGGAGCCGCGGTCGGCGGATCCTGCCCCGCCGGGGGTTCTCCCGCAGGGCCGGACGCGGCAGGATCCGCCGGAGCGTCGGCCGTCGGGGAGCCGTCAGGCCCCGATCCGTTCGCGACCGCGCCGTCCCCCACCGGCTCCTGCGGCTCCGGCAGGCCGCCCCCCGCCGCCGGATCCGGTACGGGGAGTGCGGCCCCCCGGACGCCGGGCGGCGCGTCAGGGACCGGGTCGGGCATCGGGAGGGCGGAGGCCATCCGTTCCGGTGTCCAGAACGCGGCGGCCTCGCGTGACGACCAGAGTCCGGCGGCCGCCTCCGCGCTGGCCGACCCGGCGGCGGGCAGCGGCCCACCGGGCAGCAGCAGTGCGGCCGCGGCCGCCACCACCGTCAACGTACGTCGCATGCCTGCTCACTCCTGTTGGTGACGGGGGTCAGACGGCCTGGGGGAAACGGAACAGCCGGCCGGGGTCGTAGGAACGCCGGACCTCCTCCAGCCGGGGCAGGTTCGGCCCGTAGTAGGCCTCCCGCCAGGCCGTCAGCTTCGGGTCGGCGTAGTTCTGGTAGGCGCGGCCGCCCGCCCACGGGCGCAGGTCCTGCCAGAGTCCGTCCAGCCAGGCCCGGTGCGCGGCCACCTCGGTGGTGGACGCCGACTCGGGCCAATGGGCGAGGTACTGGGCGAGGAACGCGCTGTCACGGTGGACGAAGGCGGTCGCGTCGGCCCGCGTCCGGTTCACCGCCCCGCCGCACACCCCGTCCAACTGGATCACCCCGCGCCCGCCGGCGGGTACGGCGCGCCCGTACCGCCGAGCGGCGTCCAGCACCGCCGCCACCGCGCCCCGGGGTAGCCCGGGCGCACGCCAGAAGTCGGAGCGGGCCGCGTAGGACTCCCGGCCCAGGCGGCCCCGGGGGTCCCGGCCGGGCAGGGTGCCCGGCAGCCGGCACTGGGCGGCGGTCCGCTCCTGGCAGCCCGCCATCGCCCGCAGGGTGTCGCCGTGGCTCCGTACGACGATCCAGCTGTCCTGCGGTCCCCGGCCCACCAGGTCGGCGAGTCGGGTCAGGTGGCGCTCCAGTTCCGCGCGCCCGTCGAGACAGACGATCCGTACGGCCGGGGCGGGCACGGGACCGGCTTCCAGGGTGAACTCCACCTGGCTCCAGAACGGATCGGGGAGCGCGCCCAGCCAGCGCTGCCAGCCGTCGAGCACCGCCGCGGATCCGGCGGCCGGCCAGTGCAGTTCGGCGAACGCGGCGTCGCCGACCGGATGGGTGCGGAACCGGAACTCGGTGACGACCCCGAAGTTCCCTCCGCCGCCCCCGCGCAGCGCCCAGTACAACGACGGGTCCGCCCCGGCGCCCGTCTCCCGTACGACCCCGTCCGGGGTCACCACCCGGGCCCCGAGGAGCCGGTCGGAGGTGGTGCCGTGGGCGCGGGAGGACAGGCCCAGGCCGCCGCCGAGGGTGAGCCCGGCGATCCCGACGGACGGACACAGTCCGGCGGGGATTCCCCGGCCGCGGGCGGCGAGGTCGGCGTTCACCTCGGCGAGTCGGGCGCCCGCACCGATCCGGACCTCGTCCCCCGCGAGGGTGATCCGGGCCATCGCCCCCACGTCGATCACCAGCCCGCCGGCCACCGTGGACCACCCCGGGTAGCTGTGGCCGCCGCCGCGCGGCACCACCGGGACGCCGGAGCGGCGGGCGAATTCCAGACAGACGGCCACGTCACCGGCGTGCGCGGGGTAGACCACGGCCGCTGGGGCGACGGTGTCGTGGCGCGGCTGGAACGACTGTCGTGCCTCGGCGTAGTCCCCGTCACCCGGCAGGACCAGTCGGCCGTCCATCGCCCGGGCGAGAGCCCCGACGTCGGGCGCAGGGCCGGCCGCCCCGACCCCGGCCAGGACTGCGGCGGCCGCACCCGCGAGGACCCGGCGGCGTTGGAGGCTCATCCCTCCTTCCTGCCACCGCCCGACCGGATCGCGGCGAAGGCGGGACCGCGAACCGGTTTTTGCCGCCCGAACGGCTTATCGCACCAAGTGGCGCCGGCGAGCCCACCGGCGGACCGACGGGAAGCCCCACCGGCGGACCGACGGGAAGCCCGACCGGCGGATCAGCGGCCGCTCGTGGGTTTGCGGAACAACAGGAAGGCCCGTACCGCGTCCTCGTCGGCGTCGGGTTGCCGCACGAGACGGGCGACCTCCGTCAGTCCGGCCTCGGTCAGCAGCCCGGCGATCAGTGCGGGCGGGGTCAGGTACGCGTCGAGGTCGACCGGCCGGCCGTGGGCGCGCAGCGGCCGGCGCCGTTCGTCCCCGACCTCGAAGGCGGTGAGCGCGTAGCCGCCCGGCGCCAACACGCGGGCGAACTCCGCGAAGGTGGGCGCCAGCTGCGCCGGCGGTATGTGGCCCGTCGCGTACCAGGCCAGTACGCCCCCCAGGACCCCGTCCGCGACGTCCAGCGCCGCCATCGGCCCGACTTCGAACCGCAACCCCGGATGGTCGCGGCGGGCCGCCGCCACCATCGCGGGCGACAGGTCCACGCCGAAGACCCGCACGCCGAGCCCGTGCAGGTACGCCGTCACCCGGCCCGGACCGCAGCCCAGGTCGGCGACCGCCCCGCCCCCGGCGTCGCCGCGCACGCATGCGGCGAACGCGCCCAGCATGGCCCGGTCCAGCGGATGGCCCGCCAGGGCCGGGCCGGGCTGCCGGGCATGATCGACGGCGACGGCGTCGTAGAACGCCCGTACGGCATGGAGGTACGAGGTCTCTGTCATGCCCCGAACGTAGCCCGACCGACCCCGCGACTCACCCCCGAGCGGACCCCGGAGCGAGGCGGCTCGCCGGGTGCGGGAGCTCCGCCCACTGGTCCCCGGGCACACCCGGGCTGAGCCGCATCAGGGTCAGCGCCTTCACCGGCAGCGGCCCGGCGCGCAGCGCCTCGGTGTCGGCGGTGGGCGGGGCCCCGTCGAGGGCGACGGCCAGGTCCTCGCCGAAGGCGGCCGCGGATCCCGCCGTCGAGGCGAGGGCCCCGGCGACCAGGGACCCGAAGAGCTTGCGCCGCAGCACCGACGC
This sequence comes from Streptomyces sp. NPDC048383, assembly GCF_040651775.1. Classification (NCBI taxonomy): domain Bacteria; kingdom Bacillati; phylum Actinomycetota; class Actinomycetes; order Kitasatosporales; family Streptomycetaceae; genus Streptomyces; species Streptomyces sp. NPDC048383. Next base: position 170,616 of record NZ_JBEZKS010000006.1, read on the forward strand.
GTCGTCCGTGACGAGCCGTCCCGACAGGGAGGGCACCGCCAGCCCGTGCCGGGTCAATCGCTCCGGACTGATCCGGATGTCGGCGAGGTCCCGGTAGACCAGCCGCAAGGGTTCACCGGCGGGGGAGAGGACCACCAGGAGGTTCTGCCCGTGGCCCTCCAGGGCCACCCCGAGGTCCAGGACCCGCAGGCACACCGACAGCGCGAGCCGGGCGAACGCGGCCCGCCAGGACGGCGAGCGGACCAGCGCGGTCCCCGCCAGCGCCGCCACCGGAACCACCCGCTCGCCAGGACCCGCGTACGCCTCCGGGGGTTCGCGGAGCACCGCCGCCAGGTCCGGGCTGTGCGCGGTGGCAGCGCCCAGCGTGCGGGTGATGTGCAGTTGTCCGTCGAGGCGGGCGGTCAGGGCGTGGGCGAAGGCCGACACCACGGCCGCCGTCTCGATGGAGTAGCCCGAGATGTCCCGTACGGAGGAGGTCAGCCGGGTGCTGAGCGCCGTCTTCACGTGGGGGCCGCCGTCGGCCGGGGCGAGCGTGCGCAGCGCCATCAGCGGATGCGCCGGGATGCCGGGACGCGCCGCGCCACCCGTCCCGCCGCCCGGGCGACCGTCGCCTTTCAGTACGTGTCGCGCCTGCCACGGGTGCACCGGCACCAGGATCCGCCCGCCGTCCCGCAACTCGGCCGGCCACGCCCCGGTGACCAGGCACTCCTCGGCCCGTACGGGGACCAGCCCGAGCTCGACCAGCGGCCGGTGCTCCGGGGCGTACGCCAACTGTTCGGCCACCGAGAAGCCCGGCCTGGAACGGCAGTTGGGGTGGTACGGATGTCCGTCCACCACCCGCTGTTCCCACTCCCAGCCGGTCGTCGGCTCCTCCTGCGGCCCCGCCGGCTGCCCGGCCCGGGACAGTGCGAGGGAGGCCGTGCTGTCGTCGAGTTCGGCGGCGAAGGCGGCGCCGTGCGGCACGCCCAACGCCTCGACCAGCCGGGCGGCCTGCCGGTGGACGCGACCGTCCAGCCTCAGCTCGTCGACGTGGGCGGTGGTCGCGTACGGGTCCGCCGGCGGCCCCTCCAGCCGGCGGCCGTCCGCCAGCCGCAACGTCAACGAGCCGTGGCCGTGCTCGCGGCCCACCACCCACGGCAGCGGCTCGAAGGCCAGGGCGCGCCACAGCCGGGTGAGCACGGCCGCGCGGGCCCCGTCCAGCGCGGCCTCGTACGCGGATCCGAGCCCGGGCCGTACGCCGGCCAGCGCGGCGGCGACGGCCTCCTCGGCGGGTGAGGCGGGGGTGCCCGACGGGGTGAACGAGCCCAAGGGGTCCGGTGAGCCGGGTGGGTCGGGGACGTGCGTGCTGCGGTCCAGGGTCCCGTTCCTTTCGGATCGCTTTGCCGGATGATCATGTCATCATCGCCGATACTGAAGATCACGGCCGGCGGCCCCCGTACGGGTCTCCGGCACACCGGATGGACCGAATGGAACCAGTGGACCTCAACGCCGCCGCCGACGCATACGCCGCCACTCCGCTGCTGAACTGCCTGTTGCGGGAGGTGGCCGACGCGGAGGGCGGGGAGGTCCACCGGCTGCGCGGCAGCGGCCGGCTGCTGCGGGTGCGCGGCGGACGCCGCCCCACCGCACCAGAACTGGCCACGGAGAACGGCTGGCATCCGCTCACCCACACGGAACTGGTCAAGCTCACCTCCGACGAGTTGCTCCGCTACACCGGCGTTCCCAACGACGAGCTCCCCGGCGAGATCACCGACAGCCGGGACGCCGTCGCCGCGATCCTGGCCGCGCGGGCCGATGCCGCCGCGCCGCAGGACCCGTACCTCCGTTCGGAACAGGCCCTGGTGATGGGGCATCCGCACCATCCCGCCCCCAAGGCCCGCGGCGGGGCGCCCGCCGCGAGTTGGCTGCCGTACGCGCCCGAGGCCCATGCCCGCTTCCCTCTGGTGGTGCTGGGGATCCGCGAGGACGAGGTCGCCGAGGAGGGCGGCCCGGCCGCGGCCGACGCGCTCGACGCGCTCGTCGGGATCCTCGACGGCCCGCGCCCGCCGGCCGGCTACCGGGCGCTGCCGGCGCACCCCTGGCAGCTGGACCTGGTCGCGGGCCGTCCGGCGGTGCGCGAGGCCTTCGCCGACGGCCGGCTGCTGCGGCTCGGTCCGACGAGGCTCCCGGTGTGGCCCACCGCCTCGATCAGGACCGTCCACGCACCGGACCCGGCGGCGGACCTGTTCGCGAAGTTCAGCCTCGACGTACGGATCACCAACGACGTGCGCCGGTTGTGGCGGCACGACCTGCTCGGACTCCGGCGCGTCGACGCCGCCGTCGAGGCCGGGTTCGTCGAACTGCGCACGCGCACGGGCTCGAACGCCGTCTGGCTCCGGGACCTCGGTTACCGCACCGCCGCCTTCGCCTTCGAAGAACTCGCCGTCCTGGTCCGCGACGGCTTGCGCGGGGCGGTGGTCCCGGGTGCGACGCCGCTGCTGGCCGCCGCCCTCGCCGAGGACTTCCCCTGTGGCACGCCGGCGGGCGGACCGGTCGCGCCGGATGCCTGGTGGCGGGCCTATGTGGGCCACGTGGTGCCTCCCGTGCTGGACCTGTTCGCCCGGCACGGGATCGTGCTGGAGGCCCACCTGCAGAACTGCCTCGTCGCCGTGGACGACCGGGGCATGCCGGTGCAGGCCCTCTTCCGCGACGCCGAGGGGGTGAAACTCCCTCAGGACGCGCCGCGCGCAGCCGCTTGGCAGCGGCTGGTGTACTGCTTGGTCGTCAACCACCTGGCGGAGATCGCGGGCGCCCTGGCCGAACGCCATCCGGGGTTCGCGGACGCCGTGTGGCCGGCGGTGCGCGAGGAGTTCCTGCGCTACGACGCCGGGTACGGGCTCCCCGAGATCGCGGAGTTGTTGACCGCATCCGGTCTTCCGGCCAAGACGAACCTGCTGCTGAGATGGACCCGGGCCGACGGGGCCGACGCGCGCTACCTGCCGCTGCCCAACCCCCTGCGCACCTGAGGGAACGGCCCCGCGGAGTGCGATTCGGCCAAGCTCCCGCCGGTCGGCGGCACACCCGTACCGAAAGGTATAGACCAATGCTACGTTGGTCGGGCAGACCGCGAACTTCTTGACCACCCGTCAGAGGAGAAGTCATGCCCTCCCCCTCACGGGGCGGCGGCCCGGCCGCCACGCCCAAGTACCAGCGGATCGCCGCAGCGCTGCGCGACGAACTGGACCGCACCGACCCCGCCGGCGGCGGCGCGAGGCTGCCCTCCGAGCGCAGCCTCGCCGCCCGCTACGGGGTCAACCGGCAGACCGTCCGCGCCGCCCTCCAGGAACTGCGCGCCGACGGGCTGATCGTGACGGGCCGCCGGGGAACCCGGGCGGCGGGCGCCGCACCGACGGCCCGGCGGCGCGAGCCCGCGCCGCCCGCGGCACGCTCGACGTACCTTCCCGAGCGACAGGTCCCGCCGCCGAGCCCGCCCACGAGCACCCGGCTCACCCTGGTCACGGTGCCGCCCTCGCTCGCCACGCTGCTCGGCATGAGAGGCGGGCAGCGCACCCTGGTCCACCACCACCGCACGCACGGCCCCGCCGGGGAGACGCTCCAGCACGCCGTCACGTACCTGTGCCCGCGCACGGTCGCCCGGACCCCGGAACTGGCCGGCTATCTGGACCGGGAGGGCGCGCCCCGGGACGAGGACCTGCGACCGCTGCACCGTTGGCTGGAACGGGCCGCGACGCACGGCCGCTCGGCGGAGACGATCACCATGACCCGCACCAGCCCGCCCGTGGCCACGGCCGGTTCCTGCGGCCTGTCCGTACGCCGGACCCTGCACGACCCCAGCGGTCGGCTCGTCGCCGTCACGGACCTGGCCTTCCCCACCTGGGCCCGGCTGACCTTCCACCGGGACCCGGCGGCCATCGGATTCCGCGTCACCTGAGCCCGCGCGCCCCGTACGGGGAGGCCGGCGCCGGGTCGGTGCGCGGGTGCGACGCGGCGCGCTCCTATTCGGCGGCGCGGCCCGGGGTCGTGACGTGGGGGTCGGGGGCGGCGTCGGGTTCCGCGTCGTGCGGGGCCAGGAAGTCCAGCGATCCGGGCGCGGAGTCGTCGGGGCCCTCCGAGTCGTCGGGGCCGTCGGGCTCGTCAACGTCATCCGCGGACGACTCCGGATGGTCCGGTGCGGAGGGGGCTCCGGTGAGCAGGGCGAGGAGGCCGGCCACCTGGACGCCCGCTTCCGCCGGGTGCTTGAAGACGGCGCCCGGGGAGATCTCGTAGCGGTTGCGCCGACCGTCGCGCACGCGGCGCAGGTACCCGTCCGACTCCAGGTCGGCCACGATCGTCTGTACCGTCCGCTCGGTCAGTACGCACGTCACGGCGACATCCCTGAGTCGAACGGCCGGGTCCCGGGCGATGGTCACCAGAACGCGTGCGTGATTCGTTAGGAATGTCCAGTTTTGTCGGCGCGTCATACTCCCCATGGAGTCATGATGCGCCATTTGATTCACGTGACGCAAGACGCGAAACGGTTTTCCGGTGTTTCTTGACGTACGCGTCGAAGAAGGCCAACATCTACGGCAGTCAAGGTCCCGCGCCGCAAGCCGACCAGCCCAAGGAGCGAACCCCATGCCGGTACCCGCCCCCACCACCCTTACTACCGACCACGCCATCGACACCCGCGCCACCGCCGTCCCCGGCCCCCGCCGGAGCGCCGAGGCCGCGGCCCGCAGTGCGGGCCTGCCCCGGATCGACGAGCCGCGCGAGGTGGCTCCGTCGGACGCGAGGGAGCTGTCGAAGGCGTTCTTCAAGCGTCTGCGCGAGCTTTCCGAGGGCACGCCGGAGTACCAGTACGTCCGCAACACGCTCATCGAGATGAACGCCTCACTCGTCCAGTACGCCGTGCGCCGTTTCCGCGGCCGTGGTGACGGCGGCGACATCGAGGACATCGTCCAGGTCGGCACCATCGGGCTCATCAAGGCCATCGACCGGTTCGACCCGGCCCGCGAGAACGAGTTCTCCACCCTCGCCATGCCGTACATCACGGGCGAGATCAAGCGGCACTTCCGTGACACCAGCTGGGCCGTCCGCGTCCCGCGCCGGCTCCAGGAGCTGCGCATAGACATCGCCAAGGCGAAGGAGGAGCTGACGGTCAGGCTGGACCGCTCGCCGACCGTCTCCGACCTCGCCGCCCACCTCGACCTCACGGACGAGGAGGTCGTCGAGGGCCTGGTCGCCGCCAACGGCCACACCAGCGGTTCGCTCGACGCCCCGCACACCGAGCACGGCGACGGGCCCACCGAGGGCCACACCCTCGCCGACGTCATGGGCGAGGAGGAGCCGGCGATGGAACTCGTCGAGGACATCCAGACCCTGGCCCCGCTGCTCGAACAGCTCACCGACCGCGAGCGCCGGATGCTGCAGATGCGTTTCGGCGAGGAGCTCACGCAGGCCCAGATCGGCGCCGCCCTGGGCATCTCCCAGATGCAGGTCTCCCGACTGCTGACCCGCCTCCTGGCCCACCTGCGGACGTCCATGCTGGAGGACCCGGAGACGGCGGCGCACCCCGCCCTCGTCGGTCGGTCCTGACCCCGCACCACCGAGCCCCCACCGGGCGGGCGCGAGCCGGACCACCGGCCGCCCGCCCCGGCGGCATGTCCGGGGCCGAATCCACCCCGACGCCCGCCCGCGAACGCGCCCCCGGCCGTGAGCCGCACCACCCGCGCGGCCCGTCACCGCGCCCGTGCGTCGCGGCCCGCACCGTCCGTCGCCGCGCCCGTGCCTCGCGGCCCGCACCGTCCGTCGCCCCGACCGTGAGCCGCGTCACGTCACGCGCCGTCCGCCGTTCCGGGCGTGACCCGCGCCACTCGTCGTCCACCGCCCCCGGCATGAGTCGGCTCACCCACCGCCGCCCGCGGCGTGAGGTGGATCACCTCCCCGTTTGCCCCGAGTTCGCCGGGGCAAACGCGCGGCTGGAGCGGAACCATGTACTCCGGCCGGTCGGTCGCGGGCGTGGCGCACGCGGGCCGATCCCGCACCGCTCCCCGCGCCGCCGGAGCCACCGTCGGGACGGATCCGGTACGACCCCCGAGGTGCATGTGTCCACGCTCCAGGCCGAACACGTCTACAAGGTGTTCGGAAGACACCCCGACGAGACCGCGGCAGCGGTCCGCGCGCTCGACCGCGGCGCGGACCGCGACGAGCTGCGCGCCGAGGGGACGACGGCAGCCGTGATCGACGCCACCTTCCGCGTCGAACCCGGCCAGATCTTCGTCGTCATGGGCCTGTCCGGATCCGGCAAGTCCACGCTGTTGCGCATGCTCAACGGACTGCTGGAGCCCACCGCGGGTCGCATCCTCTTCGACGGCGAGGACCTCACGGCCCTCTCCCCGCGCGAGCTGCGCCACGTCCGTTCCACCAAGATCAGCATGGTCTTCCAGCACTTCGCGCTGTTCCCGCACCGCGACGTCCTCGCCAACGCGGCCTACGGTCTGGAGGTCCAGGGAGTCCCCCGGGCCGAGCGCGAACGGCGCGCCGCCGAGGCGCTGGCGCTGTGCGGGCTCGGCGGTTGGGAGTCGTCCTGGCCCGACGAGCTGTCCGGCGGCATGCAGCAGCGCGTCGGCCTGGCCCGCGCCCTCGCCACCGACGCCGACCTGCTCCTGATGGACGAGTCGTTCAGCGCCCTCGACCCGCTGATCCGCCGTGACATGCAGGACCAGCTCCTCGAACTCCAGAAGCGCCTGAAGAAGACCATCGTCTTCATCACCCACGACCTGAACGAGGCCATGCGGCTCGGCGACGGCATCGCCGTCATGCGCGACGGCCGGATCGTCCAGCAGGGCACGGCCGAGGACATCCTCACCCGCCCCGCCGACGAGTACGTCGCCTCCTTCATCCAGGACGTCGACCGCTCCCGCGTCCTGACCGCCGACGCCGTCATGGACGAGGCCCCCGCCGACGCGGACGCCTGCGCCTGTCCGACCGTCACCGCCGGCACCCCGCTCGCCGACGTCTGCGCCGTCAGCGCCCGGGTCCCGCACCCGGTCGCGGTGACCGGCGCGGACGGTTCCGTCGTCGGCACCGTGCCCCAGGACCGCCTCATCGCCTTCATGGGCGACGAACAACGGCCCCCGCTGGCCTGCACGGAGGTGGCCGCCTGATGCCCCGCCTCAACCTCGGCGCCTGGGTCGACAGCGGAGTCGACTGGCTCCAGAGTCACCTGTCCTGGCTGTTCGACGCGATCAGCTCGCTCGTCACCGGCCTCTACGACGGCATCGACGCCGTCCTGTCCGCCCCGGCCCCGCTGCTGTTCGCGGGCATCCTCGCCGTCGCCGCCTGGTGGCTGCGCGGACTCCTGGCCGGACTGCTCGCCTTCGTCGGCTTCGCGCTCGTCGACTCACTGGGCCTGTGGGACGACGCCATGTCCACCCTGTCCCTGGTCCTCGTCGCGACCCTGGTCACGCTGGCCATCGCGGTCCCGCTCGGCATCCGGGCGTCCCGATCCGACCGGGTGAGCGCCGTCCTGCGGCCCGTCCTGGACTTCATGCAGACCATGCCGGCGATGGTGTACCTGATCCCGGGCATCATCTTCTTCGGCGTCGGCGTCGTCCCCGGCATCATCGCGACGATCATCTTCTCGCTGCCGCCCGGCGTACGGATGACCGAGCTCGGCATCCGCCAGGTCGACGCGGAACTCGTCGAGGCCGCCGACGCCTTCGGCACCACCCCGCGCGACACCCTGGTACGGGTCCAGCTCCCGCTGGCACTGCCCACGATCATGGCGGGCGTCAACCAGGTCATCATGCTCGGCCTGTCCATGGTGGTCATCGCCGGCATGGTCGGCGGCGGTGGTCTCGGCGGCGCCGTCTACCGCGCCATCGGCAACGTCGACATCGGCCTAGGCTTCGAGGCCGGCCTCTCCATCGTCATCCTGGCCATGTACCTGGACCGGATGACCGGAGCGCTCGGTCGGCAGGTCTCCCCGCTCGGCCGCCGCGCCCTGGCCCGCGCCCGGGCCGCCGCGAGCGGCGCCTCGAAGCTGTGGAACCACCGCCCCCAGCCGGCCTACGCGGTCACCGCCGCCGTGGTGCTCGCCCTCGTCGCCGGCGGTCTGAGCACCTTCGGCGGCTCCACGTCCGAGGACGGGCCCGCGGGCGCCGACGACATCGGCAAGGGCCGCAAGGTCTCCCTCGGCTACATCCCGTGGGACGAGGGCATCGCCTCCACCTTCCTGTGGAAGGAACTCCTGGAGCGGCGCGGCTTCGAGGTCGACGCCCGCCAGCTGGAGGCCGGCGCGCTCTACACCGGCCTCGCCGGCGGCCAGATCGACTTCCAGACCGACTCCTGGCTGCCGGTCACCCACGCCTCGTACATGGAGAAGTACGGCAACAAGCTGGAGGACCTCGGCTCCTGGTACGGCCCCACGTCGCTGGAGCTGACCGTGCCCTCGTACGTGAAGGACGTTCGTTCCCTCGCGGACCTCAAGGGCAAGGCCGGGCAGTTCAAGGGCCGCATCATCGGCATCGAGCCGAGCGCCGGCGCCATGGGGATCCTGAAGGACAAGGTCCTGAAGGGGTACGGGCTGGAGGGCGAGTACCAGGTCGTCGACGGCTCCACTCCCGGCATGCTCGCCGAGCTCAAGCGCGCCTACGACAAGAAGGAACCCGTCGTGACCGTGCTCTGGTCCCCGCACTGGGCCTACTCCTCCTACGAGCTGACCAAGCTGGAGGACCCCAAGGGCGTCTGGGGCAAGGGCGACGGCATCCACACCCTGGCCCGCAAGGGCTTCGCCGCCGACGAGCCCGAGATCGCCCGGTGGCTGCGCTCCTTCAAGCTCACCGAGGAGCAGCTCACCGGCCTGGAGGCGAAGATCCAGGGGACCGGCAAGGGCAAGGAACAGCAGGCGGTCCGCGCCTGGCTGAAGGACCACCCGGAGATCGCCGCACTGAAGTGAGCGACGGGGGCGCCGGCGCGCGGGGCGGTCCATCGGCGTATCCCCACCGGATACGTCTCGAACGGATCGCGTTCCCGGCCTCGGCGTCCCCG